>JAFLXO010000019.1 GCA_029786595.1 Nitrososphaerota archaeon | reverse complement strand
TCCTCCTCCAGCTCGTCTATAAATTCGATTGCCCTCCTGAGGTCCCGTAGATCGGCCCTGGGGTTAACCTCCATCCTGCCCTCTAGCACACTTGACAGAAGCCCTGACCACCGGGGCCTGTTCTTCATCATCGATTTTGCAGCCTCGATTCTACCTTCGCTCCCCCCCTTAAGCAGCCTATAATTGAGGGCGGCGCTGAGCGTGGCATACTGGAACAACTCGAACCTAGAATCTGGCTTCATTTTAACTGCGGCAAACAGGAGCCCCTTGAGCCAGGGGAAGGCGTAGCAGTCCGAAAGCGCCTTCTGAGGGGTATATGGCAGAATCGGGAATAGGTCCCTAAGAGGTGGGCCATGTAGTGTTTCACAGTTGAGGAACATGCTCCTCGCCAGATTGGTCTGATGGGTGGCCCTCCTCCATACTGCCAGCTGCGTTTCCAGGTTCATATGTACAGCTATAAGCGGTTTACCGTCTATAGACGGCTTCCATGGGCCGTCCTTGATAGTCCATTCTATCCTTACCTGTTTTGATTTCCCCTTTATATCCGCCAGAGCCACGGCATATGCCCTTATATCGTTCGCATTAAGCCTGCCAATAACCACCAGGAAATCCAGGTCCTGATTTATGATCTTATATTCGGAGTTAACTGTGCTTCCCATGAGCGTGACATTGATTAGATTTCGGTTAAACGCTCTTATCGCGCTCGCCGTCACCAGCCTCTTGGTATCCTCTATCGCGACTTTAAATTCCTCTAGATCCATCCCCTTTCCCTCATATAATCGATTGAAGCTTCCAAGTCAGCCTCGCTGCCCAGTTCTAAGGTGAACATGGAAATTAAGGAAATGACTGGATCAAATTTGATGGTGCCGGCTCCAAGCGCCAGATGTTCATCTGAAGCCCCATCGTTGTCATGGACATGCACTTCCTTTATTAATGGATGAAGGACGTTCACCCATTCCTCCACTGCGATATTTGATGAAAAGGAGATATGACCTACATCCAGACAGATATTCAGCCCGGCTTCTTCAGCCAGCGCCTTGATCATCAGGGGATCGTCCGCGAACATGTTCTCCAAGAGCACCCTTATCCCCCTATCCCTTCCCATTTTTGAGATCTCCACAAGGAGCTCACTGGCCCTCTGGAGCCATCCGCCTTTCAGGGATGGATAGCCGTATATGAGGGGGATGTAGCCGTCATGGATAATCAAGTCATCAACCTCCAAGAGCGTGGCTGTTTCGATAGCCCACACCAACCTGTCAAGCGTGAGTTTTCTGACATCCTGGTCAAGGGCCCCGGGGTTTAGATCCATAAATGGACCATGGACGCTCTTAGCTATACCCCTCCCCGCATCCCTTACCGCCAGCACCTCCTCCCTGCTGGTGCCCAGCTTCCTTGTATCAAAGTTAAGTTCCACACTCATCCCGTGTCTTTTAGCTACCTCGATGGCCACAAGGTTATTGAGCAGTGGAAGATGTACTCTCATTGTATGGAAACTGTGTTACAAGGTTAATAAATATATTTAAAAAGTCTAGGTATAAGTCGAAGGGGGTAGATGCAAGGTTGCACCATCCGCTTAACACTATTATTAAACCACGTTTCCTTTCAGACAGGCTCCTTAATGCTTAAAAGCCTAGGGTTTAAAAGCTGTCCATGGGCGGTTGGATCAAGGTCTATTCAGGCCCCATGTTCTCAAGGAAGACCGAAGAGCTCCTCATAGAATTAAAGCGTTACAATTTTGCGAACAAGAAGGTAGCTCTTTTCAAACATTCTATCGACACTAGATTAAAGGATATAGTCAAAAGCCATGATGGCAGGTATATGCCGGCCATAGCGGTGAACGGGTCAGCCGAGATAGTGCCCCAGTCCAAGGGCTATGAAGTCATCGGAATAGACGAAGCCCAGTTCTTCGATGAAGGCGTCATAGATGTCGTAGGAGGTCTGGCTAACAACGGGAAGAGGGTGATAATCGCCGGTCTTGACAAGAATTATCTGGGCGAGCCGTTTGGGCCCATGCCCGGCCTGCTGGCTATAGCCGACGAAGTTATCAAATTGACGGCGGTCTGCATGATATGCGGTGAACCGGCCACCTTTTCCGCCAGAAAGATCACCTCCAACAAGAGCATATTGATTGGTGGAGAGGACGTTTATGAACCCCGTTGCAGGGCCCATTTTAGGGTCTGATCAGGGATCGCTATTGCGGCCTTGATCCTAACACAACCGATATTTACCAGTGGCTTAACCAAGGGTCGTTGAAAATACTGATTGCATATTTCAGCTGGCGTGGAGCCACCGCCAAAGTGGCGGCCAGGCTTATGAATGATGCAGCCGGTCACGAAGTAACTATCCTCCGGGCCTCCCCTAAAAAAGACAGGGAATACTGGCAATGGCTTATTCTTTCATTTTTTCCCGGAAGCTATGTCGACATAGACCTTGGGCTGCTTGATGTCAGCAAATATGACCTAATTCTGATGGGCAGCCCAAAATGGACCGTCAGTTGCCCGCCATTTAACCGGCTTTTAAAGAGCCTCCGGGGAACTGCGGGCAAGCGCGTTGGGTATTTCATGACCTATGGCGGTTTTGACGCGGAAAGGTACGTAAGGGCTTCATTAAGGGCGCTTGAATCATTGAAGATGGAGCCCATGGGCTCGCTGGCCGTTAAGCGCAGGCTTACCGAAGGACCGGGGTATCTTCCTATGGTCGATAGCTTTTGGAAACACCTACAGGACGAAATTTAATGCCCATGGTCTGTTATCCTTGGAAACCGTGAGGGGATAGTGAAAAGGGGGGCCACGGGGAACCATCGACAGAGTTAAAAACCAACGTCCACCCCTTCACTACATGCAATCGACCAGGGTGGCGGTGATAGACAGGGACGTATGCAAGCCTACAAAATGCAATCACGAGTGCCAGCGGTTCTGCCCACCCCAGATATCAGGGGAGAAGGTTATAGAATTCGGTGCCGATAGTTACCCGGTGATCAGTGAGAGCCTCTGTATAGGATGCGGCATATGCGTAAAGAAATGCCCCTTCGATGCTATAGACATAATAAACCTTCCCTCGGAGGTCGGCGAAGCGAGGATGCATCAGTACGGCCCTAATACGTTCAGGCTTTACAGGCTTCCACAGCTGAAACGCGGGTACATAGTCGGATTGACCGGGAAAAACGGCATAGGAAAGACTACCGCGATAAACATCCTTTCGGGCAACATGGTACCCAATCTGGGCTCATATGACAGCCAGGTCAGCTGGAACGATGTGATTTCCCACTTCAAGGGCAACATCATGCTTAACTATATAAAGGAGCTTTCGTCTGGAAGCCTGAAGGTTTCGCTTAAGCCACAGGCAATTTACCAGATCCCGGCCCTATGGCCCAAAACGGTCAGGGAGATGATCGATAAATATGATGAAGGGGAGGCAGCCAGCTGGATTAGCGAGCTGGAATTTTCGGGAGAACTGGATAAGCTTCCCTCCGAACTGAGCGGCGGCCAGCTGCAGAAGCTCGCCTTAATAGTCGCCGCCTCCAGGAAAAGCGATTACTATTTCTTCGATGAACCCAGTTCATTCATAGATGTAAATAACAGGATAAGGGTGGCGATGCTGATCCGAAGGCTTGCTGAGAAGGGGAGCGGTGTGCTGCTGATAGAGCACGACCTAACTTTTCTGGACTATGCAAGCGATTACGTGCACATAATTTACGGGGAGCCATCCGTCTATGGAATAGTTTCGAACCTGATGACCAATACGGCGGGCATAAACGCCCTGCTGAACGGCACGATACCCGAAGAGAACGTACGTTTCAGGGATAATCCCGTTATCTTCAACGCCCATACCGATACAAAATCTGAAGGGGGTGGGGTTAAGCTGCTCTCCTATGGGGCTATGAAAAAGAAATACCATAAATTCGAATTGAGCGTCTCGGAGGGCTTTCTTAATGAAAGCGAAATAGTTGGCATAATGGGGGCTAACGGGCTGGGCAAGACCACGTTTTTAAAGCTGCTGGCCGGGGTTGAGGAGCCTGATGAAGGGACCGTCAGCAAGGACATCAAGATATCTTACAAGCCGCAGTACCTGAGCAGCGATTTCGATGGCACCGTGGAACAGCTGATAAGTTCCGGTTCTAACGAATGGAATTCGGATGAGAACATGACATATCTCATCAGGCCGCTCCGGATAGACGCCCTCCTTTCAAAGAGGGTTGAAAACCTGAGCGGAGGGGAGCTACAGAAGGTCGCCATAGCACTGACGATGCTGAGGGATTCACAGGTGTACGCGCTGGATGAGCCCTCGGCCTTTACCGACATAGAGGACAGGATAATGCTGGCAAAGGTGTTAGCAAACTACATCAAGAGAAATGGCAGGGCCGGCCTCGTAATAGACCATGACCTGATGCTCCTTGATATAATATCGGATTCCATGATGATACTGAAGGGCACGCCAGACAAAAAGGGGGAGGTCATAGGGCCCATGGGGAAGGCCGCGGCCATGAACGCATTCCTAAAGGACATGCAGATAACCTACCGAAGGGACGCATCAACTGGAAGGCCGCGTGTGAACAAGCCTGACAGCAAGCTTGACAGACAGCAGAAGATGGAAGGCCATTACTACTTCGTGGGTTGACCAACCGTGGTTATTGGCCCTTGCCCCTGAGGGCCGCCGCCCATCCGCACATGTTATCGAAATTCCAGTTAAAGCCAACAAATAATCCGTTGCAAAGGTTTTAAAGGGCATGGCCCCTGTCAATAGCATGAAGCCGAGAGCTTATATGCTGCTGGGAGCGTTACTGGC
Organism: Nitrososphaerota archaeon; assembly: GCA_029786595.1. Lineage (GTDB taxonomy): Archaea > Thermoproteota > Nitrososphaeria > Conexivisphaerales > UBA164 > JAJZYL01. The sequence goes on along the minus strand of JAFLXO010000019.1, from coordinate 17,078 downwards.
TCTGGCTGTACTGCTTATCACGGTCTACCTGGCGCTTGTCGGAGAAGATAACTGGTTCAACGTCTCCCTGTTCTATGAGATATTCGGGCTGAGCGGGGTAAGCCCTACCTTGAACTCATTTATGATAATCATGGCCCTGTACGGAAGGGAGTACTTCTGGATACCAGTAGTGGCAGCGTTATGGTTTCTCGGAAATAGAAGTCATCGCACCGCGGCCTTCATGATATCCGTAGCCTTCATAGCGGATATAATAATAGGAACAATCATGAAGGACGCTCTTGCGATGCAGAGGCCCTTCTTGTATCTTAATATCAATCCGCTTATAGCCAGGCCCCTGGACGCGAGCTATCCGTCAGGACATGCGCTTATAGTCTGGACCGGGGCCGGAATGAGCCTGCTAACCCTGAGCAAAAGATGGTATGTTCCCCTCAGTGTAGAGGCGTTCCTAGTGTCGACAGCCAGGGTCTTTGTAGGAGTCCACTGGCCGCTCGACGTCATAGGGGGCGGCCTTCTCGGCCTTGCCATAGCTTTTGTTATATTTGGCCTGAAGGACAGAAAGCTGCTGCTGGACATATTTAAATTTGTAAACAGGTATATTCCTGGCCTGGGCAGCTATCGGGGTTCATCAAGCGGAATGACAAAACCGGGCACGGATGAAGCTGAAGGTTAGGCCTTTTTTGAGTCTATCAGGAACACGTGCGTGCCCCTGAAGGACTTTACTACGTTCTGCTCAAAGCCTGCAGCTGAAATTTCCAGCAGCAGCTCATCTATATATTTGAAGCCCTGGACGCTCCTGGCCAAGTAGCTGTACGCCGTTGTCCCCGAAATGCGGTCGGCCATAAATGGGGCCATCCTGTAAAAGTACAGTTCAAATGGTATCCCCGTGATGCGCCCCCTTGTGGGAAGTATATCCAGGGTGAGAAGGTGGCCGCCCTTCCTGGTCACGCGCCATGCCTCAGCAAAGAAGTCACGGGTAGATGGAAGGTTCCTTAGGACAAAGGCACTCATAAGCCCGGCAAAGCTGTTGTCCCGGAAGGGGAGGAGAGTGGCAGACCCCTGGACCAGCCCGCCTTCCGCGTATCCATTTAACCTGAGCATCTCCGCAGTCAGGTCGACCCCGATCACTCTCCAGCGTTCATCTTTATGTAAAAGGTATTCCAGCCTTCCGGTGCCGCATCCCACATCCAATATGGTACCCGTATGAGGAAGCATTGCCAGCATATGCCTTCTCCATGCGTCGTCCATAAATAGCGACAGAAGCCTGTTCATCCTGTCATACTTATCGCTTATGGACGCAAAGGTGGTCCTTACGTTCGTATCAACAGGCATGGATATATGACCTCATGTGGATATTTTAGTGTTACGATGATACCCCAGTCTCCTAAACCATTACGTCCCTCAGCATCGAGAACCACGCAGCGCTTCCCAGATTTTCGAGAAACGTTTAAGCGCAAAGGCGAAAATTTAAGGGTAAATTGAAGGCGGGCGCGGGGGGAAACACGCATTTGGAGGGGTCGCACAGCCCTTATCTGCAGGACCATAAGAAGGACCTAGTATGCTGGTATCCTTGGGGCGAAGAAGCGTTAGAGAAGGCTAGGTCGGAGGGGAAGCTGCTATTCATATCCATAGGGTACCTTTCTTGCCACTGGTGCCATGTCATGGAAAGGGAATCGTTCATGGATGAAGGTGTGGCCGGGCTGATCAACGATCACTTCATTGCCATACTGATAGACAGGGAGGAAAGGCCGGACCTTGACAGCCACTTTATGGATATATGTGTTTCATCAACGGGGTCGGGCGGCTGGCCTATGACCATCATTATGACCCCTGACAAGGTGGTAGTTTTCGCGGCCACATACATCCCGAAAAGTTCTAGGGGAGGGATGATTGGGCTAATGGAGCTCCTTCCTATGGTGATCAAGGCCTGGCGCGATGGGTCACCATTACTTATGGATGCCATAGGGGCGCCCAATTACGGCAATGAAGTGGTCGCTGCCAACCCTTCCACTGTTGAGGGCGTCGCCCTGATGAAGGGCGCCTTTGAAAGTCTGAGCTCCTCCTTTGACAGAGAGTTTGGGGGGTTTGGATCCGGTCCCAAGTTCCCAGCGGCCCAAAGGCTCGGGTTCCTGCTGAGGTACTGGAAGCGGTTCAACAGCCAGGAGGCCCTGCAAATGATTGAAGCTACGCTGACAGCCATGAGGAAGGGAGGCATATTTGACCAGCTTGGAGGAGGCTTTCATCGTTATGCGGTCGACCGGGAATGGCTCCTGCCTCATTTTGAAAAGATGATGTACGATCAAGCACTGCTGGGCTATATTTATGCCGAGGCATACCAGGCAACCGGCAACGAGTTATATGCAGCCGTTGTAAACGAAATTTTCAATTTTGTTTCCACTGAGATGGAGTCACCCGACGGCGCTTTCTTCACCGCAATAGATGCCGACAGCGAAGGGGAGGAGGGGAAGTTCTACCTCTGGGACAGGTCCGAGTTAGAAAGGGTACTGCCAACGGAGCTGCTGGCTCCGGCGAAGGCAGCCTTCGGCACAGCCGAGGTGGCCGTAAGAGAAGGCAAGCCGGCTAGCGTGCTTTACTTGGCCGATTCACCGGAGGCCATTGCTGGAAGGTTAAACCTTACGACTGAGGCGCTAAACAGGACGATCCTGGACATAACCAAAAGGCTACTTGAAAACAGAAGCGGGAGGATAAGGCCCAGGACGGATACAAAGGTGCTGTCCGATATCAATGGAATGGCCATAGCCTTCCTTTCAAAGGCCTACTCGGCCATAGGCGACTTCAGGTACGCGCGGGCGGCAAGGGATTGCGCGGATTTCGTGCTAGCAAAACTGGCCGCTGGAGATGGAGCTCTTTATCATGTTTACGCGGATAATACGGCCACCATCAATGGCATGCTTGATGATTACGCCAATTTGTGCTGGGGACTGAGGGAGCTTTACGAGGCCACCTTTGAGAAAAGGTACATGAGTGAGGCGATCAGGCTGCTTGACTTTTCGATCAAACACTTCTTAGATAGGGAGGGAGGTGGGTTCTATAATATCCCGGATTTCAGCGCTGATAGGGCTTTTATGAAGAAGGAACTGTACGATGGAGCCGTGCCTTCTGGTAATTCAATCCACGCTCTGAACCTAGTGTATATTGCAAGGATGACCGACAGAGAAAGCCACCTGAGGGCGCTTGAGTCGACGTTTTCATGGGCTAAATCAATAGCGGCGATGGACCCTGCCTCTTACACTGGGTTCCTGCAGGCGGTGGATGCCGAGCTGGGCCCGCTTTACAGGGTGGTTCTGACAGGTTCTGGAAGACGCGTAGGCCCAGTGGCCGAGGCATTAAGTAAACGGTACCTTCCCAATAAGATGCTTCTGTATAAGCCGCGGGATGGCAGGCTTGAATTTGCACCGTTCACAGATGTCATTGAGGGTGGGGGTGAGGAGCCAATTGCCAGGGTCTGCACCGATACGCTTTGCAAACGTCCAACCGGCGACCTAGGTGAAATGTTTCAACAGCTGGGCATTTAGGCAAGACTAGTTTCACAGCAGGCCGCTTTTTATCATCGAACTCGCAATGGCCAGTGAATTAATGGTACGGCTGAAAATGGTAGTCCGGGGTCAACTGGCGGTGGTCACTGGACATTAATAAATCGGACTACCGAAGGGATCAGAGCCGCCGTTGGAAAGGTTTAAGAGAGCTGATCCCGAGCTAAACAATATGCCAAGATATGAAGACATTTCGCATGTGGATCAAAGGACCGCCGAATTGAGCAGGGCCAGACAGTCACTTCTTGAAGAAATAGAGGCCATCATGTTTTATGATGAAAGGGCGAGCGCGACCAAGGATGAAACACTGAAGGCTGTGATGGAACATAATAGGGACGATGAGAAAGAGCACTTTTCACTGCTGCTGGAATGGCTCAGAAGAAACGATCCTGAATTAGAAAGGGAATTGAGGGAAAACCTGTTCTCCAAGAAGCCGATGGAAAATTTGGGTGATTAAATTCGGGGCATTAGTGTGAATTTATCCAGGGAATTCGCTAAGGGGAGGCGTTTAGCTGAAATTAAAAGGCCTTTCTACAGCTGACGTCGTTCCATTAAAATTCTGGCGGCCCGTTGAACATCGCTATGCTGGCTTAATCTTAGGAAAGCCTTTTATAGTAAACTGTGAATTGATATTTTATATGTCAGATATTTTACTTTATTTCTCAATATTCATAATAGTAGTTGTAGTAGGCGTATTCTTGAGCGGGTTACATATTCTAAGGGAATGGGAAAGGGCGCCGGTTCTGACCCTCGGGAGATTCATGGGTATCAAGGGGCCAGGTCTCGTATATGTATTTCCGTTCATAAGCAAGATGCCCACAAGAATTTCGACCAGACTACAGGTGTATTCATTCGTCACCGAACAGACGCTGACGAAGGACAACGTGCCAGTGGATGTTGACGCTGTGATGTACTTCATGCCTGCCGATGTGCAGAAGAGCGTCCTGAGCGTCGAAAACTATCGCGCTGCCACGGAATATGCGGCTCAGACCACGCTGAGAGAGGTGGTCGGCCAGACCGTATTTGACGAGCTTCTTGCCGAGCGTGAGAAGATCGGAACGATAGTAAGGGGGATAATAGACGAAAAGACCGAGTCCTGGGGAATAAAGGTCACCGCAGTGGAGGTCAGGGACCTGAAGATACCATCTTCGCTACAGGCTGCCATGTCGGCGCAGGCACAGGCCGAAAGGGAAAGGAGGGCTAGGGTTACACTCGCGTTGGCAGAATCACAGGCGGCTGAAAAGATGGTCCAGGCAGCTGACCAGTACAAGAATAATGAACTGGCGTTCCAGTTGAGATGGATGAACATGCTGTATGAGCTTGGCCTCAGGTCTAACAGCTCCCTAGTAATGATACCCTCCAATATCCCTACAGCCGGGCTATCTCCACTTGGGCTCTTCGATGTAAAGGACCTTATGGCTAAGGGAAGCAAGAAGAAGGAGCAAGAGGAAAAGGGAGCACAGCAGTAAGTCGTTATGAACCGGCTACTGTTTGCCGTCATTATCATCACGCTGGTTCTAATCCCAATTTCCACCGTGAGGAGTCAGGCCCCTGCCAAGGTCGTGGTTGTAAATTTCGACTATACGGTCGACCCTGGAGCATCGGCGATGATGAGCCAGGCTGTTCGCACAGCCATTAACGATCACGCCGAGGCTATACTCATAGTCATGAATTCACCCGGGGGCTACCTTTCTGATATGCTTGACATAATAAATTCAATTACCCTAGCCAATCAATCCGGAATATCGGTTTACACCTATGTCCCGCAGAACGGCATTGCGGCATCGGCGGCCAGCTATATCTCCATGGCAACCAACAGAATATTGATGGCGCCGGGAACCGAAATCGGCCCTTCTACTCCAATAGTGGTGGGCGGGACGACACTGGAGCAGAACCACACCGAAGATGCCATGCTAAAGCTGATGGTCGGATTGGCTAATGAGTGGGGGAGGAATTCAACGGCCGCCTACAACATGGTGTTATATGATACGGCATACTCAGCTAACCAGGCGCTCCAGTATAATGTCATAAATGGGGAAGCGAGCAATATCACCGTGGCGGAGGCCTCACTGGGAATAAGCGGCCTCCCTTCGGTCACCATAGGTGAAAGCTACTATGACCAGTTCCTGAGCGCATTGAGCAACTCCACCCTCGATGGAGTGCTCATACTAATCGGCATGATAGCGATCATACTGGACCTGCTGCATCCGACGGTGCTGCTGAGCATCGGTGGGGTTATCGCCATAGTGCTCGGGCTCATAGGGGCGGAAGTGATAAGCGCGTCCGCGCTCGGGATCGTAATACTAGTGCTGGCTGCGGTATTCCTCATAGTTGAGCTTAAGACGGGGCATGGTGTGGCGTTCCTTGCAGCGATAGCTACCGGCGCTGCCGGAATCTATTTTCTAAATCAGGGAATAGGGTATTCTCCGGCTCCAAGCGGCTGGGACCTGACCATATCGATAATAATTATACTGATAGCCGGCGTGTTCATTTCCTTCTACATCAGGCGGGCCTTCAAATTCATAAGGACTAATAAGGTATTTACCGGGAGTGAATCAATGATCGGTGTTACCGGGTTGGCCACAACGGACATTGATTCAAACGGCGAAGTATCCATTGACGGCGTCAGGTGGCGGGCGTTTTCTTTATCAGGAAAAATTAGCAAGGGCAGGCGGGTTAAGGTGGTGGCAGTCAATGGCATCGTGCTGCGGGTTGAACCCTATCCCAGTGAACAGGAAGCCCATACAGGGCAGTAGGTTAAGCGAGCGACGATGGACGACGGGATCTTCAAAAGGGTCGGCGCCAAGTATGACACCCTGGTCAAGCTTACCACGATGAATCAGGACAGGAGGTGGAGGCTGAAGGCACTGAGCCTAATCAGGGGGCTCGGCAGCCCGTCGATCCTTGAACTGGCCTCCGGCACGGGCCTGATCACCAGAGAGCTGTTAAAACTCTTTCCATCGGCCACGATCCTTGCGGTCGACAGCTCACCGTCCATGGTGGCAAAGCACAGGGCTGAAATCGTTGACGCCAGGGTGCGAGTAAATGTCATGAATGCCATCGACGTTGAACCTTCGCCCGACAAATTTGATCTAGTTATATCCGGGTACCTTCCAAAATACGTCCCCCTTGACCGGCTGGCTTCAACCATAGACAGGGTGCTCAGGGAAGGGGGGGAGGCGGTCATCTTTGATTTCTCGATCCCCAGCTGGCCGGCCAGGCTTTTCTGGGAACTGTGGATAAGGCTACTAAGGGTTCTTCTCTATATTGACCCTGATACAAGGGATATGTCAACTCACCTCTGGGGATATATAAGAAGAAGCGTTGGATGGGAGCGGCTCCTTGCTGATATGTTATTGAAGGCTAGAGGTAAGGGATACCGGGTGGAGACCGTCAGGGTCAGCTTTGGATCATGCACGATCCTCCACCTTGAGCCCGCCTGACCGGCGCATCATTCCTGGGTTACCTTACCTATGTTAGCACACCGGGACAGGAGTTCCACCTTTGAAAGGCCCTGTGGTATTACCAGTTCATCCACGTCCCTTATTGAAAAAATGTATTTTGTAGCGGTTTGATTGTCTATATCTTTTAGGGTCAGCTTCTTTACGTTCCTTATCAGTATCCTCTTATTGGCATCGGCTATCTCCTTCCCTGTAAGTTCTAGCTCACTTATGTGGCCTATGACCTTACTGCCTCCGCTGGTGAGCCCCATCTGGAAGTTCCTCGACATATCAAGCAGGCCGTCGGCCGTCGATTCCATGGCTAGGTACGCATCGTTGGTCACGTCACCGAGCGTCTTACCGGTATCATATGCTAACTCCTTCATCCTCTTGTAAAGGTCATTCCTGATCCCCTTGATGGTTACCGATCTTTTCTTTACGCTTTCATCTTTATCTACCGACTTTTTTTCAGTCATACCAGTAGTACCAGATTGCCATATATATTAAGATTTCCACGATTACTTATATTACTAAGAAATCCTGATCGCTGCGCCATCCAAGGAAAATTAGTAAAAAACACATGCCATTAAAGACGATGCTCGGACGGTATACGGTTCGGTCAACTAGTGAATCAACTGCTGCTCTTACTGAAGCGTTCTGATAGGCGGTAAAAAAAATTAACCCCTTATGCCAATCTAGCACGCCAAGCGCATGTACAAGCAGGGTCATCAAGGCATGCATAACCAGTAGTGGGCCGGCCAGGATTCGAACCTGGGATCTCCGCCGTGTCAGAGCGATGTGCAAGACCAAGCTACACCACCGGCCCCATGAACTGGCCCGCCAAAGTGTCGCAGCATGCGACCAGTATCAAATGGATCATGGCCTAGGTATAAAATGTTTTTTTGGTATATAAGGGCTATCCCTTTTACAGCCAAATGTGCAGGCAGCTTGTCCTGTCGATCTACTTGCGAGCGTCCCAGCGGGGGCGGAAAATCGTGCAAAAAGCTTTTTATCCTTAATGTAAAGTATATCCCTCATGAGTTATGAGGCTAGGATTAAGGGCGCTCAGGACGGCGATGGAACAACAGGCACCATCGGGTAACCATAGATGAAACCTTGCATAGCTACTGTGAATGGCCAGGCCTTCTATTACTTTGCCAGCCTGCTCAAGCGAACCGGGATGAAGCTTGAGGCCAGCCTACCATGGGAAACCGAAGACGAGTCCAAGCTATATTTGACCACAAGGGAGGAAGCCCCCTTGATGGACGGTAGGATGACCCTGCTATACGAGGATATAATCAGGGAGGAGCCGCTGGACCTTCTGATGTTACTGAACTATGAGAGAAGGGTAAGGAAGATAGAGGTTGGCATAGATCCAGGCTCCCACACCGGAATAGCTATCCTCATGAACGGTAGAACCGTGTGGACTACCATATCGATGGACCCTGAACAGGTGCTGCCCATGATCTCCGGCATGATAAGCGCCCTGGACGCTCCGATCCACGTTAAGATAGGGGATGGAAGGCCTGACATAACCGCCCGCTTGGCAGAACGGCTGCTTCCGATGCTCAGGAGCAAGGACATCGTGCAGGTAGTAAATGAAAGGAGCACCACCCCGCGCGGCAGGGTGCGTTATCAGAAGGATGTGCTTGCTGCGGCGTCAATAGCCATGAGAAACGGCGCGGAGTCATTATAGCTGCACGGACGGGCTGCTTCAGAGGCCTATTGAATTTATGGTGTTCCCGCTGTTGCCGTCTATTAGCAGCACTATCTTCTTCCCCTTGTGGTCATACCTCGCGAACCACACCGGGGCGTGCAGCAGTTCACCCTCTGATACTTCGACCTCCGTTTGAAGCTTCTGTATCATATGATACTGCTTGTGCGCTCTGTCGCTCTGCAACTGCTCTACCAGGGTCCTTGCCTGGCCCTTGGCTGCATCTTCGCTCAAGTCGCCGTTTAACACCTTGATGGACTTTACCTTGGAAACATCGAAAAGCACCCTTTCGTTCATTGCAAATTCGTAGTTCTTCGGCTGATACTCCATAAGCGATTTTACCGCTATTACAGGGTAGTTGTAGTTCGCGTCGATAGTGTTCACCGTGACGTTGCCGCCGCCACCATAGCCACCCATGAAAAAGAGGGTAGGACCGAAGCCCCTCCCCGTAGAGATGAACCTCCTTCCGCCGAAGCCCCCACCCATTCCACCCAGCAAGATCCCGAACACAGCGGCTTCAGTGGCGGTCTGACCCACCTGCGCTGCCACGTTCTGGCTGGTCACGGTGGTCCTTGCTGATACAGTAATAACCCAGTATGGTATGTAACTCAGGGAGAACTCCTCCTTTACCGAGCTCTCCTCTAGATGCCTGTGCAACAGGCCCCTGTCCATCAACTTCTTCACCCTTTGCTCCACCTGGCTTTCATCTATTAACTTCAGCGGCAGCATGGTGTGCTTCTGGATGCTCTTCCAGCCATCGTTTGCCAGAGTTATGCTGCTTCCACAGTACTCACACGTAATGATCATTTCACCGAACTTCGGTGTAATTGGTGCACCGCAGCTAGGGCACTTCAGTGAAGTTATGCCGGCCGGAGCCAGAATGTTCTCCTGAGCCTTGGGCTGCCCCTTCTGCCCCTGTGAAGGTGCCCCGGTTGCGGGAGCTCCTACCTGAGCCCCGCACTTGTAACAGAACTTCGCGTCGTCTGGCAGTTCGGCTCCACACTTGTCACAATATATCATCTTCCTCTACCTCCCTCCCTTTACCCGGTCCCCATCGGCTTCCCACAATTGGGGCAGAACTTTGAATTGACCGGCACAATGGCGCCGCAGTTCGGGCACACCTTAGTCGCTGGCTGACCTACTGGGGCGCCGCAGTTCGGACAGAACTTGACGCCGGCGGGCAGTGGGGACCCGCACTTTGGGCAGTTCCCCTGTGTCTGCTGTGGCTGGCCCGGCTGAGGCTGCGGTGCGCCGCAGTTCGGACAGAAGGTGGCGGTCATCGGTATTATGCTTCCACATTTGACGCAGGTCTTGGTTGGCTGTTGCTGGCCCATGCCCTGCATCACCTGGCCGCCCATCGCATACCCTATTCCAGCCCCCGCACCCAGGCCCACCCCCATCCCGGCCAGGGCGCCTGCCCCTCCGGACTGGTTCTTGGCGGCGTCGGTCATTGCCTGACCTGCCTGGTACTGGAGATAATTGACGCCGAGTACCGACATCTCCGAGCGTGTATCCACGGCCTTCTGCACCTCTTCTGGGAGGCTTATCGTAAGGCCGGATACCTTATTGATCTCGACCCCGTACTGGGCAAAGTTGTCCGGCGAAACCGAAAGCACCGCCTGCTCAATGGTAGCTAGGCTGGAAGCAAGGTCGGTGACCTTCAACCCCTGCTGTTTCATCTTTCCTAACGTATTATATACCAGGAGGACCATCTGCTCCTTAAGCCTCTTTTCCACATCGTCGGATGTTTCAGCCGCGAACGTGCCCACGAACTGATTTATGAAGTTCTCGGGGGAGGAGACCCTCCACCTGTACTCTCCAAAAACCCTGAGGTTTATGATCCCAAAGATTTGATCCACGAACTGGTAGGGCTCTGTGCTTCCGAACTTCCCGTCCATGAACCTCTTCTGCAGGTAATACACTTCAGCCTGTTGCTGAACGCCTACGAAGAACTTCAGAAGGTTGCCGACTATGGGCGCATTAAAATCGCTCAGCGCGTACCTGTTAGGCTTATCGAAGTACGTAAGAACCTTCCCGTCCCTGTAGAACACCGCTATTTCGTCCTCCCTCACGACTATATTGTCGTTTAGCCTGATCAGCCGGGGGACCTTCCACATGACGTTCCCCTCCTTGAACTGTGGCTCCCAGCTTATTGTGGTGGAGCCAAATACGCTTCCACCCTTTGACATATCGTTTTTGTTTGCCATCTACCTATTTCACCCCGTCACCAATACCCCTTCTATAGCTTCAAGCCTTACCGACCACTTTCTTTTAAAGTCAACCATGGCCGAGCTAACCGCATCAAGGGACGACTTGTTCGAAAGGGCCGTAGCCTGGTCGTACTGGAGCTTTGAGGTGGCCTCCACCAGGCTCAGAGCGGAATTGACGAACTCGTAATCATAATTGTAAAGCGCGTTGAGCTTGTCCTCGTTTATGCTTATCGCAGCAACAAGGGGGGCGTAACCCTGCTGAGCGTACCGCACCTTTCCGCTCAACTCCTGAAGCTCGAAGATCAGGGATCCCACAGAGGAAAGGCTTGCAAAGTCGCCGGCTACGACCATCTGCTTTCGGTAGGCTTCAAGGTTCGCCCTGGCTTGATCAACCTTGTCGGCCACCTGATGCCTCAGCAGGTCATCCGCCACCCTGAGGTCGTCGGTCTTCCTGTACTGCCTCAGCCCCGGTACCAGAACCTCAAGCTTCTTAGCTATGCCGCGGTTGTCATCAACCTGTTTTCGTATATCAACATCATTATCCTTACCGGACAATATGAATCAAAACACATGCGCCTGATATATATTAATATAGTTATCGGTCGATTCACCGTCTTTAATATTCACAGTTCCTCCTGGAGCTACCCTGTAATACGGCATTAAATGGGATCAACATGTAACGCTGACAATTATACCCTTAAATTTTTCAAACACTTTTAAATACTCCTTTCATTTGCTATGAATAGTAATCCATGAATCATTCGGGTACAGACGGAACATTGAAAGAAGAGGGGAGGGAGGACGCCGGCCCCGCAGGAAGCCAAGTGCTACACGATATCCCCTGCCACAGATGGCCATCTACTCTTACATATGAACACAAATCTACGGAGGCAAAAAATGGCCGATAATGACAGATACTTCAGGCCGGGGGTTCTGCTCTTCCCCCTCAGGAAATACGCATCGGGCATCCAGATGCGCTTTATCACCTCGTTCATAAGGGCTGGGATGTCCGTTCTGGACCTGGGAAGTGGCCCGGGCTTCTTTACGCGGGCCATATCCAGGGCCGTTGGTCCTGAAGGCATTGTATATTCTGTGGACGCAGACATAAGGGCAATAAAGAAATTGACGGAGAGGCTGAGCAGGATGCATATAGATAACGTTAAGCCACATACGTCCTCAGCGGCCAGTATACCGTTCGTGCCAGATGGCTCCATAGACGCGCTATTTTCCAACGGGCTGCTCTGTTGCATGAGGGATCATAATGATGCTGTCAATGAAATGGTCAGGTGCATGAAACCTGGGTCCCTGGGGTTCATCGGCATAAACAGGTTCGGAAGGGACAGGTTGAGCTTGACCAAGGCCCAGTTCTACGAACTGCTCAACCCCTTTCTGATCACGGAAGCCGGCTCTACGCTGACTACAAACTGGGCCATAGTTCAAAAACCATAGGCATGTCCCACGCAAATGTGAATTCCATACTTAAGGCCATCCGCTTATAGGTTACGGCGAATCCTAATTGAGCGCCCCGGCCAGTGATCATCTTTAACCTGCGCCCTTAATAACGATGCGGGCACAAATCCGAACAGCCTTAAGGCATTCAGCCATGATCCGCTATCCAGCTATTGTCCAGCACGATCAATTGCCAATAAGGGTTAATCCGATAGAGCGCTGCTGACCTTTTCTCTATAAGGGGTTAAATATGCCGCTCCTCAACCCTCTACTGTAAGGGAATTGAACGGCTACCTTATACTTTTGCTGCTGATAATCGTGTGGGCGGCGCTGTTACTGGTCATCAGGAAGTACAAGCCGTCAAAGCACATTTCCCTTTTTGGACCCGCAATAATGCTGAAGACTGAAAGGAGCAGGGGACTTATAGAAAGGGTTTCAAGGACTTCCTTCTGGAAGAGGTACGGGGACTTCGCCATACTGGCCGGTATCATAACCATGATCATTACTACGGCCTTCCTAGCCTGGGAGGCCTCTCTGGTGACGCTTATCCCAAAGGGGAGCGGCCCCAACCTTCAGACGGTGCTTGCGCTGCCGGGCATAAATCCCCTGATCCCCATTTCCTACGGGCTCATCGCAATGATCATCGGCATCGTCCTGCACGAATTCTCGCACGGCATTGTGGCCGCTTGCCAGAAGCTGAAGATCAACTCGGTTGGGGTGCTCCTGCTGATAGTGCCGGTGGGGGCCTTTGTGGAGCTGGATGAAAAGGATTTACAGGGGACCGAAAGGGTCAAGAGACTAAGGGTCCAGGCGGCCGGCGCCACAACCAACCTGGTTATAGCGGGGGTAACGCTCATCCTATTTCTAAGCGCTTTCGCCGGGGTGACCGCGATATCCCCAGGGGTGGTCATAACGCAAACCTATCCAGGCGTAAATCATGGGTTGAGAAGCGGGATGGAAATAGTCTCCATTGCTGGCACACCGGTGTCCGTAAGTCTGCTGAACAACATGACCGTGCAGCCCGGCGTAGCCACGGCGGCGGCCGTCCTCTATCACGGTATGTCGGAGAATATTTCAGTGTTTCCTGGCGTCGAAATAACTGGAGTGTACAATGGGACGCCGGCATCGACGGCAGGTTTGAAGCCAGGCGACCTCATAACGGGCATCAACGGGACCACCATATACAACGAAGAGGACCTGGGCTCCTATCTGAACGCTTCAAGGGCTGGCCAGAACATAACCGTGTCCTACCTTCAGCCAGGGACGGATGGATCATCGGCTGCAATGCAAAGGAACACGACCCTGACCCTTATGAACAAGTACGACTTTTACGCCAGCTATGAGCCATCGGCCAACTCTCCCTCCTTTAACGGGACCGGATTCGTGGGCATCGCTTCCGCGTATATGGGGATAGCCGCGGTCGATGCAGCTTCCATACCACAGATAATGAGCAACCCGTTCGGCTACGCGCACGGATTCATCCAGGGGGTACTGGCGCTCATAGTGCTGCCGTTCGAAGGGCTGGCGCCCCTTCCCTATTCAATTACGCAGCTTTACAGGACGCCGTTCTACTCCTCACTCTTCTGGCCGCTCGTAAATACGGTCTTCTGGATGTTCTGGATCAACCTACTGCTGGGGATGACAAACCTCCTGCCGTTAATACCGTTTGACGGTGGATATATGTTCAAGGATGTAGTAGAAGCGATTACGAAAAGGCTGGGGATCAACAGGTGGGCCTCGGTGGCGTCCGCCGCGACCGCTGCGGCGTCAATTATAATAGTTGGTCTCCTCATTTGGCAGCTGATCGGACCCATGATAATCTGAACTGGCTGGTTGATGAACCGGAGTTTCATGATGCACCGGCTACAGGCCATGATGCTATTCCGTTTAAGGGACGGGGTGATCAGGCACGTTACCGAGGTCGATTGGTGGGCCTAAAGGTTTAATGCGACCGGTTCAGGCCCTTCCAGCCTGGAGGTCCTTGAGCATCTGATCGTACTGCTCCTTGGTTATTTCACCCCTAGCGTACCTCTGCCTTAGGATCCTGTATTCACGCCCGCTGTAGCCGAAGCCATACCGTACCCACCTGATGAATAATCCTATTATAATGAGAAGGATACTTAGGGCGATCAGGCCGGAGATGACCATCCAGACCCAGCCCCAGGCGCCGAACGCGAACATCATAGGATATGGATAGGAGCCGCTTGTATATACGCCCGGTCCGCCTCTGAGCACGGCTATAACGATGGCCACCCCTATAAGGACCATCAGGACGGCCATGCTTATGCGGATGATGTACCTTCCGCGATCATTATAACCCATAAACCTTCACTTTCTGGAAGCGTTAATAAGGCTTACTACATAACCCGCCGCTTCCCCTTCAATTTGGCATTAACACTACGCAACAGGGAATTCGCGGTCAAGACCTCCAGTAACAGGGTGGATCGGATGGTCAGGCATAAGATGGACGGAGGCCTGACATCCAGCCGGAATTTGCTGTAAGGGCTGACCCGTGGGGCCAAGTCATTATGGCTCGGATCAGGAGGACCATAGTGCCTGAACAGGTGGAGCCTTGGAAGCAGGTTTTACGTGATGAAGGGAGGAGAGGCCTTGATGTATAAACATATATGATTACTTATTATAAATATATGAACAACTATGGTTATACCTATGGCGATGAGCGGCATGTCAGACCTTTCCTCCCTCGACCGGAGGAACACGGATGGATTTTTGAAGCTCCTCGTATTCCTGATAGGATTCGGCACCTTCCTTGATGGCTATGACCTTCTGAACATAAGCAACGCGTTGCCCTTCCTAAAATATTCTATAGCGCTTACATCCGTGCAGGTTGGCCTGATAGGTGATATTACGTACATAGGGGGGATAGCCGGGGCGGCGCTGTTTGGGCTGCTCGGGGACAGGGCTGGAAAGAAATTCATCTTCATGGCTGACCTGTTCTTCTTCATACTGGGGGCCCTATTGTCGTCGTTTGTAACCAACGCTGCCGAACTCCTCGCCCTGAGATTTATCATTGGAGTGGGCATAGGGGCGGACATAGTCTCAGCACCGATCATCCTGGCCGATATATCGCCTTCAAGGAACAGAGGACTCCTGCTCGGGCTATCCTGCACCATGATGGCGGCGGGTGGCCTGACAAGCGTCGGATTAAGCTACCTCCTGGTGATATCACACGTAAGCCCGGCCATAATATGGAGGGTCATCTTGGGCGCGGGCGCCGTTCCGGCCATCATAATACTAGCGCTGCGCACGAAGGTACCTGAATCACCGAGGTGGCTGCTATCAAAGGATAAGGTTACGGAGTACAGGAAGGTCGTGGGGAAACTTCTCAAGGTAAACGAATCTGAAGTAATGACAGGGAAGGGCAGGCCATCGGGCATGTCATCGCTGTTCACCAGATACAGAAGAGAGGTCGTTTACACGACCATAGCCTGGCTTGCCGCCGGGACCACCTCAATTTTCACCATATTCACGCCCACGATCTTGAGCTCCCTCCATATGGGCAGCTATACCATGTCCCTTGTATTCACCGGGATCATGTGGTCATCAGCGCTGGCCGGCTCGCTCCTCGTTAGCCTGCTTCAGGATATAGTGGGCAGACGCCCCTTTTTCTTCGCATCGATCTCCATAATGGGGGCGGCCGACCTGATCACGGGTTTTCTGTACAAAGTGCTCTCACCCCTTAGCCTCGCCATCCTCTTCTCAATAATCTTCTTCAGCGGCTTCATGAATATAGGAGTGGCGTATACATTACAGTCCGAAGTGTTTCCCCCCGACATCAAGAGCACCGGCAGCGGATTCAGCTTTTCACTTAACAGGCTTGATAATTTCTTCTTTGGGATGTTCACTCCAATAGCCCTGGCCGCGGGAGTCCTGGGCCATTATATAGCCTCGGTGGGGATCTTCATAGTGGGCCTCCTGCTGGTCTCCATATTCGTGAGCCAGGAAACACGTAAAAAATCGCTGGAGGAAATCTCCGGTGTAACCAAGCTGGATACAACGGGCTAAATCGTAAAGGGATTACAGGCGCAATGTACAACCTAAGCAAAATTTCTATCTAATGATCACTGAACAGCCGAGCATAACTCCAAAAAACGGCAAACTGTTACAAAAATAAAAAAAGAAAAAAAGGTGTAATTATGGCATCGTCATTGCCATAACTGCTTTCTCTGTGTGTAACCTGTTTTCGGCTTCGTCAAAGTACAGGGAGTTTTCATATGAATCCAGGACGTCATCCGTGACTTCCTGGCCCCTGTCCGCTGGTCCGCAATGCATATAGTATGGCTTGCCGCTCTTCTCAAGAAGCTCTGTGTTCACTATCCAGTCCTTGTATTTGTTCTGATAGGCGTTTGCGCCGTCCTTGTCCACCTTTGGACCGTAGGGCATCATGAACTGCTTTGGTGACCAGGCCTTTGGATACACGAAGTCAGCACCTTCAAATGCCTCCTTCATGTTGTAGGATATTTCGAAGCTTCCACCGTACTTCTCAGCGTTAGCCTTGCAGGCCTTCACTATGTTGTCATCAAGTTCGAAGCCCTTGGGATGCGCCAGTACCACGTCCATGCCCATCTGTGTAGTTATGAGCGCTTCGCTCTGAGGCACGGCTAGAGGCTTAAGGCCACCCGAATAGGCATAGGAAACGACGAACTTCTTACCCTGCAGCTTGGGCCTTGCGGTCCTCGCCGCCTGCATGTCG
>JAFLXO010000018.1 GCA_029786595.1 Nitrososphaerota archaeon | reverse complement strand
AATTTTGTATCTAACCAGATGGCATCTGGTTAGATACAAAATTTAGGCAAGCTCAAACTCTTTTTGGGGAGGTAGCAAACCGTTTCTTAAAGGCTATAATTTCTTATAATCCCCATAGGGGCGTTGGACTCCTCGGTCCTGCCCGCTGCAGCCATATCAGGCCTGTGGCTTACATACAGGTATTCATCCTTCATCGGAGTCCAAGAGGCATCCGCACTCACGGTAAACTGGTAGCCGCAAAGGCGCAGCCCACGACCGACTATGGCAAGTGAAGCCACCCTGTTCCGGTCGCAAGTTACACCACAAGTTTTGCATCTGCTCTCTTCCCAAGCCGGGCGCTTTAATTTTTCACCGGAGACAGGACACTCTGAAAGGGCCCCCCCTTGGGTCAACGAGAACCGTTTTGTAGGACGACTTGTATTCTGCCATACTCTGGTAGGCGCTGTAGGGCCAGCGGTTCAACATGGTCCTGAACTTTCTTCCCTTCTTCCTGTCGCCCCCTCCCTTATTCCCTTCAATTTTTCGAAGACGAAGGAGGTGTCCGGGTTGGCTCGCGCCACCTCCGTTAAAAGCTTCTGCAGCGCATCGTTCACCATGTTCCTCTGCCTTCCCCTCGTCCGTTTGAGCTTCCTGCAATTCTTCTGTCTGTTATGAACGTGTTTCTGTATCTGCTTCCTCCTCCTGGAGAAGTCGTTCTGGATGTGGGCTATGTTCTTGATCGACCGCGTTTCCACCTCCATTTATCACCGTATTGAATGGGGGATGATGCAGGCCATTCCCTCACGCCCGGCCTTTTGCGGTTGACTCCCTTTCGTTATCGTGCCTTTTTCCGATCCTTCTATCTTCCTTTTATTTCAGGCCTGACCTTCCCGATGTAGCACCATGTCAAATGCCCTCGGCCGTGGCTGTGGGCAAAAAACCAGTAGAAGTAGGGGACCTTCTGGTGGTTCAGGACGTTCTTCCTCTGAAGGCTTCCCTCATCACCGCACCGGGGACACCTGGCCATGTATTGAGGTTATGTAAAACATCCTGATAAAGGTTTTACATAACCCTCTCCCCAGATTTTAGCCCGCTCAATTTAGCGGAAAACCGCCGCACATTATCCGTTTGCTTGCTTCGATGAACCATGCCCTTTGAATGCTGTACTCCAGATATGCGTATATTGGATAAGGGGCTGGCTTGCACCATGGCCTACAAAAAGCTCTTTTCGGAAATAAAGTTTGGAAGGCTTAACCTGAAAAACCGGATAATCTTCGCACCCGTATCGACAAACCTTGCAGATGCGGGTGGGAACGTAACGCCGGAGCTCGCCTATCATTACAGGAGAAGGGCGCAGGGCGGGGCGTCACTGATAACCCTTGAAAACATGTGTATAATCTACCCAGATGCAAGGAGCGGTGCAACGCAGCCGAGGGTAGACAGCGACGATTTTATTCCGGGATTGAGCAGGATTTCAAACGACATACACCTCTTCGGATCGTACGCATCGATGGAGCTCACGCACCCGGGCATCTTCTCGGAGACGGAGATCTCCGGAAGGCATCCCGTAGGGCCTTCATCGCTGGATTTAAGGAGTGATGGGATGATCCCCAGGGAGCTTGATGAAAAGGGGATAGGCGAGATAGTTGAAGGCTTTGCGGGTGCAGCCTCCAGGGCCAAGGCCGCCGGATATGACGGCGTTGAAATCGAAGCGGCCCATGGGCTTCTGGTGAACCAGTTCCTATCCCCGTACACGAACAAAAGGAGCGATAAATTCGGCGGCAGCACTGAAAACAGGCTGAGGATGGCGGAGATGATCATCAGGAGGATAAACGATCTCTGCGGCAGGAGCTTCCCGGTTTCAGCCAGGCTGCCGGTGATGGATAACGTCCAGGGCGGTATTACGGCCGATGAGGGCGTTAAAATAGCCAGGGGCTTTGAGGAGCTCGGCTACTGCGCCCTGCACGCTGATTTCGGTCTTGGAGATAAGGAAAGGAGGCTGGAGCCGATGCAGTACGCCGAGGGGTGGAGGACGTTTCTTGCAAAGGCGTTGAAGGACGGCGACGTGAAGGTGCCGGTGATAGCGGTTGGGGTCATCAGGAATCCATCGTATGCCAGTGAAATCCTCGAATCTAACGCTGCCGACGTGATCGCCTTGGGAAGGGGGCTGATAGCCGACCCCGATTGGCCGAGGAAGGCCCTGGCAGGCAATGAAGGGGAGATAAAGAGGTGCATAGGCTGCAGCGAATGCATCAAGGCAAGGCATGACGAAGGCACCTCAATAAGGTGCGGCGTCAACCCGACCGTGGGAAGGAACGAATGTGATGAAATATTGCCCGTGGCCAGGAGAGCGAAGAAGATACTGGTCGTGGGGGCCGGCATTTCAGGGCTGGAGGCCGCCATGGTATCAAAGATGAGGGGCTACGACGTTGAAATATGGGAAAGAGGGGAAAGGATGGGCGGTGCGCTCTTGGCGGCATCGTCGCCCCCCGGGAAGGAAAAGCTGCTCTGGCTTCTGGAGTACTATGATCACATGCTGAGGAAGCTGGGGATAGAGATAAAATTTAACAGGGAGGCAACGCCGGACGATATAAGGGGCTCAGGGTTCGATGCGGTGATCGTCGCCGCAGGCTCCAGATGCTATATGCCGGCAACGGACAGGAGAAATGACATCATCTCCGCGAAGAAGGTGCTGGAGCGGAAGCTTGAGTTCAAGGGCAGCAGGATCGTCGTGGGGGGAGGGGGGCTGGTCGGCTGTGAGACGGCCCTGTACCTGGCGGCGCAGGGCAACGATGTTACGATCGTGGAAATGCTGCCTCAGCTGGCGCTGGACATGGAAAGCCTGAGCAGGGGGCATCTGTTGAAGGAGCTGAAAAGGTATAACGTGAAGATGATAACGGGGAAGGGGATAAAGCAGATCCACGAACGGCATATAACGCTTGAAGGCGGCGACGAAATACCCATGGATTACCTTATAGTCGCCTTCGGTGGATACAGCGATCGTTCCCTTTACGGCGAGCTGAAGGAGGATTATGAAACGTACCTGGTGGGGGATGCAAGCAGGGCGGGCAAGATCGTCGACGCGGTATCCTCGGGGTATTTCACGGGAAGGATGATATGAACGATCCGGCGCCGGTGGGGCCGTTTTTCAGCGAAACCACCGTTAACCGAACGCCTTGAGCCAACTGGGACGGCTGGACATATACATGTGAGTCCCACTATCTCCTCGGCTGTCCCCTTAATGGGTATTTATTTTCCCCTAATAAGCAGGGCTAACATGATAGAAGGTGCCACAAATATGCTCATGATAAGGAAGCTATATGTGGCAGAGCCAGTATAGTCTAAGACCAACCCTATAAGATATGGTGCTATTGCCCAGCCTGCATTAGCTCCGGTATTCAAGATTGCAAAACCAGTACCGGAGGACCCCGGCCCCAGTACCTCACCCGCTATACTAAAGACTGTACCGGGAACGAACGAGAAAGCTATCCCGAGAATGACAAACGATGGTATCAGCGACCAACGTGGGGTATAGGGGAGTAGCAGAAGGAGGAGGGTCATCAACGCTGACCCGGCAAAGATCAGAACCCTGCGCTTCCTGATCCTGTCTGAAAGCCACCCGATTATGGGAAGGCCAGCAAGGCTGATCAACATGGGTATGCTTGTAAGGAAGGATGCGTACCCCAGTGGAACGCCTTTGGACTCATTGAGTAATGTGGGCGCCCACGTCGTAAAACCGATCCATCCCGCCATCACTAGGAAGAAGTATATGGTGATCTTCCACACCTCGGGATTTCGTAGACTATTCTCAAAACCGGTTTTTGACCGGACCCCCTCTTTCGCATCTTGTCCGCCTCTGTTCCCGAAGCTATGGGGGGTTCATTTCTAACCAACTTCCAGAACAACCCAAGGACAACTACGTCTATCGGGATTTGAACAAGAAATGATGTTCTCCAGCCGTTGGCGATGCCAAGCTGGCCAACCACATTAAACGCAACAACGGTGGCTATCGGTAAGCCCGTGGCATACACACCCATCGCTCTGCCCAGCTCGTCCCGGTCAAACCACTGAGAGATTACGGCTGGTGCGATTACACCGATGGACGCCGCGCCGACTCCTCCGATCAATCTACCGCCGAGCGCAATTATGAACGTTGCCGAACTCGCTACGATGACCGTCCCTATGGTAAGCACACCTAGGAAGGTCGTGCCGGCCCTCCTTGCACCAAATCTATCCATCAGGACCCCTACCAGAATGATGAATAAGCCCGGCAGGTTGAAGAGCGTCATGAGGAGCCCGCCGCCAACGAATCGCCGTACCTCAGGCCTCTGCTCGAGCAGATAGTGGAGCTGTACGGCCAGGTGCTGCTCATGACCGCAGACGCGGCGTTCATCTCAGAGAAGGGAGAACTGCTCGGCCATAGCTTCAGCGAGAGCCCTTCCCAGGGTATTCCCCAAGAAGGGCATATCGCACTGGGGGCCGGACGCCTGGATGGAGATGCTGGAGGAGTTCGTGTTCGATACACAGACGTGGCTGGAGAAATATCACAGGCGGTCCACAGTGGAGACCGTGAATTCAACGCTGAAGGGGACCATGCCGTCGCCCGCCAGGAAGAAGCTGATCGTCAGGAAGGCGACGGAGATGGCTGCCAGGATCTGCATAAATATACAACATCAGGCGGCTTGTATACCTGAAGTACACCAGGGGGATAGACCCGCTCATGCGATGGCAACCCACAATAAGGCCCGTGCTACCTAGATACCTGACCCCATAGAACCGTTTCCCAAAGCCCTTCACAGGGGCTGTGGGACTTTATTCTACGATGCTTGCTTAATAAAATTAACATGGCGTTATTTTAATAATTACACTTAAGGATATTGGGCATGAAGTTCAAACCCATATGTGGAGTAGGTATCCGGTAGGAAAACACAGGCCGGACCTAGTGTTGCTTTAGATGATAGTCCATGTACTCCTTCTTGACGAGAACTCCGCCCGGTCCTGTCCACCCTGTCCATGGGTTGTAAAAAAATAATGGCCAGCGGTGTGGGCACAGCCCAAAACTTTGCCTGCTGAGGAGCGGCGTTCATACGGGTTATGTAAAACATCTTTCCGATCACCATCCGCGCCTTTTAAGCCGACACCGAAACCCGTGTTATGAAGGCTGTCTCCTTCATGCTCGCCGGCCTGCTTGTGATTTTGATCGCCTTAACGTGCATGCTGGCCATTTCGTTCTTCGCGGTGGGCATCTTCACGCTGATCAGGAAGTTGATAAATGTAAAAATAGTGTCAAACGCGATGGCATTTTATGGAAAACAATGAACCCGACTTTTCGGTTAAGGCTGATTACAGCTATGTCTCGCCCCCCGGGGTTGACGAAAAGCTAATTGAGGATATTTCCAGGCTAAAAAATGATCCTCCATGGATGGAGGACATCAGGAAGAGGGCCCTGAAGGAGTTCCTGGACTTTCCCATGCCAAGGTGGGGGCCAAAGCTAGAAGGGCTTAACCTTAATGACCTGATATACTATATCAGGCCGGTAAACAAAAGAGCTGAAACATGGGAGGAACTGCCCGTTTCCATAAGGGAGACTTTTGAGCGCCTCGGGGTTCCTGAATCAGAAAGGAAATTTCTGGCCGGCGTTGGAGCGCAATTTGAATCTGAGATGGTTTATCATAACATCAAAAGGGAGCTGGAATCTCAGGGAATAATATTTCTGTCAATGGATGAGGCAGTAAAGGAGTATCCGAACCTAGTAAGGGAAAACTTCGGGAAGGTGGTTCCAATAGGCGACAACAAGTTCTCCGCGCTGACCTACGCGGTCTGGGGAGGGGGAAGCTTTGTATATGTGCCGAAGGGGGTCAGGCTCGAGAAACCGCTTTATGCGTATTTCAGGATGAACAGTTCAAACGAAGGCACATTTGACAGGACCCTGATAGTGGCTGACGAGGACAGCTACATACATTACATAGAAAACTGCACGGCGCCAAGGTATTCACAGGCTTCCCTGCATTCGGGAGTCGTTGAAGTCATCGTAAAAAGGGGAGCGAAGGTGAGGTATACTTCAATCCAGAACTGGTCAAAGAACGTGTACAACCTTGTAACGGAAAGGGCCAGGGTCTATGATAGCGGCAGGATGGAATGGGTGGGCGGAAACGTGGGGAGCGCGGTGACGATGGCATATCCCGCATCCTACCTTGTGGGGAAAGGCGCCAGCACCGACATCCTATCCCTGAGCATGGCATCCGGGAACCAGGAAATCGATTCGGGGGGCAAGGCGTACCATGTCGCGCCTGAAACGTCATCAACAATTCAGTCAAAGGGCGTATCCATGAACGGAGGCAGGTCAACATACAGGGGCCAGGTGTACGTTTCCCGGGGTGCCGTTGGCTCCAAGTCCTTCGTAAAATGCGATTCACTGATAGCCGACGCTTCATCTTCCTCGTACACGTATCCGTACGAAATAGTCAATGAAAGCGATTCAACCGTGGCCCATGAAGCCACGGCCGGAAAAATAAGCGAGGAAATGATATTCTACCTTCAGAGCAGGGGGTTAAAGGAAGCTGAGGCCAGGGCGCTCATCATTTTAGGGTATTTGGAGGATTTTAAAAGGCAAATACCAGCAGACTTTGCGGTTGAACTTAACAGGCTCATAGAAATGGAGCTGTCTGAATCGGTTGGCTAGCAGCTTCTTTTGTTTTTCCCTGAAATTAACCGTGATGAGCTTTGGTCCCGTCCGGTGACGGTTAGATAATCAAAGGCAAGCTTAAAGTTGCTTTCTTGTTATAACCCACAAGTAGATGAATAAACCAAAGTCGATATAAATTGGGAGTTGCCGATCTGAAAATGATAAGACCGAGGAAAGAGGATGAAGCAATTACTCCCCCTATAGTGGATATGTTATGGCGATAAGGAAGCGATGTTGGTCGTGGAAGTCTAGCTAACCGGCAGCTGAACGGCACCAATTTATTACAATAATGAATTCACAAAGCAGGAGGACGAGAGCACAATAACGCTATTGCGAGGGGAGGAGAAGATAGTTTTTGCAAAACTTACATAAAAACAGGTCCAGTTAGTTGACGTTTGCGTACTATTCTAAGAAGGCAGGTATAAATATGATATCCACATACCGAATTTGTCTATGTCGTCGCTATTGGAGCAAATAGACGTTTCCGAAATAATGTCGGTTAAAATATATCCCATTTCCCCCGAACGGTCTGTAAGAGATGCGCACAGGATGATGAAGTCGAATCATGTAAGCGGACTTCCAGTGTTGCAGGACGAAAGGTTGGTCGGGATAATAACTGGGAAGGATGTGCATGGTGTTCAACGCGAAATGATGGATAGGACGAAGGTTGGGGATGTCATGACGAAGCAGGTGGTAACTGCCTACGCCGATAGCAAAGTTTCAAACGCGCTGGAAAGGATGGCGCGAGCTGGTCTATGGAGGATTGTCGTTGTTTCAAGGATAGGAGGGGTAATCGGGATCATAACGCGCTCCGACATAGACCGAGCATCAAAAATTCTTGAGGACCGAGGGTACGGCGGTTCAGGACCCCTGAAATGCCCGGGCTGCGGCGCGCCGTTGAAGGTGACCCTGAGCCATGTGGTTAAATGTGAATTCTGCGGGCTCCTCACCGTGTTCAATGGGAAGACGCTCCACGGGAAGCGCGCCAAGATTGTAAGAAGACGGGGTACGGCGATCGTGGAAACACCGAAGGGCATCATTCTTGTCGCTGGAAGAAGGGAAGGGCCATGGATTCTCCCGGGAGGCGGAGCGAAGAAGGGGGAGCGGCGTATGGATGCTGTGGTGCGGGAATTGAAGGAGGAGACGGGCCTAGTAGCAAAGGACTGTAAGTACCTGTTTTCCTATAATGACCCTGATGACGGCAGGAAGATCAGGAATCTGCATAAGGTATTTTTGATCAAAGCTGAAGGTATTCCAAGGCCCAGATCGGACGCCAGACATATAGCCTATTGGAACGGCGGCTCCAACATTCAGCCGAGCAGGACGACACGGGCGCTGTTGGAGATGTACATGAACTCAAAGGCCGAACGGCTACTCCACAATTGATAAGGTTAGAGCGCCAAATATAAATAACGTCGAAGTCATAGGGAAACTGGTCTGGGAACCGACGGGGTATGTTTTGAGCGTCGAACTCGCCTTAATCATCGGTGGAGAACTCATAACGTTTAAGGCAGAAACATACTATGATAAAAGGCTCGGGCAGTATCTGACCGGTCACAAGGAACTTGACATGATGTCAGGTTTCGGGCTGTACTTGGAAGCTAAATATGTCGGAAGTGGCGAAAAATATCAAACGGTAAGGGAGCTGCTAACTCGAGCCTGCCTGAGGGCCTTCAACAGGGAACCCGGGTTTTTCCCCATCACTTCGTCAGGCGTCCTTATGGGATATGTCGAAGGTGCCGGTGACGCCAGCGCTTTCAGAATTTCATTGGAGGACGTGTATGATGAATACTATAAGGAGGTATATGGTGAGTCGCTGCCAAGGGGGCTGGAGCCCGGGAGCAATCCGGGTCCAGAGCATAATCTTCATCCCTATCTAGCCGAACAGGAGAAGGAGGCAGGGACGGAGCCCTTAAGAGCTGGAAGAGGGGTGGAATCGATCGACAACACACCGAAAGAAGCCAAGCAGGAGGGGGCGCAGGTGCCGACCCGTGCTGACGGTCAAGCCGATGGCAACTACACAGCCTCCAAAACACCGGAAACACCGCTCTTCTGCTTTCAGTGCGGTGAGCCGCTGGGGGATCATGTGTTCCGGTGTAAATATTGTGGTGAAGCATTATGTGAGCGGCATAAAAAACCTGAATCCCACTATTGCTTGCCCTTCAGGGAAAAACATCCAATGGAAACCGAGCAACGAAGATTCGTTCCTCACTATCACACAATTCATGCTCACGATGATCCCTGACACCCACATAAAAATCACAGGAAGAGAAACGCCGCAATCATCGTTGGTATAATCCTTCTCTTAGTGTTTATTGTAATTCCTGTTGCTGCTTCAAACTTCGGCACTCCTCTTGCTGTGGCCCCGCTCAGCGGGTTAATTTACGGTACAGGTTCTCCAATTTCAAGTTCCGGGCCCAGTGACCAGCAGTTGAGCCTCTACTTCAGTTCGCCAACATCATCCCAGGCATATTATCCGATAGGCATTTCTTCGGTAGGGCTCTACAGTAAAGGTCAGGCATATACGATCGAAACCGGATCGGTGGCAGGAATCGCCATGATCAACGCCTTTGGAACGGCAGCTCAATCCGATGGAGCTTCCCTTCAGCTTAACGCCGTAATCGTGATAGATAATTTAAACGGTACTCAGTCAACCCTGTGGTCACAGGACACGGTTAACTTCGCTGGTAGTCAGGTCTATTATGAAAGCTGGATAATGCAGGACACTGGCCCCGGTGTAACCTTCAGCGAAAGTGGCGCTTCATATCTCTTAACTCTTCAGAATGCGTATTATGTTTATTCTACGTATCAAACCAATTATGCATTACCGTTCGACCAGCTGCTGGTCATGAACGTCTCCGTGGTGCCCGGCGGGGTTCAGGTATCCTTTACCGAGGAGTCAATAACAGGACTTACTGCAAGTAACAACACAACATTGAACTATGAATACTATAGGGCGGCTCCGTACAGCACCGTGTTTGTAGGCGATCCTGAGGCCAGCGCAGCCTATTTCCTCATCAGCGGACAGAGCGTAATTTCCTATCCAGACAATTCGGTGAACTTCTATGACGCGGAACTTGTTTTCGGAGGTCCGGGTAACGGGTCAACTGGTGTTTTTACATCAATGGGCGCACAACTCTACCTATTCTATTCGTACAGTGAAGCGTATTACTACTTCCCCACATACTTCAACTATGGCTTCAGCACCGCTGAAAGCGCTTCAGGCATTCAATCGGCTCTAAATTCTGGGATGGCAAACGTAACGCTCGGTACATTTCAGGCCCAGGGTCCAGTTTAGTGTTATGGTAAATAAAGAAGATGCATAATAGATAAAACCGTTTTAGCCAGATGATCGTTTTACATATGCTGGATGATAAGCATCATTCCTTGAGGGTACAGAATGGGAAATGTGGCCCTTAGGTTTGTGCCCCCCCATTCAATTTGTTCCCTTAATACCGATAAGCGCAAAGCCTCCCAGCATAAGCAGGATGCCAATTATAACTTCAGTGGTGCTTGGGGATCCATCTAAGAAGAGGGCTGGTAGGACGCCCAGGACAAATAATGTGGCACCAATAAGGGCAACGAAGATGCCAACTAGAATCAACCCGCCATTTCCTCGGCCTGATGGCGCCATTGATCAGTTTGTGCCATAACGTTCTAATAAATTTTTTGCTTTACCTATTTCGCTTAAAATACTCAACTACCCTTGGCCTGGTAAGGTACCAGAGCAACACTATGCCAATTATTGTTCCTATGGGGATGTCAATAAGTTCAATCACAGCGCCTATCATCACAAGTATTCTTGCCCAGTTTCTTCCGCCGAATAATGCAACTGCAAATATAATGTTTAGAATAGGTACTATATAGAACAATACCCCTAAAACAGGTATTAAAAGAGCCAGAACAGTTGCAAGCGCTAGATTGATAATCGCAAAAACAATCTGTAATGCAGCTAATATTGTAACCCCTGTGGGCCTGCTTAATCTGTTAGGTGGATTGGGCCCCGGTTGAACTGTCTGTGGAACAGCATAGGTTGGGGTAAGGGGGTTCCCGCATTTGGTGCAAAATAGAGGGTCGTCATCGTTTGGTGCTCCACATCTGGGGCAATATTTAGTCATTTACTTATGAATGTATTTTAAGCCATATATAAATTATGGAATAACGTGGTCCTGGGTGGCATGTT
Source organism: Nitrososphaerota archaeon (assembly GCA_029786595.1). Classification (GTDB taxonomy): domain Archaea; phylum Thermoproteota; class Nitrososphaeria; order Conexivisphaerales; family UBA164; genus JAJZYL01. The sequence continues at coordinate 11,578 of JAFLXO010000018.1, read as the reverse complement.
CAAATGGGATAAGATACAACGAAAAAGGGGCCCATAAACTTATTATTTAGCGTGCGTTTAAAAAACATATATGAAAAGGGATGTCAGGCCTTTAAGCACGCTTATTTCCTTTAAAGGGAAAAGGGCAGTTGTAACGGGCGCCGCGTCTGGAATTGGAAGAGCTATAAGTTATCGTTTTGCGGAAGCGGGAGCTAATCTTGACCTTGTTGATATAGATGAAAAAAGCCTGAAAAATACGGCTTCCTTAATTTCAAAGTTTGAAGTCACCACGGAAACTCACACATGCGATCTGTCTAAAATGGAAGAAATTGACAGGCTTTGGTCTGAAATAAAAGGCCATAACCCGGATATTTTAGTCAATGACGCCGGCGTTTATATTTTTAAGGATTTTCTGGAAATGGGAAGGGATCTGCTTGAGAAAACCATGAGCATAAATACGTATGCGCCTTTCTGGCTCAGCCAGCACTTCATAAAACACAGGGATGGAAGGGATGGCGCGATCATTAATATTTCATCAATAGAGGCCGTTCTTCCCTTTGCGTCCGGATTGGTGCATTACGATATATCCAAGATGGGCATAATTGCATTGACAAGGGCCCTTGCTCGCGAATACGGGAAAAGGGGAATCAGGGTAAATGCGATCATCCCAGGCGGCATAGAAACTGAAGGCGTCAATAAATTAAAAAGGGAAACAATCTTCAAAATGAAGTTCGACACTATGAAAACCGGTATGAACTTTAGCGGCAGGCTGCCATTGGGAAGGATGGGGGACCCTGATGAAGTAGCTCTGGCAGTGCTGTTTTTAGCAAGCGATATGGCAAGCTATATTCAGGGTGCAATTTTACCGGTGGATGGCGGGTTTTTATCCAACTAATATCCCGTCAATTATTACTAAGTGAACTTGGGCAAAAATTGCTCCTGTTTTAGGTCTTGATGGGAGGAACAGGGATACCAACCCATCTGCATCCGGCCACCTGCCCATCTTCAGGACGGCTGAGATGAGCGCCTCCCTGTATGCAGGGCGGCGCATGGAGCCTATCGTCTCAGCGATGGCCCTGATCCACCGATCCCATTGAGCCTGGAGCCATCGTTTGGGGCAGATGGCACCGGACCCAGCACAAGGAGGGTATGAAGACCATCGAAGGGTGCCTCCTGACAATCTTCCTCATCTCATAATCCTCCATGCCCAGCTCCTGTGAGATCGCAGTGCTGCTCCTTCCCCTGTTGGACTTCCCCCTCACTGTGTACCCATCTGTCTGGCATCCAGCCTGGCCATCTTTACTACATACTTCCTGTATATCCCTCTCCAGAACTGGCCCAGGATATTGATCAGATTTGGAAATAATTCGCGGAAAGGATACCCGTGTCAGTCGACAAACAGGTTGAGGAACCTGAAATTTACCGTATCCAGCAGCCCTTTGTCGGTTATCCTGAACTCCGGCACTACGCTCAGCGTGAGCTCGGACATATATAAGCTCGGGGAGTCAAGTTCGCATCCCAGCGTTCTCCAGGCATCAAGCATCAGCTTCTCCTTCTCTATCACCCTGGGGGCGCCTTCGTCGGATAGTATGCCGCCTACAGGGAGCTCCAGCTGGGCTGCCACTTCACCATTTCTTACAAGGACCATTCCCCCCTGTATTTCTATAATGCGGTTCACGGCCAGGGCCATGTCGGCATCAGATGAGCCCACTACTATGACGTTGTGGGAGTCATGGGAAAAGGTGGAAGCGACGGCGCCCTTCCTTACTATGTTGAACCCCTTCACTAGCCCCTTTGACATGCCGCCCGTCTTGCCATACCTTTCAAGCACGGCAACCTTTGCTACCCCATCGTTCAACACCACCTCTCCATCCTTTGAATCGATGTCTTCAATGAGGGGGACCGTATAGCCCGTCTCTTCGATGAGCTTGATGATTCTGGCCCTCCTTCCTTTAGCTTGAATCCTGAAGGTTTCTGGGGTTACGGCTTTCAGCTTGATCGTATTTTTCAGCTTCTCCGGAATGGGCATCGCGGGCACCTGCACGGTCAGCCTGCCGTCTCTGGCAACCACTTCCCCGCCGGCTATGACCAACCTTGGGGAGGGCTTGGTCAGGCCTTCTAACAGCACCATATCGGCCACCTTAAAGGGGCTTATCGACCCCAGTACGTCAGCCATTTTATAATATTCCGCGGCATTTATGGAGGCCATCTGGTACGCCACCAGAGGGTCTACGCCTTCTTCGATCACGCGTTCCAGCACGTGATTCATATGCAGCCCCGAGAACATGTCCGATGCGGTCACGTCATCGGTGCATAATAAAAGGTGGCGTGTATCGATGCCGGTTTCGGTGACGGTCCTGACGAGCTCCTTGACGTCATGCGCTATCGAGCTCTCCCTGACATTAATCGTCATCCCCCTCCTCAGCTTCTCCAGGGTTTCATCCTTTCTGGTGCATTCATGGTCGGACGTTATCCCGGCCGATAAGTATGCATTTAGATCGCGCCCAGTTACCAGCGGCGCGTGCCCCTGTACGACCTTTGCATGATTCAGGGTGCTGACCACCTCCCCAAGCAGGCGCTCGTCACCGTCTATTATACCCTGGTAATCCATCACCTCACCTAGCCCTACTATCCCCGGACGGCCCACGGTCCGATCAATTTCCCTGCCCGTTATTTCACCTCCCGTAGTCTCGAATCCAAGCTTGGCCGGGACACAGGACGCTTCGGTTATGAAGACCTTCAGCGGTAACCTCCCGGCCGAATCGACGAAGTATTCCAGCCCATCCAGGCCGCAGGTATTCTCTATTTCATGTGGGTCGGCGAAAACCGAGGTAGTGCCCAGAGGAAGGGCCAACCTGCTGAAATTTTCGGGCGTTAAAAGGCTCGATTCGATGTGCATGTGCGAATCTATGTACCCGGGTCCCGCATAGAGCCCCTTTCCATCTATCACAATCGTCTGATCGCCTATTAGGTCGTCGTACCTGCCTATCGATACTATCCTGCCCGCCTGCACCGCTATGTCGACGGATTCTTCAAGTTCGCGCGTTATTACATTGATCAGCGTTACCCCCTTTACTATCAGCGAGGCCTTCTTCCTTCCCTTGGCGGTATCGATTAAGCTTCGCAGGTCAGCGATCGTATAAATGCCATCCATATTGCCTTTGTAAGCCGCCTTTCTTATAAGAATTTTTTATAGCGTCAGCGGATGGGAAAGTGCCTCGACGGGGATGTGCTTTTGGACAATTATATTTGAGCTAGCCAACATGTTAAGAGAGGCGTGCGCCAATCCCCTGTATGATATACACGGGAATGGTACACATATGCCATATATCCGGGAGGGCATTTAACACACATGTAAATGCCCAGCCGTCCCTTTGCAGTTGGCCGGTGACAGGCATTAGCCCAGCGGTTTGAACCGGGGGTAGCGGTCGGCCGCGGCAGGATCCGTCGGCCTCCTCCAGCCTTCATAGGGATCGGAGCTGCAGTATCCATACATCCGTACATGGGTCGGCCTGGTTGCATTTGTAACTCCGGTGTAGCTAAACTTCATCATCGGCCGCCTGGAGCCAGCGTGCAAGAAGCCCGTCCACAAGGTCATAGGTCCCGCGGCCGGTTCTCCTCAGAAGTCCGTCCTTCACCAGCCGCTTCACCCCGGACCGCATCGTGGCCTGCTCTATGTGCTCGGCGGTCATCACGTCCTTTATCCCCTCGCCACGGTGGTTTGAATATGATTTGAGGATTCGGATTTCGTGAGGCGCCAGATCGCGCAGGTAGTCCGAAAACCTTACATCCCCCTCCGTCCTTATTATCGACCGAATGGCCACTTCAACGTCATCAGGGATTATCCTGCGTCCCCCTCCGCTGCCCTGAAGCTCCCTCCCGAGCAGCTGAAGGTTGAACGGCAGCCCGCCGCTGACGTGAAGCAGCGTCTCCCTTGCGTTTTGTTCCCACTTGAAGCCCCCCATGTAATGCTCGATGAACTTCCCAAGTTCCTGCATTTCGAACGGTGCGAGCGTCCTCAGCAGGAGGCCGTTGTAGAACGGGGCCCTTTTGCTGAACGCCACCGGCTCCAGGGTGCTCCTGTATGACCCGGCTATCACCAGCTTGGTCCTCCTGAAATCTTCATGAATCGTCCTGATGAGGCCGAACACGCTTTCGCCAGCCTTCTGGTTGTACCTTCCGTACTGCAGCTCCCTGAGGGTTGGGAATTCGTCGAGCATGAGGACGCTGCGCCTGCCCGTCATTTCGCTGAGGTGCTCTGTCAGCATGAACGCCCCCGTCATGGCCTTCTCGATATCGTCGCTCTCCCTAGTCATATAGGACACGGCCATCTCCAGATCGTTCTGGGCGGCGATGGTCAGCTTTAATCCGGAAATAAAGGCCTTTACCGCTCCTGCGCCGACCGACAGCAGCTCTTCAAGCCTGAACTTGCTGGGAAGGTACCGCCAGAACGACGCTATGGCGTTCCTGGACAGGACCCGCACAAATTCGTCGACCGTCCTCGGCGCGATATTCCACATCGATACGTATATCACCGGCATGCCCCGGGCTTCCAGGAGCCGCTGCGTCTCCTTCAGCACGCTCGTCTTTCCGGTGCGCCTCAGCCCGTAGATCAGGAAGCCGATCTGGTTTTCTGAGCCAAGCTCCCGCTCAAGCTCCCCGATGATCTTCTCCCTGCCCACCAGGTCCGGGCCGGTTACGGGCGTGAGCCTGAATCCCATATAATGGAGGTAAGGTTATACATATATAAGGTTACACATGTTCTGGTCCTGCTGTCTTTTGAGAATAAGCTCATTTAAAGGCTGGTGATAAGGGAATACATATCAAGGCATGGCACTTTTAAAGGAAGATATGCCATAACTGATGACCATCTTTAGAATGAAAATAGACAGCAGCAGCCCGTCACCACCTTTTTAAGCCCGTTTTGCCCAATAAAAGGTGTATGCCTTCAGGTGTCAGAAAGAGGAGGAAGGGCGTTAGCCGTACCACTACCGCACTTGCGGTGGTGATAATAATCATAATCATCGGTGTAGCGTTATTCATGCTACTCAGTGCTGGCGGGCTGGCTAACATTGGAATAGGGGGAAACGGGAGTAGTGCTAACTCAACCGTGCCGGCGCAACTCATCGCTACTTCAACTAACCCCGTGCTTGAAGCAAGTATTGCGCCACCTGGCGCCGTTTTGCTTTATTATAAGCCTATAGTGTTGCAACCAAACATGAATTATTCATTCCCAATAACACTTACTGTGGAGAATAGCGCCGGGCGTGTGTTGAACACAACTATAACAATATTTCCACTTAATTTTACCTCTGTTTATACTCCAAAAGAAAATGTTTTATTCTATATGTCGCCTTCTTCTGGAGTATCCCCGTTTAACACAACTTTGGTCATTGTTACAGGAAGCACAGTGAATTTTGGCCAGAGTGCCGCCGTTGTTTATAGCCTTAATTTCGAATCGTCTCTCCCACCAAATGTAACCCCATCCGCTATTCTTTTTACAAATTCAAGCTACAAATTCTAACACTAACAAACAAATTAAATTGTCCATCAAGTATTAGGGCTTTGAACAGATATATAACCACCATTCCCACCAAAATACGCATTTGCGTAAGATATTCCAGTATCGCCGATAGGATCGTTTACTGTATATGAATAATATCCATTACTGGCAGTTACAGGGTACCCATGTGCCAAAGGTATATTGCCGCCGCTATAGAAAGTTACAGTTAATGTTTGCCCGCCCAGCCCAGCGCCATTATCGGATGTAGTTAGATATCCATAAATCGTGTATGTATTAACACCAACGGTGAAGCTGGCGCTCAGCGCGGTTGGCGTGTAGTACGTAGCAAAGACGAAGGTATCGCCGCCTGGACTCACTGTTGCCGAAGAAGGTGCACTATAAACACCCGCTCCGTATTGTGAATTACCATAAGAAACTGAATACGTGCCCGGCATGACGTACCCCCCATCGGTATCACCAGACCATGTGATGCTTGTGGTTTCCGGGCCCGTGAAGTAGGCTGTGGAATACGCGTTCGCGTTAGTACCATAGTCCAACGCCGAGTAATATAATTCGCCCTCTTCCTCGAAGTTTGCCCCGATTGAAGTTGGCGAATATATGTTGAATTGGTATGGGTTGCCGCCCGAAACGCCAGTCCACGATGAAAAATACCAATCCGCAGATGGAGATGCAGTCACAGTCACCAGCGTATCCTCATTATACCACCCCCCGCCCGATACAGAACCAGAGCCAGAATTCACATACGCATTAACGTAGAGCTGCGTAGTGTAGGAAGCCGTGATGGTAGTGGAGCCGTAGATGGTTTGTGAGCCGCTCGAAGGATTCGGGTTCACATACCGCACACCGGAGCCGCCGCTGAAAGAGCTTCCGAAAGTATAACTTATCGTGCTTCCATAGTTAACCGAAACGCTGTACGGCGTGGTTCCAGAACCGTGGTTCGTTGATATAGGCGCACCGCTAACCGGGTTTGAGTAGAACATAACAGAGTATGAGTTAATGCCAAAGTTCGCGCCGATGGAGTTGGGCCCATTCATGGTGAATGAATAACTTGAACCTGTATTGCCGTTAGTCCAATCGATGAAGTGCCATCCGCCAGCAGGGGATTCTGAGGCTGTTGCGCCTGAGCCGGCGTTGTACCAGCCGGAGCCGGATACGGAGCCCGAGCCGCTGTTCACGTACACGCTGAGGTAGTACTGGGGCTGGTATGCTGCGGTTATGGATCCGCTGCCGGTTACGGTGAACGAGCTTGATTGTAAAGATGGTAATCCGGTTGTGCTTTGCCATACATATTGCGCGCCTGAGCCACCAGAAACAGAGGATATCCATGAGAACGAATGTGTGGTTCCCTCCTGCCAAGTGAAGCTGATTGGCAGCTGTGAATAGGTGTAGGAATTGCCATCCACGGTTAGCACTGTTCCGCTTGCGCTGGAACCCATGCCCTCCTGCAAAAATGTTACTGTTGCATATATTGGGTTGAATGTGGCGGCTTCGGTGATGTTAGACCACATGTATAACGTAATGGGGTTGTTCATGCCTGTGTAGCTATATGCGCCTGTTCCGCTCCAGCCGCCCCATGAATAATACTGTGCCGGGGTGGCGGTCACCGTGACCTTATCGCCGTAGGTGTAATAGTAGGTGCCAGGCGCCGGAGTGGTGGATCCACCAGCCGTTGAAGTGATGGTGAGGGCGTACACGTCAAGGACGGGGTTGTTTATGTCGAAGGGGACATACCATTCGTTGCCGTAGGAGGTCAATATGGCATACCGATATGGCGTCTGCAGCGTAAAGTTATAGCTGGAGCCCGGGTACAACGTTATGGATTTGTTGATGAAGGTGGGCGGGCTGTTGGTGTTTGGGTTCCACACCATAATCTGTGTTATCCTAGCCGTATACTGCCCGCCGTTTGTAACCTCCAGGGTGGAGCCGCTTATGGCCATGGACAGGTACTCGGCGTCCTTGTAGTGCAGCAGGTTCGTAACCTGCTGTTCCTGATACAGGCTGCTGAAGATGCCCACTGCGAAGAACGAAATGGCCATAATGCACGCTATGGCGATCAGTATCACAAGCAGACCGGCGAGCATGGAGGAGACGGCCTTCATAACACAGCATACGGTATCGGCTTAAAAGGTCCGACTGGCGATCAGAAAGATGTTTCGCTGAACGCCGCTCCTCATCAGGCAAAGGTTTGGTGTGTGCCCACACTGCCAGCCGTATCAATCATTTTTTTGCAAACCATGGACAGGGTGGACAGCATAGGGCGGCGCCCAATGTCAATCCTTCCAAACGTTTTTCGAACAAACCCCGACGTGGTTGGTTTTTGGATAGAGATCAAGCGTGTCAGGGCTGTCATGGCTGTCAGGGGAGCGGCATATTGTTGGTCCTTAGGTTTTGCTTACCCTATATAAGCTTCCTTTTTTTCTCTTGGTTTGTGTTTAAAATTCCCTTTTTTTGCATATGGAATAAGGGGTTTATATAGGGTTGAGTAAACTCAAGAGCCAACAATATGATACCCCCTGACAACCCTGACAGGGGTGACGCGGTCGTCCTGATGGGCGGCCACGTCATGCCTTTTAAGTAAATTTTTACATGCGTGCGCATGTCGGCAAGGATCGATTTTGACATGGGCCTCAACGTCATCCCGCTCGAACGCGACAAAAAGACCCCCGCCGTGGATTGGAAGGACTACCAAACCCGCCACATATCACAGGAGGAATTTTACAAATGGTTCGGTCAGGACCCCAACCGCAACCATGCGGTGATGGGCGGCGTCACATCCCACAACCTCGTGGTGCTCGACTTCGAAGCGTGGGAAGATTTCGTGGCCTTCTTCCCGGAGTGGGAGAGGCTGGCGAAGACCACCCGCGTCGTGAAGACGCCCCATGGCGGCGCCCACGTATATTACTACACGCAGGAGGAGGTCCAGCGCAGGATAAAGGTGTTTGGCGACAGACACCAGGTCGACGTGTGCGGGTGGGGCGGCTACGTGTGCGGCGTCGGCACGACCATCGACCACTCACTGTGCGACAAGAAGAAGTGCCATATAGAATCTGGCAAGAGCACGTACGAAGCCGTTGGCACCATGGGCATTTCGATAGTCGGAAAGGGCCTCCTCGCATCCTTCCTTGATCGTGGCCGGAGGCTGGGCTGGCAGGTTGAGGTGCTGAAGGACACAAAGCCGGAAAGGGACACATTTGATCACCTGCTCACCGTTGATGGCCGGCTGAGCAGCCTCTTCAACGGCGACATCGAAGGGTATGCGTCCCGCTCTGAGGCTGAATTTGCGCTCGTCATGAAGCTGATCAGCTACGGCTTCAGCGATGAGCAGATCAACCGGATCATGCTCGATTCGAAAATAGGCAAGTGGGGCGAGTCCGACCAGTACGCCGAATTCACCCTGCGGAAGGCGCACGAGTGGATCGTGCGTGATCGCTCCGTGTCGGCGGACGAATCGCCGTCCCTTCTTGGCCTCGGCACCCCCTCCGACGCGGCCGACCACGTCCTTGAGCACTTTCATATCATCACGACAAACGGTATCATGTACGTGTATGATGTTGGGCGCGGAATGTACGTGCCGGACATGGAGGACACGATCAGGGCGTGGGCCGAGCAGCAGGCCCGTGTTTCAGGCGGCAACATATCGCTCCGTTACATCGCTGAAATGTTTGGGCACATACAGCGCAGGACATACGAGCGCGATTTGGTGGACAACACAGATGTATTTAACATGAAAAACGGCATATTGAACATGGAGACCGGCGAATTCATCGACCACACGCCGGATAAGGCGTATTTCTCTGCAATCCAGCTTCCGGTGAAGTACGACCCGAAGGCGAAGTGCCCGCTGGCATTGAAGTTCATTTCCGAGGTCGTCTACCCTGAAGACATCGACGCCGTTCAGGAGTTCATGGGTTACATATTCTACCGAGGGTATCCGGTTGCTGCTGCGCTGCTGCTCGTGGGCGGCGGCAGCAACGGCAAGTCCACATTGATCGGCCTGATCAAGGCCCTTCTCGGGGCATCGAACATCGCCACGTGCAGCCTTCAGGAGCTGGAGTACAACCACTTCGCCAAGGCCGACCTCGTGGGGAAGCTTGCGAACCTGTATGCGGACCTGTCCGACATGGCGCTGAAGTCCACGGGGACGTTCAAGATGCTCACGGGGGGCGACCCGATCACCGCTGAGCGGAAATACGGCCAGCGGGCCCCGTTCGTGAACCATGCGAAGTTCATCTTTTCCGCGAACAAGGTCCCGATGGCGTACGACGACACAGATGCGTTCTTTCGCCGTTTCATCATAGTCAAGTTCCCGAGGACGTTTGACAAAGGAACCGCCGACGCCCGACTGCTTGAGAAGCTCACGACCGGGGAGGAGCTGTCCGGCCTCCTGAACTGGGCGCTCGCAGGGCTGCGGCGCCTCATGGACAACGGGTTCGTGTTCTCAAATTCAAAGAGCGTAGATGAAGTAAGAGAGGAGTACATCAGGATGTCAAACCCGGTGGAGGCGTTCTTCATGGACATTGTGGAGGAGGACCCGGAGAAGCGCATCGCCAAGGCCGACCTCTACCAGGCGTACGTAAGCTACTGCAAGGCAAAAAAGCTGGTGCCTGTAACCATGCCCACCTTCTTCATGAACGCGAAGAAGAACGGCCGCAACTACAGCGAGGCGAGGTTGACATCGGAAGAAAACGGAAAGAGGGTGCGGTATAGCGCCTTTCTGGGGATCGCGCTTAAGGCCACCGGGCCCGGCCTGCCGCATGATGACAAACAAACAGCGCTCCCGGAAGGCGGTCCGACGCAAGCCGATGGATATGATGCCGGTGGCGATGTTAGTAGAAATGGCTAATGGGAGGCCGACCCAGAACCCGTGGCAACAGGTCATGATATTAAGCCCAAGAACGGCAGCCCGGGGTTCGATAATATCGATGATGCCGTCACTGGCGTGGTCATCTGCTGGTGCAGCAGCTGCGGCGCTTGTTAAGAAGGAATACCTAAGGTAGCACAGCTGCCCGGTACTGATGAGCAGGTGCGGGGAGTGGCTATAGATGATTTTTTAGTAGTAGTAATAATACGTTTGATACGCAATTCTGCCTTTTATCGGTGGAAATTGGTGGGATAAGGTAGAGGCCTCCCTCCATTAGTTTGATTATTTCCTAGAAGGCGATGATCTCTCCAGAATCATAATTAATTCAGCTAAATCATAATTAATTCAGCTATATCCAGAAACCACTTAGGTGCAGCGTTTTTCAGGTCTTCTAGGGTGTTTTTGTCGGCCTTCAATCTTTTTGCTTGTCTTACCAATGACTCAAGACTTTTGGTATACCTCAAGATAGCTTTCCTATCTAAACCGGGCTTCAGAGGATTAAACGCCATTAACTTGTCGACTCCAGCCACGGCTATTCCCATTGTATTTCCTACTTCCTCATTCAGCTTTTCACTTTCCTCCCAGCCGCCCTTCTTCCCATATAGCCTCAATAACATGGGCAGGTCGTTGAGGTCCAGGACCCGTTTTTGACTATCATAATTCCTTGCGAAGAAATCGATAATGTCATATACGTCACCCTTAGTTCGTTTCACAGCATCCATGAAAGCCTTGAAATGAACCAACTGGTTACAATCATTTCCAAAATCACATATGCTAGAAATCAATATACAGAAATCATTTAGTACATCCGCGCACATGTTCAGAATCTTCATTTGTTCTGACGGTGTTGGGCGATCCGACATTTCCGTCAAATACGTTAACATAGAATGGCTCACTTTTTTAGCATTAACGATGGAATTTTCAAATTTTTCAATTGACTGCAGGGCACTAGTGAGCCTCTCCTTTACTTTTCCCGTTTCCTTCCTTTCTTTGAAATATTTAACAACGGATTCCAACAGCCCATGTATGGATAAAGTAGCCGTTATATAATCAAAAGACAAGTTATATAATTGATGTATATCTTTGATAAAAAGATTACTCTTTCAGGGGCTGTGGGACGCTATTATTCCCTAGCGACCCATGTTGAATAGGTTGTGCCAGAGCCCGACGCAGAACAGCGCACTGTAGATCCTGTCCTCCCTCCTCTGCGCTAC
>JAFLXO010000017.1 GCA_029786595.1 Nitrososphaerota archaeon | reverse complement strand
CAGATGGGATTGAAATAGGAAATCATGGAGAGGATGTAGAATGGGACCATCATGGAAAAGATGCTGCCGGGCTTGTGCACCATTGTGATCAGGGCGGCGAATATGATACCTTGGGGGAGGTATATCAGAAGGTCTGTGGCTACGTAACTGATGGGGGGAACGTAGTAAACGAACGCTGGGACAAAACCAGTCACGAACTGTGCTACGTAGAGAAGCACTCCGAAGGATACAGTAAGGGCCATATCCTTCTCTGAGAAGTTCTTTGGAAACCCCTTTGATATTGATACTGCAAGGCCACCTATAATTAGAGCACTAGCCACTGCAATGGTTTCCCATTCCGCAATGCTGCTCCCGTGGTATAAGCTGAAGAGCGTATAATTTATTGCAATTAATATAGCCGCAATTACCGCTGAACCTATAACTATTCCCATGTTGCTTGGGCTTGACGACATGGATGGAGTATCCAACCAACATTTATATAAACGTTGGTTTTCAGTATCAATGTGAGCCCACTTATCGACACCAGTGGATTGTCCTTCTCTTACGAGGGGACGAAAGAGCACACTTTTGAAGGACTGCGTATGGCGTTGGACCGTGGAGAGCTTACCCTTGTGAGCGGGCCAACCGGTTGCGGTAAATCCACCTTCATTTATCTACTGGCCGGCCTTTATCCGGAGCATATATTTGGAGATCTCCGTGGGGAGCTGCGTGTAGGGGGAATGACCGCCCCTGCAGCAAGAAGGGAGGGGTTCACATTTTATGTGCCGCAGGATCCAGTAAATGCGCTTGCAGGTTATGACGTATATACGGAATTAGCATGGCGCGGCAGCACCAGGGAGCAAATACATGAAGTTGCCGACGAACTGGGCATCGAGAAGTTGATGAATAGATACGTCATGCAGCTTTCCGGTGGAGAGGTTCAGAGGGTTGCCATCGCATCAGCCATTCTCAGCGGCGCCAAGGTATTAATGTTCGATGAGCCGCTTGCAAACCTAGACGAGGAAGGAAGGACGGATTTTATTTCTACAATAAGGAAGCTAAAAGAGGCTGGCCTAGCGGTAGTCATAGCCGAACATAAGGTAAGGTACTTTAGGGGAATGGTGGACCAAGAGATCCCACTAGATGGTCACGGTTTTCCCGGCACGGTAACAGGTTATCCGCCGAAGATAGCGCACAAGGAAGGCGATATAGGTGACGGTAAAAGCCTGATCAGCTTTAAAGGGCTTTCCTATGGATACGACTCTAGGCTTCCGGTCCTGAGGGATATTGAGCTTGATCTAAAACGGGGTTCAGTAACGGGCTTGGTTGGGCCAAACGGCTCCGGGAAAAGCACCCTCGCGAAGATCCTGATAGGGCTCATAAGGCACAGGGCGGTCAGGTTGAAAGGCATCGAAGTGGGCTTCTCCCTGCAGTCACCAGAGGCTCAATTTCTAATGGACGATGTAATATCTGAATTGCTATACGGCAACGGCGATAGGGGCAGGGCTGGCGCACTTATGGATCTTTTCGGGTTAAACGACTTCTCCCGTCAGCTGCCGCACGCCCTGAGCAGGGGGCAGAGGGTAAGGGTATCTGTTGCTTCGGCTGCTATGCGTAACCCGGACCTCCTGGTGCTAGATGAACCTACCCAGGGCCAGGATGCCCGGGGGCTCTATGCCCTGGCCAGGCTGCTCAGGGATGAAGCTTCAAAGGGATCAGCCATCCTGATCATAACCCAGGATATGGACTTCGCTGGTGCAGTTTGTGACAGGACACTTCTAATGACAAGGGGAACAATAGCCGAAATGGGCGATAAGAATGAAAGTCTTTGATTATGTAGCTTCGGATGATCCTATGAGCCGGCTGGATATCAGGTTGAAGGTATTTGTAATTTTCAGCATAGGGATCGTCACCCTGATGAAGTGGAACCTGATTGTCCTTATTCTACTACTGGCCATCACGGTCCTGCCGTACCTGATCTTCGCACGGAGCTCCTTTCATAGGCTTAAATGGTGGGGAAGATTCATAGTGTTAACCACAGTGCTGTTGATCCTATCACAGGGGTTCTTTTACTGGGGGTATTACCAGGGGTTGAGGGTCGATGTGCTATTTTACCTGTTCAAGCCTAACTCAAATACCTTCATTAACCTTTTCACCAATGGGATGGGAATTGCTTTAACGTCTCAGGGGCTGTACTGGGGCTTGCTTGCGGGCCTGAAGTTCGGCATAATGGCACTAGCAGCGGCGCTGACCATCATGAGCGTGAGCCCCAGAGAATGGTCATCGCTTCTCAGCTGGATCAAAATGCCCAAGTTTCTTCAGCGTCTGTTTCTTGCCACCGTCAGGGTAACTCCCATGATACTTGAGGAATCGCTCTATCTATATTCGGTGGCGCGGCTCAGGAGGCCGGCCTCGATCGGCGACAGGATCAGGTTACCATATAGGCTGATCAAATCGATGATTTTTATAACCATTAGAAAAGCGATGTTACTGACCATAGCACTAGAGATCAAGGGGGAGCCAAAGTTCAGGCCGGAACGCCTTAAATTAAAGAGGAAGGACCTGGTCATAGCATCGATTTGGATAGCCGCAATACTGCTGCTTGGTCTGCTCTGATATTCAATGATGTATCGTATCATTGTCCCCATCTTAGAAATGGAGACGCCGTTTGGCAACTCCGCAAACCCTCGATGGGCTGCCTCATATATCGGTAACCCTTATAAATCGAAGGGCCAGTGTCCCTTTGTTGAGCATTTCGGTAAACGTTGAAAATTTAATAGTCAGATATGAATCAAAGGTAGCTGTAAACGGCCTTAGCTTCAATATCAAGGCAGGGGAGATCTACGGATTGCTCGGGCCCAACGGCGCCGGGAAGACCTCCACCATCAAAGCCATGACCGGTCTTGTGGAACGCTCGGGCGGAAGCATAACTATACTCGGTGAAACCGAGCCTTCCAGCAAACTTATGAACAAGGTTGGAGTTGTGCTTGAGACGCCCAGCCTCCTCGATGTGTTAACACCGAATGAATTTCTAAATTTCGTAGCTTCAGTCAGGGAAATGGATGATGTGCAGCGCGTAAAGGGCCTCGTAAGTGCGTTGGACCTGGAACAGTTTCTAAACGTCCCGATAGCGTCCCTTTCGATGGGAAACAAGCAGAAGGTGGCTGTCGTAGCGGCTCTGATGCACAAGCCCCTGTTTCTAATACTTGATGAGCCGTTTAATGGGCTGGATGTAAAGTCGGTGAGGATATTCAAAGACCTTCTGGCCAAGCATGCTGAGGAAGGCGGCTCCGTTTTGTTCTCCACCCACATAATGGAGGTGGCTGAAAAGATCTGTAACAGGATTGGGATCATAAATGATGGTAAAATGGTCGCTGAAGGAACAGTTTCGGAGCTCAGGGAAAAGGTGCAGGCGGCGTCCCTTGAGGACGTATTCCTTAAGGCAATAAACGCTGAAGATGAAATAAAGAGCATAGTGAACAGCCTTTGAAGTACAGCAGATGGAACATAGCTAATTTCATTTATAGGGAACTGATGTATCAGAGCTATGCAGCCAGCCAGCTCACAGGTCTGAGCGCCGGCAACGTAAAGAGGGCGCTAAACAATTCCATCCGTCAGAAATACATGATCAGCGTCATATACGGCTTTATCATCGTAATATTCATTAGCACGGGCTCCCTGCTGGGTGCCAAATATGCTTCCGTACTCCCTCTTGAGCTCTTCCTTTGGTCCTTTTTCATAATATTCGCTTCTTCCATGCAGCTCTCCTTTTCGGTGTCCTCCTCTTCAAGGCTGAAGGACCTCCTTAGTACGCTCCCTATTGACAGCGCTAACGTAAAGGCGATTTCAGAGCTGTCGATAATCAGGGCTGTAGATATGCCCATACTCGTTCCACTGGCTATTTCGATTGTCTTGGGTGCTATGGCTGGAATTGACCGCCTGCTGGCCTATATGATAGCCGATGTGACGGCGATAGCCCTATCCCTTTTGGTGATAAATCTTATGATCCTAGCTTTCAGGCAGATAAAACTCGGCAGCAGGACCAATACGCTGGCTAGACTGGCCGTGTCATTGCCCATTATAGCCCTGGCCATGACGGGTGGACTTATACAGCAGTTTTACGCGCTAACGCTTAATCCGCTCTATTCTTACCTGCCCATAGTTGATCTGCCAGGGATCCTTCAGGGGGAAACAGCTTCAATTTATACCTCTGTCCTGTATATGATAGTTTTTGCACTGGCTGCATACTTCTTCTTCAGGAGGGCCGCGATTGAGCTGCTTTCACCTGCGCAAATGACCACCAGCATTTCAAATAGGAAGCTATTCGTAAAAAGGAGCTCTCCCACTATGGCGGTTATAAGCACCGACTTTAAACAGATGATAAGGTCTAGGATGTCCGGCCTCTTTATAATGCCCTTCATGTACTTCTTTATAGTGCTGATCTCGGCGCTGATAAGTGGTACCAACCTTCTAAAAACCGATTACCTCCTGTTCTGGGGGTCTTATATGGTCCCATTGGCGTTCATTTCATCGATTATAGGCTTTATGCTCTATATGTCAGAGATGCGAGGACAGGCCACCTACAGGCTGCTTCCGCTCAGCCGTAACATGAATTTGCTGGCCAAGGAACTGGTGACCATTGGCGACTACCTGATAGGTGCTGTATTAATGTCAGCTCTGGTCATATTTCTGGGTGGGCGGTTTCTTTACGTCCTGCCCATATGGACTTTGACGTTCACTATAATGCCACTCGTAGCGTTCGCCGGGTTTTATTTCGAATATTCTTACAAGAAAGGGGGGGCTGGCATTGCCAGTCTTACTTCGATCATTTTATACACCGTGACGACCGGTGCGCTGTTTGGCCTGCCAGTAGTGCTTTTCATCGTAGGATACTTGATGCATGCCAGCTTGATTGTAGGATCCATCTCAATGGTGTTGGCTTCACTGCTGGAGCTGTCTGCGATACTCTATTTCACCCGTACTGTCATCGCCGGCAGATCAAGGCGATAATAAAGGAAGCTAATCTGCTAGTCAAATACCGTTGCCGCCGTGACTGTGAAAAGCGAATTGTTTTTAAGCTAAGCATTCGTATATGAGCGTGATAAGGGCATGGTAGAAGCATACTGCGTTAAGTGTAAGGCAAAGAGACAGATAAAAAATCCCGTCATGACAACCTTGAAGAATGGCAGGAAGGCGGTAAAAGGCGTCTGTCCAGTTTGCGGCACGAAACTCTTTAGGATAGGGGGGAAGCTTTAAGCTCCCCTAAATTTTTTTTAAAGATCTGCGCCCTATAATCACTGTGGTATAATAATCCTTTCGGGCTTAATGTACAGTATAACCCTCTGTTCATTGGGTGATTTCCATGGGTAGGAATCCTTTCCCAGGTACTTCTTCGCCAATTTGTCAATATGTTCATCAGCCCCCTTGGTGGTCTGTTTGTAAATTTTGCCTCTGACCAGCGCGTAATGGTATGGATTAGCCTGGTCCGATACCGCTATTGCGACTTTTGCATTTTCTCGCAGGTTCTTCTGTTTGACCCTTCCGATGGCGGTATTCACCAGGACATATTCCCCCTCCATATCTATCCATACAGGAGTCACATGAGGGTTACCTCCATTACTGACGGATGCTATATAGCCGAAATTTTTCCCATTTATTAATTCCTCAACCTTTGGATTCATATCGATATTCAATGACAGAATTTATTTTAAAAACATTTCTACATTATTCTGTGGGTAGAACGTGGTCCTTCTGGCCCCCTTCTGGGCCACGGCAATTATACCCCAGTATTACCGGACCTGCTCGCAATGGACACCGGAAAAGGTTAAAAAAGGGTTATTGGAAGGTTAATTCTAATGGCGAATTTTCAACTTATTCTGTCTGATCCAAAGACCCGCAGGTCGTTCAAGACGGACGTAAATCCCCCGGCATCACAGGTGCTTGTTGGGCACCGGATAGGGGATATTATAGATGGTTCAATGATCAGCTTGAATGTTAAATTTAAGATCACCGGCGGCTCGGATAAGTCTGGCGTTCCCTTGAGGTCTGACCTTCAGGGTTCCGTCAAGAGGAGGGTGGTGCTTAACGAGGGGCCGGGCTTCAGACCTATGGACAGGGGAGCTAGGAAGAGGAAGCTCATAAGGGGCAATTCCATCTCTGAAGACGTATATCAGGTTAACGCCGTGATCGTAGAAGGCCAGCTACCCGGACAGAAGGCCGAAGAAGCTGAAGTCCAGCAGGCCAAGCCAGCTGAATCGGAAGCCAAGGCTCAAACTTCGGGAAAACCCAAAGGGGAAACCAAACCCAAGCAGGCCAAGGCTCAAAGGAAGATAATCAAGGAAGAGCCACAGAAGGAGGGAGCTCAAGTTGCCAAGGTTTAAGACCACCGGAGAAGCAATAAATATAGTTACAAATAGGGAACAGGTTAGGAACTTCGGTATCATAGCCCACGTAGATCACGGCAAGACAACTACTTCAGATTCACTGCTCGCGGCTGCAGGCATGCTGAGCCCGTCGGTTGCTGGCGAGGCTCTGGCCATGGATTACATGGAGCTGGAGCAGAAGAGACAGATGACCATTAAGGCGGCTAACGTAACCCTGTACTATGAATACGAAGGAAAGCCTTACGTCTTCAACATGATAGACACGCCCGGCCATATCGATTTTACAGGCAAGGTGACTAGGTCGCTTAGGGCTATAGATGGGGCCGTTGTGGTGGTGGATGCGGTCGAAGGCGTAATGACTCAGACCGAAACCGTGCTCAGGCAGGCGCTGGACGAGAGGGTCAGGCCCGTGCTTTACATAAACAAAATAGACAGGCTTGTAAAGGAACTCAGGCTTACGCCCGACAAGATGCAGGCCTGGTTATCAAACATAATTGCAGAAGTGAATCAGCTCATAACCATATACGCCGAGCCTGAATTTAGGGATAAATTTAAGGTCAACATAGCGGACGACAGCGTTGCCTTTGGCAGTTCTAAGGATAAATGGGGATTCACGTTAAGCATGGCCAAAAGGGTTAACGGCGGTTTTAAGGATATATATGATGCCTATACTGGCGGCAACATAGCTGATATGTCCAGCAAGTTTCCATTGCATGAAGCGGTGCTGTCAATGGTCGTAAAGCATCATCCCCCGCCACACGTAGCCCAAAGGTACAGGATACCGAAAATATGGAAGGGCGACCAGAACAGCGAAATCTACAAGGCTATCATAAATTGCGATGAAAACGGGCCCGTAGTAATGATGGTGACGACGGTCGTGGTTGATCCGCAGGCTGGAATAGTGGCCGTCGGGAGGCTTTTCAGCGGCACCATAAGGGATGGCGATATGCTTTACCTGATTAACTCCAAGAGGCAGGAAAGGGTCCAGAGCGTGAACATGTTCATGGGCCCGTTCAGGGAGATGGTGGGATCGTTGCCCGCAGGCAACATCCCAGCGCTTTTAGGCTTGGAACATGCAATGGCCGGTGAAACCCTTTCGGCTATTAAGGATACATACCCCTTCGAGGGGATCAAATACGTTAGCGAGCCGGTGGTGACCATAGCGGTGGAGCCAAAGAACCCTCGTGACCTGCCAAAACTGGTTGAAGCGCTTCAGAATATGCATATAGAGGACCCCAATCTGGTGGTGAGGATCAATGAAGAAACCGGGGAGACCCTCATGTCCGGAATGGGCGTGCTTCACTTGGAGATAGCGACCACCATGATAAAGGATCAGGGGCTCGATATAGTTACCAGCCAGCCGTTGATAAACTATCGAGAAACCATCACTGGGGCGGCAGGGCCCGTCATGTCCAAGAGCCCAAACAGGCACAATAAGGTCTTCATAAGGGTTGAACCGCTTCAGAAGGACGTGGTTGACCTGATCCTGTCAGGTCAGATAAACGATAATATGGATAAGAAACAGATAGGGAAGATACTCAGGGAGCACGGCTGGGACGCAGATGAGGCAAAGAGCGTAATAACCGTAGACGAAAGGGGCAACCTCTTCATCGACCAGACGAAAGGGGTTCAGTTCCTTCAGGAAAGCATTGACAGCCTGCGTGCTGGCTTCGTTGACGCCATGATAAATGGTCCGCTTTCATATGAATTCGTAAGGGGGTTGAAGGTCGTGCTGCATCACTTTGTACCTCACGAAGACCCGGCCCACAGGACCTACGCCCAGCTCATGCCGGCCGCACGACGCGCCGTCCTTGGTGCCATGCTTTTGGCTAATCCGACCCTGCTGGAACCGGTGCTTGCGGTGGAGGTTAAGGGGACAAGCGACATCATAGGGCCCGTGGCCAGCATATTTTCAAGCAAGAGGGGAAAGCTCATAGATATGCAGCAGAAGGAGATCTTCGCTATAATGCAGGGTGAAATACCTGCATCTGAGACGTTCGACCTTGCCGAAATAATAAGGGGGGCTACCGCTGGGAAGGCCGTTTGGAACACCAGCTTCAAGAACTGGTCGCCGGTGCCCAGCAGCCTCCTGCAGCCGTTGATCAATTCGATAAGGAAACGTAAGGGGCTACCGGAAGGAGTGCCAAGGCCAGAGGAGTTCATAGATCAGGATTAATGTCCAAGCAAGAATCCCTGCAGAATGATGCTATCAGGAGTTCGGCCACTTACTATTTTGAAGTGAGGGGCCCAAAGTACAGGAGAAGCGAAGCGGTGCACCTGATAATAGGCTCGTTATTGGTCTGGGGGGTGGGAGCTAGCTGGCTGCTCGGGATAGTTAATTCATGGGGATTCATAATAGATAGCCTGCTCTTTTTAGCCGCGTTCATACTTCATGAGTACATGCACAAGGTTGCAGCTATAAGAAGCGGGTTTATGGCTCAGTTCAGGCTGCAGAGCTTCGGGGCGATACTTACGTTCATAAGCATTATAATACCATTTTTCAAGATAATCGCTCCAGGGGCTACCATGATCTACGGCTCCGGTGATGAAAGTTCACTGGGAAAGATAGCGTTGTGGGGTCCCCTTACAAATATAATAATGGCAATAGCCCTTCTGCCCTTCGTACTGTATTCACCATATGGCGGGGTGCTCGTTTTGGCCCTCTACTTTAACGCCTTTATAGCCACCTTCAACCTGCTGCCGGTGGCCATACTTGACGGCCTGAAAGTGTTCAGGTGGAATAAGGCGGCCTGGGCAATATCCATAGCGGCCTCTGCAGGGCTGCTCATCTATACGTACCTATTGATAGATGGCATCATAGGCATCCCCTGACCGCAATAGACCATCATGTCAGTCCTTGGTACAGCCTATGATCTGTGTGTAGCGCATACTACCTGCTAGACGATACCAGGTTTACGATATCCCTATCCTTAAGCTTGTAAGTAGGCGGCAGCCTCAGCCCTGACCTTGCATCTATACCGAAAAGCAATCCCTTCACAAGGTCGCTGTGAACTGACCGGGCTAGATCGGTTATATCGCTTCCCTCTGCCATCAGGTATACATCTGGAAGGACCCGCCCCTTTTTGTCGGCCAGCCTTTTCACATCGGCCACAGGATAGACTACGTTCATCCTCAGCAGCTTGAAAACTAGCACATTGAGCGCGAACTGCACGCCGGTCCTCATCAGCTCCTTCATTACGAACTTGTTTATGAAGTTGAGCGCTTTCTTCTGCCTTTCGTTAAGGATCCCTTCATTGGTTATTGCGAAGCTTTCATCGCCTGGATTGTAAGAAATGATGCCGCTTTCTTCAGCCCTCCTCAGGACGAGTTCGGCGTCGGAGCTGGCCGGCACTATCATCATGTCAGAATGCGCTTCCCTGAAGGATTTGTAGTTCACAGATGATATTGGTATATCCATTTTGTTCGCGAGCACAAGGGTCGGCTTTGATATCTCCCTTATCTTGGATGCGAAGGTCCACAACTCCCTATCGGTCCAGTGTTTGAAGTCATTGGGGTCAAGTTTCAGAGACATAAGTGATGAAGCTACATCTGTGCTTGACACCTTTATGCCTCCCAGTGGCGCAGCTATGGCCCTTATGGCCGCCTTTTCATCACCCTTTGCCTCCTTAACTAGTTTGGTTATCTTTTCCCGGTTCTTCTCTATTATCCCCTTGTACCATATTATGAGTTCACCCTCGATTTCTTCGTAATCGCGGCCAGGATCACCGCTACCCGGCTCAGCAGCATGCCCTTCTTCGTCGATGCTACCGGATATATCAACTACATGTACAAGCGCATCGCTTGTGGCCGCAATGGAGAGAAATTTGGTGCCTAACCCTCTTCCAACGCTAGCGCCTTTGATAAGGCCCGGCAGATCCCAAACTTCCACGGGGATATACCTCCATCCATTTATGCACTTCGAGTTGACCGGCTCATCCTGCACCCCAAATTCCCTGCATACACAGGGAGCCGTTACGTAGGCTATCCCTTTGCCGGGCTCCTTGGTAGTGAAGGAATAATTGCTTATTTCCGCCTCCTTAAGGGTTACTGAATTGAAGAACGTGGTCTTTCCGGCATTGGTCTTTCCAATAAGACCTATCCTTAACATGACTTGATATTATCTTTACTTGTTTAATAAACTTATAGAGACATATTGAAAGAATTACGATATTGTTCGCAGAAAGCTAACGCGTTCAGCAATTGCTAGTCTACTGCTTACTGCATTTACCTTCCTCTGAGATATATCATGTATGGCGTGAACCCCCGTGATCCTCAGCCGGTCGCTGTAATGATCGAGTCTAAGTTATGGCCCTGTGCACCCTTTCATATGCTTCCTCATTGCTCAGGAGATGATACCTCCTTCCTTGATGCGTATGTATCATATGCAATGGCCGCAGTTATTCATATGGATTACTGGATTATAGAAGCTCCATAACCGTACTCCTTCTAATTCCTTAAATACGTTCATATGATAAAATATATATCCATGTAGAAGTTCAGGTGAGTGAGCTAATGGGTGGGCCCGTAGCTCAGTCAGGTAGACTTGTAAAAGACCTAAAGTATCGGGCTTTTAACCCGAGGGTCCCGGGTTCGACTCCCGGCGGGCCCGCTTAACGTTTTCTTAATATCCAGCCGTCATTATTAATTCCAATGCTTATCAATTCAAGGCAGATGAATGATCGTTCTTAACTGCAACGACATTAAGATATGATAGGAAAACGTCCAAGCAGGCTCGAGGACCACCGCCTTCAGTCATCTACGCGCGCCTGCTTCTTAGTTGGCAGGTATACTATGTGAACTTTTCTAAGTAACAATCCTCCAATATTATCCTTTATCATGGATCAATTCACACTTCCCGAGGATGGCTGTTTCACAATTGCCCGTCATCCGTATATCATTTGTAATACATTTGAACCTCTTGGTGATTACTTTGTGAAGATTGGTGAACCTAATGAATATCGTGTTTCACCAGAAGGTAAGGCTGACCTATACTTTTCCGTGGCGCGTAAACATTAAATCCGACTACTTGGAAGTGATAGCAGCGGGGGTCGCCCAGCATGGCCAAAGGCGCTGCCCTGAGGCGGCAGTCCCGTTGGGGTTCGTGGGTTCAAATCCCACCCCCCGCATTATATTACACACTTGTAAGAAATCATTGTAAGAGGTAATGACATGATAAAGCGTGTGTGGTTATACCACTTTCTCGGCAATCATGCTCTTAGTTAGTTTTATATAATTTAATAAAAGATATAATCGATTTTAATTTAACCATAGCTACACTCAGCTTGTTCTGATTAGATTGAGTATATAAGATGGTGCAAGCTAAACGTGAACTTGGGAAGGGGTTGTAGGTTGGAGTGCTAGGGAACCTCTAATTGTCGCCGAATCGCAAAACATATGGCAGAGGCGTAGCAATATATTATGTGGCCAGCTTGTGTTATTTATGAAGCCCTTTGTGAATATAAAATTAAATTAGTGTTTTATACGTTAAAGGCAGCGGATCATATCTTGCTCTATATCATCTTCTCGAATAGGTTGATTGAATTATATGGTCAGTTTAGCGGCTCTAGGGTTTCAAAGACGCTTTCATCAGGTCAATGGATCACGGGAAACTTCTACCCATCTTTATAAAAATCGATGACCACAGGAAATACAGGATAACGTTTTTATTTCGATGTTATTTATCTATAAACTGTATGAGTTATAACGAGCTCTATAACGATGAACTACATGATTTAATGCTTTACAAGGAACTTTCAAACATCTATTCAGATGTGGCCATCAAGGAGAAGTTGTCCAGCCTGTCAGCCATTGAAGGGAGCCACATGAGATACTGGATGAAGATCATGGAAAAACGGGGTCAGAAACCCAAAAATACTGTAAAGGGGTGGCGCATCAAATTGTTCGCCTTCCTCAGCAGGATAATGGGCGTCGGATTCATAATGCAGGTGTTCGAGGCCGCTGAGCAGGCGGCCGTGGGTAAGTATATTGGCTTCCTAGTGGACTCCGATCTTACTGACGATGAGAAGGAGCAGCTAAGGGGAATAATTGGAGACGAACTTGAACATGAATCCTTCTTCGCGGAACAGAAGGTATCCAGGTTCAACGTTATAGAAAATATAAGGGACATCCTCTTCGGCATGAACGATGGCCTTGTGGAAGTACTGGCCGCCGTTTCAGGTTTCGCTGGTATTTACCCACTGCCTGCGCTTGTAGCGCTGGCCGGATTCGTGGTAGGAATAGCAGGAACTCTTTCTATGGCTGCTGGTGCGTACGTTTCAAGCAAGTCCGAAAGAGGAGTAAAAGAAGGACAGTTGACAAGGCTGAAACTGGAGACTGAGGCCCTGACAAAGCAAAAGGAGGAAGAGCTAATAGCTATAATGAAGGAGAGGGGACTTGAGGTCGACCGGAAAACACTCTCCAGATCCAAGGATATAAAGCGAACATTATTTTCCATCCTTTCTAGGGAGCGGGTGGGCGTTTCGCCTGAGGAACTGAAAAGCCCTTCATCGTCGGCCATATATACGGGCATCTTCTACTTCATCGGCGCTGTTATCCCGATAATACCGTATGTATTACCTCTACCAATTCTTTTAAGCCAGCTTCTTTCAGTTACTTTCACAGCCGTGGTGCTAGCGCTTGCGGGTTATATTACCGGCATGTTCAGTGGGTTGAACCCGCGAAGAAGGGCGCTCGAAATGGTGTTGATAGGGCTGGGGGCGGCCGCTGGGACTTTCCTCCTCGGGAAGGGTATCAACCTGGCCGTGCACATCACCGTTCCCTGACCTCTAACTTTTTATAACATGACATACAAACCCTTGCCATATGATTTACAAGCCTCCGTCCAAGTTCGCAAAGATCGAAGAGTCAGCTACGCTGAAGGCGGGTGAAAAGGCAAAGGAGCTTCAGGATAAAGGGATATCAATATGGAAGCTGGATGTTGGGGAACCGGACTTTAACACCCCAGAGCCCATAGTCAGGGCTGCCTATGAAGCCATAAAGAAGGGAATGACGCACTACTCTTCGACTCAGGGGCTTCCGGAGCTGAGGGCTGAGATAGCCAGAAGATCGGGGAATCAGGCGTCCCCCTCTGAAGTTATCATAACTCCTGGTTCCAAGCAGGCGCTGTTCTACACCTTTGAGGCAATACTCGATCCTGGTGATGAAGTCATAATAATTGAGCCGGCGTGGCCTTCTTACAAGCAGATGGTACAACTTAGCGGAGGAAGGCCGGTGACCATAGATACCGGAGAGGACTTCCAACCCGTATTGGATTCCGTGGCTTCCAGCTTAACCGACCGAACTAAGGCCATTTTGCTGAACAGCCCCAATAACCCAACAGGAGCGGTGTTCAGCGAAAGCGTTATCAAAGGGATAACCGACATAGCCAAGGACGCTAAGATCTGGGTCATTTCCGACGAGATCTACAAGGATATAATCTATGAAGGGCATCACGTCAGCGTTACCTCCTTCCTCAGTTACGATGACGGCCTTATCCTGATAGATGGTTTCAGTAAGTCCTATGCTATGACTGGATGGAGGCTAGGTTATGCAGTGGCCCCCAAGCCTGTGATTTCTCAAATGGTCAAAATGCAGGGCCATATAGCAACCTGCCCAGCTCCGTTCACTCAAGTGGGCGCCCTTGAAGGCCTTAAGTCATGCGGCGGGCAGGTCCGGGAAATGGTGGCGGAGTTCGCCCGGAGAAGGGCGTATATAATCTCACGGCTAAGGGCTAACGATATTCCTTTTATGGAGCCAAAGGGGGCCTTCTACTTTTTCATCGATCTTTCGGGGCGTATAAAGGACGGGATGGAGCCCAGCGAATTCCTGTTGGAAAGGGCGCACGTAAGCACAACGCCTGGAGGGGCCTTTGGAGAGAAGTACAAGGGCTTTGTAAGGCTCTCATACGCGAGTTCTATGAAAACCATAGAGGATGGTCTAGATTCGATATTTAAAGCCACGGCCTGAGTGGCAATATCGACTTATGGGCGACAGGCCTTGATCAACGCTGCGGACAATTCTAAAGTGAAATAAAAGGATGGCAGAACACCATTAATAGATTATGGCGTGGCGATAGCCATTTTAATGTATAAGTATAGCATTGATTATGAAGAAAACTTCCAGGGCAAGTATGTAAACCTGGGCACGCCTTACGGAGATAGGGTCCATATTTTTGTGTGCCATATAAAGGAAATAGGGGAGCGCAAGCATCGGAACTATTGTATAATATATGCCCAGTAGATACATGAGGATAATTATCACAGCCAGTGCTACATAGCTTATAATGCTTGAAATGCGCACCCCAACCTTAAGCAAAAGCGTTGGATTGCCCGTCCTCAGGTCCTCTTGATAATCAGAGAATTGGTGCGTTATATATGTCAGAAATACAAAGAGAGAGGCCGCCACAGGTGCCAGAATTCCGTTCAGCGTAATGGTAAGCGCCTGGGAATAAAATACGGCAAGCGAAATCAGAAAGAAGGAGAACGGCACAACGAACTCTCCGAAGCGGCTGAGGTTAAATGGAATGCCGGAATAACCGTAAGCCATGACCAAACCTATCCCTAGTGGAATCACAAGAAGGTATGCACCCGTGATCGAGATTACCAAGGCCCCTAGGAGCGAGCCCACGGCCATTGACACATATGCAGTCCTTAAAAGAAGCTGATATTCCCTTATCGGCAATACGAAATTGTGAAGGCCCTTTCTGTTCTCCACCCTGAGGTCCTGGTAATCGTTCACCAGATTTGCGCTCATCTGGAAAAGGGTAACGCCTATCAATTCCAATGCAAGGACCAGGAAGTTTATGTTACTTGAAACCACCGTCCCAACTACGACCGCGAATGGGGAGGATACGATGGAGGGGCCCCTTAAGCCCCTAAGGACCACCATCACCCTATTTTGCATTTTATAGTCGTTTATCTATGAATTATAGGAGGTTCTCCTATCCTCTCGAGCTCTGACCTTAACAACTCCGTAGTGGACTGCACATGAAATGCAGTAATACTTGGTTACGTATGACACAGGAATATAGGCCCCCTTCTGGCTGAGCTCCCTGGCGAGCGTTGGTTCCACAAGGGATACCCTTTGAGTAACCTTCTTAGCCTTATCCCGAGGCACCCTTGACCCGCAGTTGCTACACTCAACATAATCGCTTCTGCCCTTTCCCCCCTTGCTCCGTCCACGGCTCTTCCGTTTTTTGGTCAATTCGATACGTCTCCTTTTCCAAGCTTTTTAAATGTATCTATAACTTGCTTCTGTGCACCGTCACCATGGACTTGGATGTCCTCTTCAGGCCAGTTTCTTGGCGAACATCAGATAAGCGGTATGGCCGGACATAAATACTGATGGCCTCGATTTTCCTTCCGCTATGTTCATCTTCCTCATCATTATCTCCACCGTTTCAATCATCCCGAATCCACCCTGAGTTAGGGCCGTAGAAAGCTTCTCCGCCTGGTCGACTGTTGGGATAAGGAAGCTTACAGGAGCAGCCGGCCTGACCGCCCTATAGACCTCCCCGACATGTTCCCACGGGTCCCCAAGGTCAACGAACGCAGAGTCACAGGATTCATCGTTGGGGACCGGCTGAACCTTGATGTCCCTGAGCTCAACGTATCGGAGCAGGCCCGACATTTCCAGGTTTCTTTTCGCTATTGGCATAAAATCATCCCTTATTTCATAGGATAACACACGCCCGCTGGATGAAACAGCCGATGCAAGGTATGAGGACATCGCTCCGCTACCAGTGCCCATCTCTAGGACCTTCTTACCATCCCTCAGGTCAAGCCGTATCAATATGTAGCCCGCGTCCTTCGAATAAACGATCTGTGTCCCCCTCCTGTATCTCATGATAAGGTCTTCAAGGGTGGGCCTTAACAGCACGTAGTAGCCCCCGGAATAGATGCGGCTGCCATATGCAGCCCCCAGTATATCGTTCATGTCGATCGTTGAAATATGGGTCTGGAATTTCTTATCCTTCTCGGCCTTGATGAGCCAGCTCTTACCTCTTTCACTAATCACTAAAACATATTCATGTTCGCCAATGCGCTCCATTCTGTAAAGTCCATTTGGCCATAATAATAAACCGATCGCTGGCCCTTAATTTTTCATGATGCATATAGCGTTCTCGATAGGTCGGATATATCAGCGGCGAGCTCAAGCAGGTGTCTAAGGTAAGGCCTAAGCGCCTCGATGTCCGGCATCTCCTTCAGTTTGGTGCTAAGGAGGTCGAATACCCTGATCAGCTCAATTGGCTCCGCTCGGTAACCGAGGAAGGCGTTCAGTGAACTGGTCTTGAACTCCTTAAGGCCGTCTAAGAATTCAAACATCTGTTTGCCTACAGGCGCGTACTTGGATATGTTAACCAGATCATCGCCAAACCTCTCCAGTATATGAGCCACCAGCCTGTAATCAAGGCAATCGGTTGGGGAAAGCTGGTAAGACAAAGCTACATCCGAATTTGAAACGGCATTTCTCAGGAGCCTTATGAGCGCAAAATAAAGGCGATCGATTTCTCCATCCTCCCTCTCAATCATCACGGTATTTCCTCCCACCAGATCATCGCACATGAAGCTTGAAAGCCTGTCCATCCTCAGCATGATCTCCTTTGGGCTCAGCGATTTAAGGTTCATTGTAAAGCGGTAACTTAAGGTTGATTCGTCCTCGCTGAAAGACTCGAAGCCAGGCATGTGGGTGGCAATGAACTGGAGCACACGGTTCCTTACGGGACCGTGCTTGAGCTTGATGTATAGCTCATCGCTACCGTTTAAATACGCAGCAGATATAAGCCTCACGATAACCCCTTCCTTCTTTCCATCTAGATCAAGCTTGACTACATTTCTTGGCTGACCGTCCCCCTGGGAAAATGGAGTTATTATCAGGTTTCCTGAGGCTGATTCCTCCACCACTACTGAAGACCCCTTTTGGAGCCCCATTCTTTCAACCCACGACCTTGGCAGTGTCATTAAGAGCGACCTGCCGCCTATCTGTTGCAGCTTGCGGTAAGTAATCATGTGCTCTTATTATATATATTGATATAAATATCTTTCAGATGATTTAACAGCCCTCTTTCTACTATACGGCATCATGCGGTTAAGGTTTGCCGGATCGATGGGCTTCCATATCCCCAACGGATCCTTGTGAATAGCGAGGTCAACCTATTGGGTAACCCATTATCACCCAGGATAAGTGGTTGATAATTTGATGGGTTTTAATTAAATTTGCCCGTTGATATGGCGTCACTCGATCCATGCAGGGCTGTTATAATAGGCTGAATATATATCAATTTATATATTATAAAGGAAATCTAAATATATGCTCTTATCACCGATATGACCTGTGAAAGGCAAGGAAGGCTCTAAGGGCATTGATGAATTGCCTGTTACAAGGTTTCATTGGGGGCTTAGTACTCTGGCAGCGATGGGAATATTTCTGGACGGCTATGATTTAAACGTTATAGCCTTTTCCGTGCTGCTGGTATCTTCTTATTTTAAAGTTTCAACGACAAGTGTTCCGTACGCATTGCTTCTGGCAAGCGGTCTCATAGGCATGGCAATAGGCGGCGTTACCTTAGGGGGGATAGCGGATAAGATAGGCAGGAAGACCATGTTCATCATAAATATAATACTATTCATATTCTTTACTATATTATCGGCTGTAGCCACCAATGTACCAGAACTTATAATATTCAGGGTCCTCATGGGCATAGGCCTTGGAGCGGACTATCCCATAAGCTCTTCCCTGATAGCCGAGTTCGCACCAAAGCGGGACAGGGGGAAGCTGCTAATGTACGGAATCATGTTCTATTGGTTAGGAGTCCTAGTTTCTGGAGCCGTAAACTACTTTGCGCTCCCGTTGGGTCCGGCTCTATCATGGAGGGTCGCGTTGGGAGTTGGCGCTGCAATAGCGGTGCCGGTTATAGCGGCTAGATGGTTCATGCCAGAGTCAGCAAGATGGCTTAACACGGTGGGGAGGAATGATGAAGCGAAGTTGGTTATGGAAAATGCCATGGGCCCCGGTGACTACAGTATACCTAAGCAAAGGGCGGTGGGGATCAAGGAGCTCTTCTCAAAACACTGGAAGCAGCTAGCCTTCGTCCTTATAACGTGGTTTGCCTTCGATGTAGGGGCCTACGGGTTTGGGTTCTATACGCCAACCCTTTATTATGAACTGGGCATCAAGAGCCTGAGCACAGTGGTGCTCTTCGGCACTATAACCGCGCCCTTCCCCATCCTAGCTTATCTGGCGCTGATGAAGATCATAGATAGTTACGGAAGGAAATATCTCTCACTGGTGGGGTTTGCAGTCATGGCGGCCGTTCTGGTCGTTCTAGTGCCGCTCGTGAACATCACCCCGTATGCGCTCCTCCCCCTCTTTATACTATTTTCTTCGTTTGAGCAGTGGCCTGGTGGGATCTTTTCTTTTTCATATTCCACGGAGCTCTTTCCAACCAACGTGAGGGGGCTGGCGCAAGGCCTTGGCACAAGCGTAAGCAGAATAGGGGGAATCCTGGGGGTACTGCTATTTCCTATCATTAAGGGATACGGGCTCATCTATGGAACGGCCTTCTTCCTAGTATTCATCATGTTGGCTATAGCCCTAACGGCGATCATGGCGCCAGAAACATCCAGGAAATCACTTGAAGAGACGAGTTCCTGAACGTACTGGAAGGGGTTTACATAGTGGTTTTATAATCGCCTTCTGGATCAGCCTCCCTGACTCCAATTAATAGCCATTGTTATAATTAAATTGAGAGGTATGATCGTGCTGTGCTCCATTAAATAGCAGATAATATATGCGCGATGACGCTGCGATAAGGTTAAAAATATGGGTGCTGCAATTCGCACGAGCTGCCCCGATAGCATAGCCTGGCCAATGCACTCGCCTCGTAAGCGAGAGACCGCGGGTTCAAACCCCGCTCGGGGCTGATTTTCAGAAGATACGAATTACTGGGTTTTATGATAATTAATGATTATAGAGCGGATTTGAATTAAACATACTCATTTAAATGATGGAATGGCCCAATTACAAAGTGCTTGAGAGGAAGGGAAGGAAATGGCGGAAGGAATACTGAAGGAGATGGCTGGTAGGGATATCATTGATGTTCAGGAGTATCATTAGGCATTGCGTCAGCTATAGATAACTCTGCCCAGAAGGGTGGATCGTAAGTAAAGGTAACTCTGCACGGCGTGTTCAGGTCAGTATACAAAAGGATTGATAAACAAGGCCTGAGTCACCAACTAAAATTGCGTCAACATGAGTTAGGATAGAAGAGAGCCGAGCTTTTTTGTGTTTTTAAAACCTGTTTATTAAAGCCTTGGAAAATTCCGCTGACAAAGGCGGCAGCGAAAAACGCTCACAGCGATATTCAGATTAAGGTTAGAGGCTCCATTTAGACGCTGGGCAACCCCGGCCCGCTATAATTATCGTTAGGGTATATTGACATAACGCTTGTTTGTTATCAATAATCGCCTCTGGCATATTTTAATACGCTCATAGCTCAAGTTGAGGTGCTTTATGCTTGGACTGGATGTCTTAAGTTGGTAGATGAACCTGTAACAGCGAGCTTATTACTTGCGGTTTGTTCTTCCCCTTAACAATGACATGGGCATCGCGATTGTTGCGGTTATAGCGGCAACTGCCGCCGAATATTTGATTCCCATCATAAAATGTGATATAATGCTACCTGGAGCTCCACCTCCAAAAATAAATATGCTAAGCAGGGATGAAAGTGGCACATAGAACAGAATAATAGGAATAAGCAACGAAAAACTAAGTATAGAGCCAAAATTTCTGAATAACGACATTATTCCTGAAGTTAGTCCTCTTTTATTGGGGGACGGAATACTCATTATAAATTTATTGTTTGGAGAATTGAACATACCTGCACCGATTCCAACGGCTGTCATGTAAATGCTCAAACTGTACGGTGAGGTGTTTGTTGCTACTGTAGATAGCATCCACATACCGGATGCGACTAAAAGTAGTCCAATGGTAGCTATTATAGATGCATCTCCTCTATCCGCTAGTTTACCACTTATTGGGGAAATTATTGACCAGGATGCTGCAAACGGGATCATATAAAATGCCGCTTGAAGCGGCGACATACCATATGGTCCTTGAAATATTAGGGTTAAAAGAAATATCAATGACCCCGTGGCTATTCCATTTAGTAGGTTAACCGCCATTGAAATGCTAAATGATCTATTTGAAAAGAGTTGAGGATCAAAAATTGCGTTGCTAGACCTTCGTTCCATGTAAAAGAGGGCGCCTATCAAGGATATTATTGCAATTATCGAGATATAGTATATGTTCGGATTCAAGTTTAGCATCGGGAATATCGTGAGCGCGATGCTCGTATAGGTAATTATGATGGAGAATAATACAGCCCCCGTCCAATCAATTTTGGATTCGTTTTTACTTTCTGGTATCCCTTTGAGCTTGCCGATGCTCCAGATCAATGCTATTATGCCGACAGGTACGTTGTACCAAAAGACCCATCTCCAGGAGATCACAGTAAGTATGCCCCCAATTATTGGGCCAATCGCAAAGCCTGCTGAGACGGCTATCTGATTCACGCTCAGCGCGAAGCCCAGGTTTCCTTTTTTAGAAAATACTTCAGTGACCATAGCGCTTGAATTCGTCATTATAAAGGCAGCACCTATGGCCTGAAAAACGCGAAATACTATTATGAAAAGGGGTGATGGCGAAAATCCGAGTACAAGTGAAAAGATGGTGAAAATGACAATCCCAAGCCTGAAGGTGTTCGCTCTGCCGATCCTATCCGTCACCGCGCCAATTATTGTCAGCATTGAAACCAGCGCTATCAAGTAGGAAATAATTATCCAAAGCGTATATACCAGATTAACGTGGAACTGAACCATTATCGATGGTAAGGCTAGTATTAAAGCGCTGCCTGCCATACCACTCAACGCCGCTGCGAAGGTCGTTACAGATAGTAACTGTCTGCCATTTTCCATGGAAGGTGAGCGCTTATCAACCCGATAAAAACTTTATTGAAAACACGCTATAAATCGAAGGCGGCCCAGTACAACCAATATAGGATGCGGATTAGTGCGTTACACCGTATACATGCATGTGATTGCATTAGGCTTCACGGTATAATACGAATCTAGAATTAATCGGATGCCTTTGCTAGGAAGTGTAAGCTGCGCTGCAGGGTATAAACTATTGCATATATTAACTGGTAACGTCCCAGTTAACGGGTTCAGGGCTAGGACATCTAGCTGGAATCAATAGTTCGGGCTCGCTCTGCCCTTTTGTAGTCCTCTATGACACGTAGTTACTCCTAAGCCTATGATAATAAGGGAATTCTTCTGTAGCTAAAAGAGCGCAAGTTCCATTTAGTGGCATTAAACTGATGCTGGCATCATCATTATGATCAAGTCATTCTAAGTGGGATGGGCAATAATGTTTACAATGGAGGTAATATTAGCACATCGTCCATATTCGCATTTCTATCTGTTGCCGGTGGCAATGTATTTAAATAGTCGCCTCAAAGGTAAAAAATCGGCTCTTTGTTGTGCTGGAGGGGCTGTGGGCTAGCATGGTTCAGGCTACCAGCCTCGGGCGCTGGTGATCGGCGGTTCAAATCCGCCCAGCCCCACCATCATGGGATTATAAACAAGAAAAATATGTCGTCTAGATATATTACAAATCGAAAATTTTGTCCAATTCAATGTTAGGCTAGGCTTAGAGGACGGGCCACATGCTTCTGCGATTGTATGAATATGATCAATTCTCAATTTTATAAATATGGGTCTACGCGCATGGACATCGCTAGGTTGGTGCATGCTGCGCTTTATGTAATAATCAAAGAGCGGACCTAAATGCCTCAAGGAACATCGAAGTGTTCAGCAGGTCTGAGTACTTCCGGCTGTTGTCAGCCAGCCAATCGTTGCAGTTCTATAAAACTCCACCTACGAATGAAGGGGGAGGGGCAAGCAACAAGCTCCAAAGCTTCAGTTGAGGAGTAGCTAATTGGGGCTCTGTAGAAAACCTCTGAGTAAGGAAGAGGCCATATCTACGATCCTAGCGGCGTTATAGCAAATTATTTTCGTCCTCATCTCATTGTTCTGGGCCACCGTCTTCACCGACCTTATCTCATCACCCATGGTCCTCTTGATGACTGAGAATATCGTCTCCACCTTCGACCTCTGGTGGTACTTCTTCTTGGAGTATCCCCT
>JAFLXO010000016.1 GCA_029786595.1 Nitrososphaerota archaeon | reverse complement strand
GTGGGCAGAATGTGAACTTGCGAAAGGCCTCTGCCCTCTGCATATCTGGCAAGTTCATTTGCAGCTGCCAGCGCCATCTCATCCGTTATGGAAGTGGCCCTCGAATCCAGCGTACCCCTGAACATGGCAGGGAATATTAATGAGTTGTTAACCTGATTAGGGAAATCCGAGCGACCGGTAGCTACGACCCTTGCACCACCCTCCTTTGCCTCGTCGGGCCAGATCTCCGGAACGGGGTTAGCTAGCGCAAATACAACGCTGTCATCGGCCATCGTCCTTATCCATTCTCTCTTTATTACCCCCGGACCTGGAGACGATGCCGCTATGCACACATCGGCCCCCTTAAATGCCTCGGCTATGCCTCCACTCTTCCGCTCCCTGTTGGTCTTTATGGCCAGGTCGTACTTCCAAGGGTTGGTGAACAGGAGCCTGTCAAGGTCCTCCCTATCAGGGTTAAGTATTCCCTTGGTGTCAACCATGGTTATATTGCCAATTGGGAGCCCAGCCTTGGATAGCAACCTTGCGGCAGTGATGGTGGAGGCGCCAGCTCCAACTATGGTTACGGATACGTTCCCAATCTTCTTCCCTACGACCTTGATTGCATTCATAAAGCCGGCTACTATAACGGACGCGGTGCCCTGCTGGTCATCGTGCCAGACAGGAATGGAAGCTGCCTTTCTCAAATTTTCAAGCACGGAAAAACACTTGGGCACTTCTATATCCTCCAGATTTATTCCCCCAAATGATGGCTGCATCCAAAGTACGCTTTGGATGAGATCTTCGGCGGTTGTCGTATTGAGGACAATGGGAAAGGCGTCGACCCCGCCAAGGTACTTATAAAGAAGCGCCTTCCCCTCCATCACCGGAAGCGCCGCCTCTGGCCCTATTTTGCCCAACCCTAACACCCTGGTCCCATCGCTTACGATAGCTATTGAATTATGCCTGTTGGTGTACTCAAACGAAAGGTCCTTATTTGCTGCTACGGCTAAGGATACATCGGCTACGCCCGGTGTATACCAGAGTGAAAAGTCGTTCAGGCTGGAGACCGGGCATTTGAGCTCGGTTGAAATCTTTCCGCCATAAAACGAGTGATACTTTAAAACCCTTTGCTTCAAACTTTCCTTCTCATCATTATCCACGATTAAGGCCTCATTTGGGCATTCCCCTGAACAGCTTTTAAATATATCTGAGACAAGAGTAGATGTAGCTGACTATACACATCCTGTCGTTATCACCTTAAGGCTGAGCAGTTTGTCCTCTAGTTTACCACCAATTGCTTGGCTCTCATTATAATTAAAGGAAGGATCCAAAGCTCATATTTTTAATTATTCGGTGACCGTTCCTTAGACAAACTTAAATAGCCAACAGGCACATAAGACTTTGATGTTTGATATAAATTCGCTGAACATAAGCTCATTGGTGGCTATAGTGCTTGCATTGGTCGATGGTTTGATCTTCGGAGTGGCCATCAAAAGAGCCATAGTATCAGTAATCCTGGCGGTGATAGGATTCGCACTGGCGGCCTACATTGGGATTAATATACCCGGTATATCATCGTCCACATTACTTGACAAAGTGCCGGTGATTTTGGCATACGTCACATCTGTGGCTCCGCAGTTCTTAATAGGTGTCCCCATATTCTTTATAATTGGCCTAGCCATTGGCATCTGGAAAGGCTGACACTGATCTAAATTTCTCACAAATTTTTTTATAATGATTATCTCTAGGTGCAGAGCAAGAGGAACTGGCACTGAAGGGAACCGATGTGATCCTAAAGAACCCTCTTGGACTTTAAGAGCTCGCTCAGGTCTGTCATGATTGTGCCATCGCTGGTGGAGATGCTCTGAAGCGCTGGGGGCCTTTCAGCGTATGCCGTAAGCCTCTGACTGATCCTGTCTTCATAAGAGGGAACCAGCTCATTCTGATAAAATAAACCTATGGGAATTTTATCTCCCCACTCAAGGGCCTTCTGCATGGCTTTTGAATACTTGTCATTCCATTCTTCAGGTTTCCGCACTACACCATCCCAGTCCGGTTCCTCAAGCTTGTACAAACGTGACCCATAGAACTCTTTGGTATTTATATCGTTATAAGTGGGGCAGGCCTGCAGTATATCGAGCAGTGCGCTTCCCCTATGTTTCATGGCCCTGACGATCAAATCCTTTAGGAATTTTATATCATAGGCATACGCTCTAGCTACAAAGGTGTAACCAGCGGTAAGCGCCAGGGCTATCGGGTTCAGATTTGTGTCTATATTTGGCTCCGAAAGTGACTTCGTCTTTATACCCCGAGGTAACGTAGGAGCGGCTTGCCCTTTGGTGAGCCCATATACACCATTATCGAACAGTAACACCGACAGGTCTACATTCCTCCTTCCAGCACTGACAAAATGGCCCACTCCTATTCCAAGCATATCGCCATCCCCACCCGCCACTATGACCTCGAGGCGAGGATTAGCCAATTTCGCGCCTATGGCCATAGGGATAGACCTCCCGTGAAGGTTGTGTATTCCGGTTGAGTTTACATAGTGAATTATCTTACCCGAACATCCTATACCAGAAAAGATGGCATAATCCGAGGCAGGCTTTTTATATTCCGCCATAGCCATCTGTAAAGCTGACAGAATACCGAAGTCCCCACATCCTGGGCACCAATCCACCCACACGTCGGTTTTAAAGCTGCTAAACGCCATTTGTCAACACCACCTTTTTAGTTCCATGAACAATTATATCCTTCACCGCGGAATAAACCTCATTATCAGAGGGAGGCCTCCCATTGTACTTAAGGATTAGACTATCAGTAGTTATACCCAGCTCGGCCTTGAGGAGATATGCACACTGCCCTCGATAATTTGACTCTATATCTATCAGTTTCTTCCCGGTCAGATACCTGTTGATCCCCTTTGGGAAGGGGCTGAACATCCTGAGATGCAGAAAGCCTATATCTATGCCTTCTTCCTTTAGCGTATGTATGACCTTTAGTATAGCGCCTTTGTTTGAACCCCAACTGACGATTATGTGAGACGCGCTTTCATCGCCGAAATAGGAAAACCTTTCCGATTCGGGTATCTCCTTATCTGCGGTTACGAGCTTTTTCATCCTCTTCTCATACATGCTATCCCTTTCGTATGGGTCCTCGGTTATATGGCCCAATTCATCATGCTCATCACCGGTTGCCCAATAAATATTCCCAGAACCTATTGTGGCACGAGGGCTTACGCCGTTTTCGGTCAGGCGGAACCTCTTGTAGTTATCTTCCCTGTTGTTAAGTATGGCCCCCCTCTCGATCTTCACCTTGCTCGTGCTGAGCTCGGCTTCGTCGATGACAGCGTACGCGTTAGCAAGCGCCTTGTCAACCAGATGGATGACTGGCATCTGGTATCTTTCAGCATAGTTTAAACTTCTGATCGCATCATAAAATGCCTCTATGTGGTCGCCGGACGATAACACGATCTTTGGAAAATCCCCATGCCCGGCTGACAGTGCAAATAGGAGATCAGCCTGGGAGTTTCTGGTCGGCAAGCCGGTGGATGGCCCACCTCTCATATAGTATGTTATAACCACGGGTATCTCGATCATCCCAGCGAAGCCCAAACCTTCCACCATGAGCGAAAAGCCCGGGCCGGACGTAGCTGTTGAGGATCTAGCACCTGTGAGCGCGGCTCCGTTCGCCATGGCTATTGCAGCTATTTCATCTTCGGTCTGAACTATGGCCGGGCCATCTATGGTCGAATCGGTCAATCTGACGTTCTTATTCATATCCAGATATACGCTTTCATCTGATGCCGGAGTTATTGGATAATAGCTCTGGAATCTCAATCCACCGGCCAGCTTCCCAAGGGCTACGATGGTGTTTCCATCCAGTAGTACACGGTGGCCACTGTATGGTATATCGGTAAGTGTAACCCGATACTTTGGAAGGTCAGAGGTAAGCTCATAAGCCAGATCAATTACATCGATGTTCTCCTGAAGCGTGCTTCCTTTACCCCCGAACATATCGCCCGCCGCATTCTGTATATGGGCCTTTGAAAGTCCCAAGATGGAGGTAGACAACGCTACAGCCAGAGTGTTGACGTACC
Source organism: Nitrososphaerota archaeon (assembly GCA_029786595.1). GTDB lineage: Archaea > Thermoproteota > Nitrososphaeria > Conexivisphaerales > UBA164 > JAJZYL01. The sequence goes on along the minus strand of JAFLXO010000016.1, from coordinate 20,764 downwards.
TGTTGAACCTGCCAAGCTGCGCCTCACCCAGCTTCTTAGCAAGCACCGCGACCTCTCCCTCCATATTAAAGCCATAGACCAGCGCACCATTCTCTTTGGCGACATCTATCGCGTCCTTGACAGTTCCTTTCATTTCCCTTTTGTGGAAGAACTCAAACAACCTTTCCTTCAGGGCATTTTCAAGGCTGATTATATGCTCTATATCCTCTGTATCATTGTGTGTATTATATATTATAATTCCTCCCTTCTTTACCTGCATGAAGTGCTGGAATATTGTTTCAGGATCATAGGCCGTTAATATATCCTCAGCATCCATACATGATGATGTCTTGTCCCTGCTTACTCTGGTCTCAAAATAACTATGCTTTCCCTTGATGTTTGAATGGTATTCCCTTTTGCCATAGACATAATAGCCGGCTTTAGCTACGGCTCTTGCAAAGAGGTTTGCAGCGGTATCTATGCCGCTGCCCTGCGGGCCGCCGGTGACCCACATAAGGTCCGTGCTCGACATATGGAAGCAACTTTTAATATTCTATATAAACGCTTCGAAAGAAGGGTGAAAGACAAATCGGTAATTCTATCCTGCGAATTTAATATTTGGCCATCAAAAATCTAACATATACGCTATTATCCAGCGTATAATTATAATAATTAACTAAAAATTATGATAATTATTTCGCCATAGTTCTTAAGAGGATGAGGTGATGTCCAATAAAGCTTGATCTAAGCGCTGCGACTCCGAAGAATATCTCTCCACTTTACCTACCCACCGGCTGTTAAGGGTGAAGCAATGGTAATGGTAAGATCGAAATAATAAAGAAGGCTTGCATCGCTACAGAAATAAATCTGAAATGCTGCTTGGTGGACCTAATCTTTTTGTTATCGAAACCCTTTCTTAGTTCAGATAATTGCGAGATTATATAGACGGTTATGGAGAGCAATAAAAGGGGAGCGATATAGTTAAGGCTATAATATGGCGAAAAGATTACGCTGATAGCACCGATGACTATCGGGAAAGCCATCATAACCCTAAGGGCCCTATCTTCGCCCAATATAATGGGTAGTGTCTTAACCTTCGCCTCCCTATCCCCTTTAACGTCCGCCATATCACCCATTGAAACCAGAAGGGTAATGAAGAGGGACCAGCTAATCGCCATTATAATCACTATTGGCGTGAACTTCCCGAGGACCGCCCCACCGGCTAAAGCATCCAATCCACTACCTAGGGCGCTTATGACTAACTTGTGCGGAAACCTTCTCTTAGCCCTTACTATGGGCATGGAGTAAGCGATACCAAGAACAAACGCTAACGAAAAAAAGATCATGGTTAATCCATTTATCATAGATGCCAATATCAAACTGATCAGGCCGGCCAGCACGAACAGAAGGATGGCATCAATAGGCTTTGCGGCTCCTGAAACCAGCGGCCTGTTTGGCGAGTTTACTAGATCTTCTTTCATATCAAACAGTTCATTAAGCGTATAGGCGCTCAGCGTAATAAGATACCCTCCAACTCCAGCCAAGATCAGCTTAAGGAGAGGCGGGTTGAAACCGCTGGCTGCAATCACTACGCTGACTATGGCACCAGCCCAGAGCAGCACCCTGGATTCCGCCCTGGCTATACTCAGGACTCCCTTAATATGCTTCAGCATATAGCTTATTCACGTCCTCAATTTTATATTCCCGTGCGCTTTCCCACATTTCCTCATAAAATGACTTCATTTTCTCAGCCAGGGTGGCGCTCCTGAACCTGTATCCAATGAAGAACTGATTCAGTTTGATCGGATTAATGATTTCTATCCCTAATTCCAATCCATCCACTATTACAAAGCTGTACGGTACGCCGGTGACCCTTATTTTAACGCCAGGGGAGCTGAAAAGGCTTCTATAAAGTGACATGATATTTCTATCCGCAATGGCCAGCTTAAGCCTTTGATTAACAAGATCAGTATCATTTAATACCCTTACCTTCTTGCCAGCATGTGCTGCCTTGATCACAGGGGGGACAGTGTTGGGGTCGAGCATTCGGTTCGCCAGTAACACCTCTGATCTCGCGTTTTCAATGAATTGGAACAGATCCTTAGACAGGTCTTCCCACCTCAAATAGATGACAACCGGCTCTAACGTACTGGTTCCGATAGTGCCCTCCAGTTCTTTGAGCATCATTGCGCTGAGCTCAAGGGCATGCTCCGAAGGGTTCTGGTTCAGAATTCCGTTGACCTTTGAATATAGCTCGAACTTGTCAGCGTGCTGCATAGCATTCCACGTATATATCTGATTTGAGTAGATGAACGCGCCGATGGACGTAAGGCCATATTTGCCACCCCTTTTTTCTATTAACTTGGACATTCTAAGGGTATCGATAGCTAGATAGTATTCCCTTCTTGTGCATTTACACGTCCCCAATAACTCTTTAGATGAAAGCGCCTTGTCGTGCAGCGCCTCAAATATGGCAAAACAATGCTCCTTCGATAGCGCTGTATAGATATTCCTTATCGAATTCTGAGAGGGACCAGCATCGCCCTGTTGCTTGCCATTTCCCTGCTCATGATTAAAGGTGGCCATGCTACATGAGATTAATGGCCTCCTTAAAATATTTTACTTAATATAGTAAAATGAGTTTAATATTTACCTTTTCTCGTAATTAATATTGGAGAACAGGTGCATATTATTCGGTTGGCTATGTAGAACTAGCGTTTAACAGGTCCCTTAGAAATCCCGGTTCATCTATTTCTACCTCGGCCCGCCAGCCCTTCCTGATCAGGGCGCCCTCTTCGGTCAGGTAACCAAGTCGCTTAAGCTTTTCCAGTATTTGCTTTATTCTCCAGATCGGTAACTTCTTGTTTAGAACCTTTTCAGATGTATCCCTTTGGATCACACCCCCCCTTATAGAAAGTTCGATGATGAGGATTGCGAGGGCGGCGGCCTCCTCTATTCTCAGCCAGCCTCCATAGTCCGGGTCGGTGAGTGGCTCCTTAGTCTGAAGGACGTACCTGGCCCTATCAATTTCTTCCGGAAATTCCTCATCAGGCACCGTAACAATCTTGAGACCTATCCTATCGGCCTCCATGGTGGCTATTTTTAATGCGTCCGTATATCCCTTACCGAGACGGCGTTTTAGTTCCCACCCCTTCATGCCAGGCTGCACTGAAGTGTCCAGCATCAGGAGCCTCAGCGCCCTTAGGCCCTTTTTACGAATTTCATCTTCTTCTTCTGTCAATAGCCATCTCACCCACAGCTACAATTAGCCTGCATTTTAAGCTTGACCCAATTTACAGACCGTGGACTTGGATGCAGCAATTGCCCTATCACGCTTGTTTCGCCTTATTTTGTACCTTGGGTAGCCTTATCGCGACGCTTACCAATGAACCACCCTCCAGGGCCTTAATTATGCTAATATCGTTTGCAAGAGGGTCCTTCTTTATGGCTATCTTCCCCGTGCTCGAAAGTTGGGCTATGCAGTAGGCCGTAAGCAGCGGGTTACTACTTGCACCAATGAGGGCACTATAGTCCATTGGGCCATCTTCGAGTTTCTCCCTGATTTTTTCATAGAGCTCCTCCGCCTCCCTCTCAATGTCCATCTCCTCAATCTTGATACCGGTGTTTTCTCTGTTTCGGAAGGCGACCGAGCCCATCCTCTGCGCCCGGCCCCAGGGTTCCGTGAGGCTAAAGTAGTCCAAGGCATCTCTGATCCTCGATCCTGATATCCTCCTTATACCCATGCATGGATATATGTCCCTGGCAAGCAGTCTGGCTATGTCCTTGATTTGCATTTTGTCTAGTTTTTCCCTTATGAGCTGAGGGTCTATCTTAATGCCGCGTAAGGCTTCTATAACCCACTCCTCCTGATATTTTACTACCTTTGAAACTGAATTGAGGGCCTCTGCTTCAAGGACGAGCCTGGTAGTCTTGTCCCCTTTGGTTCCCCTAAGCTCCCCAAGAAGCTGGCTTACGTCTATAGCGAAGGGATCACCACCCCTCCTTGCAAGCGTATCCGGAAGATCTATTATCCTCCTTACGTCTTCATTCCTTTCCTTCAACCTTGACCACCTTGGCCTGACTGCCTATCGCAGCCTTTTGCACCATTATGTAATTTATGCTTTGATCATAAAACGAAAAGAGGGCCGGTGTTATAACGACGTACTGGACGCCTACGTCGTTCTTGAACATGTTGTAGATGGACTTGAAGAACCTCCCCCTTATCACAGGGTCCATATGCACGTCAAATTCATCGAGGGCTCTGAACGGCGATAGGATGTAGTTCTGAACCGCCAGCAGAAAGGCGGTAACCGAGGCGCTGAGCTCCCCGCCGCTCTCTGAGAAGCTGTCGAGCGCCACCATCCCACCTCCAGAAAAATTAGTTAGTATGTTCAGACCTGCGGCTTCAGGATCCTGGTCATTTATCAGCATGACCATTCCGGCCGCCCCTATCGTAGCCATTATTTCAGAGAACCTTTTGTTTACCTTATCCATTATTTCCTTAATTGTAATCCTCCAGGAATTAGCTCTTTCGACTATCTCCTTTTGGGTCATTTCCTTATTCCTCCTAACTTCGGCAAGCCTGTCCTTGTACTGATCGATCTTGTCTCTGAACTCCATGTACACCTTCTCGGCTTCCTGGTTCACTTCGCCCAGTACCTTAAGCTCCGCATTCACCAGTCTGATACCATCCTCCACTTCTGTCTGAGTACGAACGCTCTTAGGACGAGGGGAACCTTTCCTAGCTTCATCTTCCGAGGCCCCGAGCTCTTCGGCAGATGCCTTAATTAACGCGTCCAGCTGTTTGACCTCCCTTTCCAGCAACCTTATCCTGTACCTGAGCACTGTAACCTCGCCGTACGCCTCTACCAGCTTCTGCACAGAACCTTTTAAACCACCCAGCATGTTCTGCAGGTCGACAAGGTCCTTACGCTCACCGCCTTTACCATCATATACCTTTATCGCCATGTCCTGAGCAAGGCCGATATTACGATCAAGCCCGTCATTAATTTCATTGAACACGGCCAATGCACTGGCCAAGGATTTCTCCAGAGACTCCTTTTCCTCCTGCGCAAGCCGGAGCTTCTCCTTCAGAGATTCAAGCGCTTTCTCGGCCTTCGCAACTGATGACCAAGCCAGCTCGCCGTTCAGCGACTCAAGTTCCTTTTTTAGCTCCTTCGCCCGCACTAGTTTGTCATACTCCTCCTTCCACCGGCCCATCGTTTCCACTGCCCTTTCTAGTAACGACTGGTACTGCTCTTCATCGCTTAATATCTTTGCCAGCCTTACCCTTGCATCATGTAGGTTTTCCCTTATTGATAATATACCAAGGGCTTCCTCCATCATCTTGAGCTTCTGGTCAGGTTTAATCAGGATAAATTCATCAATGACGCCCTGGGGCATTATGATCAGATAGTTATCTGAGTTGATGCCTACCCTTTTGAGGAGTTCCACCACTTCAACCCTGGACATTTCGTGATAATCTATTTCGAACCAGTAGGAGCCATCCTTCCTGATATACCTTGACAGCATCACTTCATCCTTTTGAAATGGGAAGGGCCTTTTGCCATCCAGAGCACGGTTATCCAGCATCAGGGTTATTCTGGCCATCCCTGAACCTCTCCTTACAAGGTCGGAAAGCTTTTTTGACCTTTCGGTATAAAGCTGACCCATCACTAGTGATATTGCTACAAGAATTGTGCTCTTTCCAGCGCCATTGGGCCCGGCTATGACATTCAGCCCCTCCTCGAGGGGTATCCGGCCGTACTCGTAGCTCATGAAGTTTTCAAGTATCAGTTCCTTGATGATAGGCCGTGATGCCATTGAACTATCCAGCCCGGTTATACCTGTTTCCAGTAACGAACGATTTCATCATTGGAAAGGACAGGAAACAACTTTTGCATGTTTAAAAGCGATCTTTCGTGCGCCTCCCTATCGGACGATGAAACTGCTTCCTTTGCTATTACCGGAATAAACCCTAGATTTTGGGCATGCCTAGCCGAACTTTCCACGCCGATTTCCGTGGCAATTCCTGTAAATACAAGGGAGGTAAGAGACGCGTTCCTTGCCATCATTTCGAAGTTTGTACCTACAAAAAGGCTCGCAGTGTTCTTATTGATTACAATGTCATTAGAAAGCGGATAGATCTCCCTGACTATATCTCCCGGCTCGAACTTAGCCCTTCTCATGATGATCCTTCTGGCGCTTGATTCAAACCTATCTGGTAGAGGCGTTATTTTTGTATAGAAGATAGGAATGCTCAGGGCCCTGGCCTCGGATATCAGCTGACCCACGCTCTTTAGCACGTCCGCCTTGTTGAAAGAAAAGTTCACAAGCGCCTCCTGCATATCCCATACGATTAATCCCGAGGTTTTCCCTCTTATGAAGTCTGTTGCTTGCTGCATCATGACCTTAATCTCCCGGAGGCAAATATAAAAGCTTAGCTGGAAGTTAAAAGAGAAAAAAAGGAAGGAAAGGAAAGTTAGATGGCGTAATATCTATAGATCTATTTCTAGCGTTTCAGTAGGTTTAAGCGGATAGGTAGCTGCTAGCGCTTCCTTAGAAACTGGCCTTTCGCCAAAAGTTCCCCGTTGCATGAGCTTGGGTTTGACAATCCTGTCCCAGTGGTCTTTAGTTAGATAGTAAATCCTGCTACCACCGAGCTCGTGCTGCATCTCCGGCCAAGGCTTCTGTTCATGAACAAACCGAAATCCCATCCTGAAGCCGAACGGACTTTCAAATGTGGCCCACCATTCCTGCGAATTCAGGTAGTCGAACGCATCTTCAATCTTTGCAGCGTAAGCCGCTATCCCGAGACCTGCCTTCCTCTTGAACGTCATAGTGTGCAGGCTTATGGCTATCTGCGCGTTCCACATCCTCCAGTTGACTAGTGCCATAAGTTCGCCGCTTTCGTTGGTTGCTACGAGCGTACGAGAATCCTTAATCCTGTTTTGCGTCCATGCAAGCACTTCAGAGTAGGTCCGTACACCCACCAAATGGTAGAAGTCCCTGTCATATTTGTGATCTATTAGCACCTTGAGCGTTTCTAGTATAGCCGGTGCATCCTCTAACTTCGCCTGCCTGATTATGGCCTTCTCACCATTTCCAAGCTGGATATACTTAGCTGGGTATTCAATTGATAGCTTCTGGTCGGGAGGAGCGCCACGCAGAAAATCCTCGATGTCTTCTATGCTGAATTTCATATCGGTTATAGATATAGGTACATTAGGCTTTGCCATTACTTGAGTTAGAACTATTGGGGTTTATAAAATGCGCGGCGGCGAGATTTCTGCACTTCCATACAAGTTCCTTGACCATGTTTGAAGGTTAAAAACCTGGTTGGACAGCGGCTATTCCCAGGCTTTGGCGAGCGCCCTTAACTGCTTTTTAATAGGAATTGAATTTTATCATGGCATGCGCGGTATAACTGATGCCATATATGATCGCAAGCGGAATGCCTATAAACATTGCAATTCCAAAGCTCCAGTTTGGATAAAACAGATAGTCTAATTCAGTGAACGTTAGGAAATCGGCAAGTGCCATAAACACGATTTCCCCAAGTAGATCGAAATTATCATCGGCAGGAATGCCCCTATGTATTTCCCAATCAGTATTTCCTCATCGGTAACAGGAGTGACAAGCAATGATTCTAAACTCTTTTCAATTTTCTCTCCAACCAGACTGTAAGAAGGAATATATAACGGTAACAGGGCGGTTGGATGGAGATACTTAAGAGGTTCATACTTCACATACGGGGATGGCTGGAAAAAATATCACAGGCGGTCCATAGTGGAGATCGTTAATCCAACGATGGAGTGGAACATGCTTTTACCCGTCAGGAGGAAGATTATCAACGGGAAGGCAACTAAGGTGGGATTTGTATGCTCATACATAAAAGATCAGACGGCTTGAATACTTCAAGTACACCAAAGGATTGATCCAATCATGCGATAAAAACCACAATAAGGCCTGTGCTACCCAGATATCTGACCCCATATGGTCATCTCCTTAAGCCAGGAGTGACCCAATCCTTAAATATCGATAAAAATTGAGCAGGATTATGACCTGGATTGATTCTCATTCACATCATTACCTTTCAAACCTGAGCGTCCTCAGCGAACTTAAGGAAAAGGGCCTAGAAGGGATAGTATCAGCCAGCTGGATTCCGGTTAGGCCTAGCGGGGAAACGACAATACACGACCTGTTCGTATGGGTTGTCGAAGTTGAAAAGGTGCGGTTAGACAGGGTTGGCATTGCTCACTATCCTGCTATTGGCATCCATCCAAGGTGCATCCCTCCCCAAGGCCTGCAGGCGGCCCTTTCCTATGTAGAGGAATTCCTGGCTCAGCCCTCAGTAAAGGCGCTGGGGGAGGTCGGGCTTGAAACTGGTGACGAAATTGAGATGGAAGTACTCGAACCACAGCTCAGGATCGCCAAGCGCCTGGACAAGCCGGCTATAGTACACACACCGAGAAAAAACAAGGCCGTCGTAACGGCTAAGGTGCTTAAGCTCCTTGATCGCGTTGGTATTGACCCCAGTCTAACGGTCGTGGACCATATAACATCGGAAATCGTAGATGACGTCATGAGAAGCGGCCGCTGGATGGGCTTGACGATACAGCCGGCAAAGCTTACCGTAGAGGAAGCTGTGAAGATCGCCGTTAAATACGATGGTTCGATGATGATGGCTAATACGGACACCAGTACCGAGCCCAGCTGGCCTCAGGGCGTTTATGATCTAGAGCAAAGCCTTAACGATATTGGGGCTAAAGAAGTGGCAAGGATGGTTGTATATCAAAACGCCAGAAGCTTTTATCGGCTCTAGCCTAACCAAATTTGTACCTTACGCCATGACCATCCTTCTCGCTGTGAAAATCAACCATATCCTTTGGACCTATGGCGCCGCACGTGCCACACTCTACGCAGGCCACCCAGTCAAACCTTAGACCGGCCAAGGCCACATCCTTTCTTGACTGTAATAGCGCTCTGTACCTCAGGTTCTTTTCATTGCCACCCTTGACCCCGGCATCCGACTCGAGCTTCCTTAGGTTGTAAATATACAGGTCTTTGAAGGAGGCGAACACGCCTTTGGATGTCAATATGGTGTAACAGTTGACAGGACAGGCTGGAACCCATGGTTTATCAAGGGCTCTGGAACATCCTTCTGCGTTGACCTTTATGTGCGCATAATCCTTATCTTCGTCGTAATTCAGGAGGCTGGTCCCGTCCTGAATCCTCTGGATCGCGTCTCGCTGGTCGATCGGCTTCATAACCTTAACGTCCCCCTCCTTCGAAGTAAGGCCGGTTGCAAGCACGAGTTTCGGGAAAAGGCTGTAGGCCAATGAGCTCTCCGATATAGTGCTGTCCCTCCCGAATCTTGCCACGTCTCTATATATCGGTTTCAGGATATCCATGTATCTTGCTAGGGAACCAGCGCCGTAAGAACCTGATGTGCTGGCGCCAATGAATGCCTCTGCCGCCATCATGCCCGATGCTATAGCCCTTCTCATTCCATCTATCATCGATCCTATTTTGACGAAGGAACCAAGGGCGTCACCGGCTACCATGAAACCATCTGTATATGGCCTTTTAAGGATACATTTGTAGGATTTTGGGATATTGTGTGCAGAATATTCCAACACCTCCGACCCATCTATAAGCTCGGCAACGAGCGGATTGCCTTCAAGCCTTTCAAGCACATCTAACAGCTTCCCTGTACCTGTGAAATCGGTAGTGATCTTCTTAAGCATGGAGTTCATGGAGACTACCATGCCTATTGAAATGGTATCCCTGTTGGTATAAATGAACGCGCCGCCCGAGATGCCATCCATGAACTCGCCCAGAAGCGCCATCGCCTTTCCCTCCCCCTTCTTAACGCCGAATCTGCTATTCACAGTTTCTTCATCCAACTTGAGGACGTGTTTGACACCGTGGTAAAGCTGAGAAGGACCAAGATGTTCTCTGAGGCCAGCCTCTTCCACGAGCGGGGAAGTTACCCCACTACAGTCTATGACCACCTTTGAGTTGATGTCCCCGTGAGGTGTCCTTACGCCGATCACCGCGTTCCCCTCCTTTAACAGACCCTCAACGGTGGTAGAAGTCGAAAGCATGGCGCCCGCCTCTACAGCCTTAAGGGTAAACCAGCGGTCAAAGCCCCTTCTCAACACCGTATAATCGTGCCCGCCTTCGGGCGGGATGCTGAAGATGCCCATCCTGACCGCCGCCGAGCTACGGTTCATCTTATAGTACCTATACTTATTGTCCCGTGCATTGGAGACTACATAGACCTCATGAGATACGACCTTCCTTTCAACCGGCGCTTCGGCTTCGAACTCCGGAACGAGATCTATGAGCCCATACTTTCCAGAAAAGTCTCCGTATAGCACTCCGCCGGTTACGTTTCGCTCACCTGGTATCTTGGCCTTCTCCAGCATTATTACGTTAAATCCCTTGCGTGCCAGGGTCAACGCGCTGGCGGCCCCTGCAGGCCCAGCGCCCACGACTATGACGTCAAACTCAGGTTGCAACTATCTTCCCCCCTCATTCCCTTCCGTCAACATCGAAATCATCTTCGGCATAAAATCATAGAGGTCCTCAACTATCGGATAATGCGCTATCTTAAGCATTGGTGCACCGGGATCCGTATTTACAGCCACTATCTTCTTGGATTTCTGCATCCCAACCCTGTGCTGTATCGAGCCACTTATACCTATAGCGAAATAAACGTCGGGGGCTACCGTAACGCCGGTCTGGCCCACCTGATTATCGTGTGTAAGAAGCCCTTCCAGCTCCTTTAAATTGGCATAGAGCAACGCCCTGGTCGCCCCCAGCTCAGCCTTTAAATCGTACTTTGCCTGTATAATTTCCTTGAGCTTCACCGCAAAATCATAGGCCTCCCTTGGGTTCCTCGCATTACCCTTCCCGTCTTTCAGTATGCCAAGGCCCAAGCTTATTATGACCTTAGCGTCTCTGAGGTCCACCTTTGGCTTGGGAAGCTCCTTCATATCCTGAACTACCGCCGGATAACTTCCCTGTCCGCCTTCGTATTTGTACTCCTCATAACTTCCTCTCCTTTTTGTATCCGGCTCAAGTGGAATAAAGTTCCCTGGCCTTATTGTTGCCATCTGAGGTCGCCTGGACGGAGTGAATATTTTAGCTATCCTGGTCCCGAAATCCGGCCTTATCTGGACCAGCAGATTTTCATACTTCTTCTTTTCAAGGGCGTTAAAAAATTCACCTATATCCAGCTCGATCGTTCCGGTGGCTAACCCGGTGTTAAGCCTATAAGCTACACGCGGGGCGATGTCCCTGCCCAGCTCGTTTTCAACGAAAATGAACGCATATGGTTTCCTCTTTGTAGTCAGCTCAGTCAGTACATCTATGTATCGGAGATTGAAGTATGGTTTAAGTGATTCATCATTACAGTGAATCACCTTAGAAGCTCCATATGTTATGGCCTGCTTGAGCGTTTCCTTGGTTGCTGGACCGAGCACCACGCCGATGAGCTTCTGATGCAGCTTATCCGCTACCTTTCTGCCCGCAGCGAGCACTTCAAGGGATTCCCTGCTCAGGGACCCGTTCTCCACCTGAAGATAGACCCATACGTCCTTATAATCACTATAATCGCTCATGCGAACAACTCCTCCACAAGCGCTTGTACGGTGAACTGCCCAACCGAGCCATTGGCGCGCAGCTGGTCCATCAACTGGGGGGGCAAACCATCGGCCAGATCACCCTTATCGAACGGCCCGTACATCTTCCCATCGAATTCCACCTTGTCTAAATGTACAAAAAAGACTAGGCTTCGATCAACCATCTTCTGGACAGGCGGCTTTCCTACATCGATACCAGGGCCCACTATTGTAGGCGACCCTCCAAGTCCCAACCTTAGCGGGTCTGCATGTATATCGTTAGCCGTCCATACGAGGGGGGCAGGGGTCTTGCCCATATAGTTGTTTCTTCTTACCAGGTGCTGTTCTAATGGATTCGGCAGGGCCGGTTCATATTCATCGGATATGGTGAGCAGACAGGGTATGGCCATCCTCAGCCTCTGGGAGACCTGTCCGAGGATCCTGTCCGCCACGAGGTGTTCCAGGTCAGCTTCAATTTCAAAATGCTCTACATATGTAGCATGAGGCAGAACCCTTCCATACAGCTCGGAAAGGCCTTCAGCTACCTGTGGCCCGACGCTGCCTGTCTCTCCATCGGTTGTCTTGATGCCCGCTACAACTATAAAACGCCCGAGTTCAAGCTTGATAGCCTCCAGCAACCCCTTTGCAGCATCGGACTGAAGCTCTCCATTGACAAGCCTGTTCACGATAGAATCCTTCACAGCGGGCAGGTTAGAGTAGATCGAATTCGGCAGCAGGTTCTGCCTGTAAAGTTCATCGGCCTTGGCCAATAGCGCATCCTTTCCTTTGTCAACTGTATTCAGGATCTCGTCTACAGCGTTCAAGTGCCTTTCAACGGCGGTCTTGACCCCATTGGCCACCGCATATGCGGTGGCAAGCGTATCTGCGCCAGCCATCTTTCTGTCGCTGAGTATGATCGACTCATCAATACCATAAACTTCGGCCGTATACAGGCTCCTAACTATAGGAGAAAGCTTCCCCTCAGGGCCCATAGTTAACGCTATTGTCTTACCGCCCACCCTTCGCTTTATGTAATCCGCCGCCTCAACAGCCTTGAGGTCATGGGGATTAAGTACTATTTCCATTGACTCCCTGTTCAGGATGCCGGTGAGGGAAGCACTCTGGGTAGTTTTTGAAGGAACGCCTTTCAAAAGGGTTATTATAAGCATAGTAGTTTTTAATATATACATTATATAAGCATAATGCTTATGGAAGTGCAAATTTGCCGATAATCATATAACGTTTTAATCATTTTTCCGTTAAACATTTTTAATTATGTTATCACAGGTCTCTTAATATACAAAAAATCTACTATTTTTGATCTAAGGCGATTATACTATTACGTTAAAGCGCGGGAATTTGTCACCTCTCCTTAAAACAAGGATAACGCTTATTAATTCACCCTTTCAATAAATTTCATGAAAGCACTATTTCTTCTGTTGAGTGGAAAGGAAAGTCCGGAAAAATTCCGTATAGGCTTAAGGGCAGCCGCTAGGTCCGTTGCAGCGAAGAGATATGATGACCTGAAGATCGTCTTCTTCGGGCCGAGCGAGGAGCTGATAGGGGAGCTAAAGGACGAGGATCTTCAGAATTTTGAATCGCTTTTCAAAGCCGGAGCCATAGATTCAGCGTGTATAGCTGAAGCACAGCATTACAATGTTGAAGAAAAGTTGAAGAATAAGGGGGTAGTGTTAGGCCACGCTGGCGAAAGGATAGCGTTCTATGTGAACTCTGGTTATACGGTGATATCCTTTTAGACCAAGCAAAAAGTGATGGTAACTCCGTCGCCGTTACAGTTACCACTGTTATAAGTCCGTTACACCTGCGCCTGTACTGAAGCGGCCGCGTTTATTTTTGACCAGCGTTCCTCTACAATGCCTTTCAGTTCTTTTAGAGTTTCTGAATTTTCAGGCTTGAGAAGATGGGAGAACCGTCCCTGCAATGAAAGGAAGTCCTCAAGCGGCCTTGGCTTCGCGACCGGCACCGTGACCCTGTACCTCCCGTTCTCCACCTCGTAAAGTGGGAAGAATCTTGTTTCAACGGCCCTCTTTGCCACCTCGACCGTATCCTTTGGCTCGAACCTCCAGCCTCTGTTACAAGGGGCGTAAACATGGAGGAAAGTGGGCCCATTCTGGCTGACGGCCTTCCTGACCTTGGTCATCAAGTCCTTCCAATGTGATATAGATGCAGTGGCCGCGTAGGGGGTCCCATGCGCGACTACAATGCCCATTATATCCTTTTTTATTTCCGCCTTGCCGGGCCATTCCTTACCTACTGGACTTGTAGTGGTCCATGCCCCAAAGGGAGTAGCACTGCTCCTCTGAATCCCCGTATTCATATAAGCTTCATTGTCATAACAGACGTACAACATCCTATGTCCTCTTTCTAGAGCACCGGAGAGCGCCTGCAGACCTATATCAAAGGTTCCTCCATCGCCGGCCAGCGCGATCACCGGCCTTTCCTCTTTCAGCTCCCCCCTCACCTTTAGGGCATGCATTGCAGCCTCCACCCCTGAGGCTACGGCCGCCGAGTTCTCGAATGCTACGTGCGCCCAAGGGACTAGCCAAGCGCTGTCCGGGTAAGTGCTAGTCGTGACTTCGACGCATCCCGTAGCGCTTATCACCACCGGTTTCACATCCAAAGATTGGAGTATCTGCCTCACAGCTATCATAGGACCGCAGCCTGCGCACGCCCTGTGGCCAGGGGCCATCCTTTCCTCCCTATTTATTTCAAAGATGCTCTTTACCGGTTGGAACTGGCTCAATTTACTATTCCCCTCCATAGAAGAAAAAGCTCTCAAATGATGGTCCTGACTTCTCTGCGTATCTGAAGAGCTTCATCGCGTCCTCCTCTAGGAACCCCCTGCCCCCAAGTCCATAGGTAACGGCTATCACCTTCCTTTTAATCCCATACCGGTAGAGAAGCGACATCACGTCGGAGGCCAAGGGCCCGGCCGGCGCACCATAGCTAACCGATCTATCCATTATCATTAAGGTCTCCACACCTTCCAGCGCGTCAAGGAATTGTCTTTCAGGGAAGGGCCTGAGCCATCCGAGGCTGATTACACCTACCTGCTCCCCACCATTTTTCATCTGCCTTGCCGTCGTCCTTGCAGTGCCGGCATAGCTGCCCAGCATCACCATCATAACCTTTGAACCGGATCCAAAGATCTTCAATGGCCCATGATCCCTCCCGGATAGTTTAGCGTATTCGCCCTCCACCTGCGAAATGGTAACGCCTGATCCTGTGGTAGCCCTAGATTGATCCTCCTTGAAGAACTGGTAGGAATCCGGCAATGACATTAGCCCAAAGCTCTTTGGAGCCTCATCCATAAGCGAATCCCTTTTTGGCGGCCTCCCTACAAAGCCTCTCACAGCCTCATCACTGAGCATTTCAACCGGCTCGGTTGAATGAGTCAAAGTGAATCCGTCCAGATTTACCGCTACGGGGAGGTTGACCGCCTCTGCTATGCGGAAGGACTGGATCACGCGATCGTAGGCCTCTTCAGCGTTCTCAGCAAAAAGCTGTATCCATCCACTATCAATAGAACCCATAACGTCCGTATGATCGTTGTGTATGTTAAGGGGGGAATTGAGCGCCCTGTTTGCAATGGCCATAGATATGGGCAGCCTAAGGCCGCTTGCAGCATAAAGCATTTCGTGCATCAGGGCGAGCCCTTGGCTGGCTGTGGCTGTAAAGGCCCTTGCGCCGGCTAGCGCTCCGCCTATACATGCGCTCATAGCGCTATGCTCCGACTCAACCGGAACGAATTGGCCGGTGAAGGCCCCGCTTGCAGCAAAATCAGCTATCCTTTCTACAATAATGGTCTGAGGCGTGATTGGGTATGCCGCTACCAGATCAACGTTGGACTGCCTCACAGCATGAGCCACAGCTTCGTCGCCAGTTAGGAGCGACTTCCTAGTCTGCACCGATTCAAATTGAGCCATTGTTAGCTACCTCCTCCTCTTCGGGAACCATTTTTATTGCCTTCGGCGGGCAGACCTGTTGACAAATTCCACACCCCTTACAATGATCGTAATCTATTCTCACCTTGCTGGGACCTTTCCCCGCCCTGTCAAGCAGATCTATAGCCGGTTCCGGGCAGTATACCCAGCAGTACAGACAACCGACACACTTTTCAAGGTCAACTACGGGCTTCTCCAGCCTCCAGTCATTGGTTACGTATGCCTTGCTTGAACCACCTTCATGCCATCCGCCCTGGCTTATCGGATATGGCCCGACGGGCCTAACGCGTGGATCGCTCAATTGGCGATCACCTCCGCTGCCCCCCTTCTTACGGCTTCCGCATTTGCTTCTCCCATATTACCGGGGAAGGACTTCTTGACAGCTTCGATTATTAAACTAACTGGGATAACTCTGGAAACGGCTGCCCAAGCTCCCAGTATGGGGGTATTGGGGTTATTCCTTCCTATGGCCTCTACAGCTATTTTAGTAGCGTTTACCGAAGCGACCTTTTGAGCCGCCTTTACTCCCAGAGAATTCCTAACGCTTTCAGGTGACCGGTCTGAATTAGAAATCACCATCCCCTCCTCCTTCAGCCCCATCACGGACTTTGCATTGACCGCGAGATATGGATCTATAATAAGGATGAAATCAGGCCTGTTAACAGGGCTCCTAGTTTCGATTGGCTCATCGGCCAGCCTTGCATAAGCCGTGACCGGCGCCCCAGACCTTTCTGCTCCGAATTCCGGAAATGACTGAACGTAAAATCCAGCTCCCGATGCGGCCTCGCCAAGAAGCCGACCAGCGCTAACCGCTCCCTGGCCACCCCGTCCATGAATCCTAATTTCGTACAGCATTAGCCATCGCTCTGGCCTTGGCATTTTATGCTTATAATTGTATTTATTCATTAAGCTACGGCCTTTTTGAAAATGATATAATTTATTAATATATTTTTGATAACCATACCTAAAAATATGATTCAATAAACCTCACAATATCTATAATTGTATCAAAGGGCCTGAAATTCTTGCCTGGCTTTATACGGCATAATCATTGCTACTTGTAGATAATAATGAGTAAATTATAATGTTACCAGTAATTACATATAGATAGAAGGGATTTTCGAATAGCACCCACTACCAGAAATAGACCCCGGGGTTACCCTATCTGAATTGATAATGAAAAGATAATCATCTAACCGGGTCCTACGATAGAAAACTAACTATTATTATGATACTGGTTAAATTTTAGAAAATATCAAATGTAGCGGGCTGGAAAAGGGCCATGGGATTAACCTTACTCGGATGGATTACCTGAAGGAGCATGGTATCAGGCTTGTAGATCGTAAATGGAAGAAGCGAAAAAAGGTTCGCCGGTGGCGATAACATAAAGGCCGAACATGAAAGATAGGAGTTCGACTAGGCATCAGATCTAGAGAATGATCCGAGAAGGCATTTACATGGACTGCTGGGCAGTGCTGGTTTGACGTCTCCCTTGCATAGATCGAGGCCCGTTATCTAAACATACCAAATACGAACGCGAGCAAGCCAATTAGGAATAGGTAAAGCACGATCCTCTTTATTCGTCTGGCGCTCTCGCGCGATGGATCTCTGACCAGGATGAAAGAGCTCCATAGAAGGCCAAGATCCGTGATTAATACAAAAGGAACGAATAAAATAGAAACTAGGTTCAGAAGGAGCGGTATAGGAGATAGGCAAACAGCTAGTACATATAATGCGGCCGCCCCGATAGCCGCCTTCCGCTCCCCCAGCCGCACCGCAAGCGTCTTTATGTTCCTGCTCATATCTCCCTTGACGTCCACTATGCCCTTTGTTACCTCCCTTCCAGTATTTGAAAAGAAGGCCATAGATGCAAATAGAAGTACGTTTGGCTGTATCATATTCACCACAGCAAGGCTTCCGTACAGAAATGGTGTGGCCACGCACGCGCTTACAAGGAAGTTTCCAGCCAACCCGCTCCGTTTTCCTACAGTCGAGTACACCATCATACCAACCCAAGCAAGTGCAGCGGCTATGAGGCAAAAGACATTCGTCAGGTAGGCGAAGAGTAAACCGACCACTGAAAGAAGGCCGGTTAAAAATAAAGCGGCTTTGAGCGACACAGCACCACTCGGGATCGGACGAGCTGGTTCATTGATTGCATCTATATCCCTGTCATGATAGTCATTGATAGTCATGGCGGCAGCGGTTAGCGTAAACCCGGCCAAAAACCCGAACGGGATCCTAAGAGAATAGAAGTACGACAGGGTTGGGTTCGCGAGGATGGCCCCCACGATGACGGCCAACCCCATCATTGTACAGTTTATCGGCCTGATGAGGTGGAGTAGACCCAAAATCACGCGGGCGCGGCCGGGCCTTCTGACATCCTGTCCTTTCATAATCAGGACCCCAACCATACCATTATGGCCATTCCCTCCTGTAGCACATGGTTTTGTGCATTGTGGGCCTAGCATATAACTATAACTTTAACCGATCGCATACATTATAACCGCCATCCCAAATGGTGATCCTTTTATTGAATGCACATTCTCTAGGAAAGTTCGTGACGTTTTAGCAAGCTGAAGCGCGTGAGCTTCCCTGAGGGCTATCCCCTTGCGGACTAGTCAACAGGCGGGGGAACTCCTTTCTTGATTAAACGATATTTGGCTAACATCGGCCCTATGCCCAGTCTGCGGCATAAGTTCGGGCATGGTCATCCCCATAATACATCATCGTGAGTGCTATCTAAAGACCATTATCGTTGTTGAAATCAGCTTAACTTTCCACACCCAGGTTTCAGAGTTTTGTCGCTTCATCCAAACCCTCAATATCTTTATAAGGCGCGGTCGTAAAAAGTTAATATGGGCAGAAAACGATTCCCGGATAAACACAACAAGCTCGACAAGTACTCTCAATTTTCTAAAAAGAAGGAAAAAGAAATGAAAGGTTGACTCCAGAATAGCTGAAGCCGAGGTATATCTTGGCATCAATCCTATAAAACAATTTTTACCAAATAGATTTCACACCTCAAATCTTTCATATCATTTTATGATCTCAGAGCTACATCAATTCGGAGGATAAACATACTTACTGATAACGGTATAAATTATTAATATATTTTTGACAATCATTACTAGGAAATATGTTACTGCTATTCCAATAAGCCAAACAATCTATATAATTGTATGGATCTAAAGGCATTAGAGGAAAGGCCTGAAACCCTTGCATTGTTTTACACGACAAACCCATTGCCACTAATAAATAAACATGAGTAAATTATGCTGTTACTAGTAAGCAAGTTTTAATATATAATTTTAGAATATTTTAAAGGTAATCGTGCGGGCTAACACAGAAAACCGATTTTGGCTAAATCTCTAAAGCCCATCCCTCACACTTATAGGGACACTACAAAGCTCAGCGTGTTTATTAACTGGCGGTAATTGCCTATATAACCAATGCCATTATCATGGTCATCCGTCGCCATAGCTGCATACGTGATCACGGCAACGGCTTTCCTGGCATACACGGTCAGGCCATATTTCTTTTCTGCAGTACAGCTGTTCAGGCCTTTTACTTACGCAGAAGGAACTTACAGGCGCAGACCTAAGGTTTCTGTCCTGCTGCCGCTCTACAATGAAAGCAGGGTTGTTGATAGGGTCCTTGCCAGCTGTAGCTCTCTCAATTATGACAATTATGAGATAATAGTTGTTGATGATTCTGATGATGGGACATCGGAAAGACTGGCCAGATGGTCTTCTGACCCGAGGATCAAGGTGATACACAGGCCAAATAGAAGTGGGTGGAAAGGGGGGGCTCTCAACGAAGCGGTCAAGCGATGCGACCTAACTTCCGAATATTGCCTTATACTCGATGCTGATAGCCTGTTCGACAAGGACCTCTTGCAGAGGTTTGTTATGAAGATGGGCGAAGGATTTGATGCGGTTCAAGGAGTACAGTTGACCGACCTGGATTCAGGCTACAGCAAGGTGGCCGGAGCAACTTCAGTAATGCAGAGCTATTATCAACTTATAGAACAGCCTTCCAAGGGGACAATCGGCCTACCGGTAACGTTCACAGGGAACAATTTTATGATCAAAACGAACCTCCTGAGAAAATATTCATTCGTTGAGGATATAGGGGAGGATTGGGACCTGACAATCAGGTTATTGAGTGATGGAATGAAGATAGCCTATGCACCGGAGATAGTGGTCAGATGTGAGGTGCCCTTTACCATGGAGGAAGCGATAAGACAGCAGATAAGATGGAGTGAGGGAATGATCAGAGCAACGCTCAGATATTTAGGGCAGATAGCTACAGGGAAAATGCGGTTAAAGTCCAAACTCGACATCGTAATGACCGGGCTATCTCCCTTCGTCGGAATATTGTTCGTATGTTCCACAGCTATAGGAGCGTTGCTGGCGTTCTACATACCTCACTTCGATTACATAGTTATCGCCGTCGGAGCGTTCAGCCTGATCGCAGGCCTGGTTACAATGCTGGTTTCATCTGCCAAACTGGGGATGAGCCCCGTAACTGCAATCCTATCGGAAATAATGTATTTTATTCTCATCCCATTTATCATATACGCCACCTTTAGAGGGATGCTTTTTGACAGGGGAGCATTTCATAGGACAGAAAAACTTGGTGGCGGCTCACTCTAAAGGGCAGGCCAACCGGCGGGTGGGCTGGCAGGAGCAATTCGTGTCTGAATGAGGGCCATTCGGACCAAGGCCTGAACGCCGGCTAATGCTGTATGAAATTAGATTTCAATTACCAGCGCATATCTGTATCCACTAATCCAAATCCCCAACCAAACTAATTATCCTAATCTGCTTTATTTGTAAGATGCTTTATTGTTCCGAATTTTTTCCCCATACGAGCTTACGGAGGGCATGGACCAAATTAGTATCAGAGTTATCAAGTGATAATGGTAGAACAATACCAACTCTGAAACAGTTATGTAATATTATAGCTACATTAAATCTGATGGCGTCGTTAATAATTATAAAACGCAGGCAGTAATATATTGGGCTAGGAAAAATATGAAGAAAATATCGATTGTCCTATTCTATTATGAAAAAGGGTAATTTTGGAACGAAACTAACGGCAGGTTCAACTCCTTTGTTGCATAAATTGAGTCTTCCGTTTTATTGCATCAAAGAGGTCCGCTAACGATCTTTAGCGTCTGTTCCC
>JAFLXO010000015.1 GCA_029786595.1 Nitrososphaerota archaeon | reverse complement strand
TGATTTTGTTTAACGTGCCTAAATTATTATGAAATCAAAAATATTATACAACTATGTCAAATTGTGCAACAAAGGAGTTCAGTTTGGTAATATAATAGTGGGCTATATCCTAACTTTCCATTACAATCATAGTCAGTGTGGACCTAACTTTTTCAAGGCGTCTAATATTCCATGTGATGGTTTCTTTAACTTTCTCCATAGTGTCAGCTTCCACCTTTGCTACAACATCATACACTCCATAAACTACATAAACTTCTTTTACATTTGGAATTGCTTTCAAATCCTTAGATATTTCGTTTTCACTACCTAGATCAGCATTAATAAGCACAAAGGCAGTTGGCATAATAATTTTTAATAATTAGGCAGTTTTTAAGCTTTGCGATTTATTTGAGATACAAATAGCTGAATATCTTACGATTTGATACTGGCGGGTATAAGTTACATAATATATCCTATACCATAACTGAAATCCGCAAACAGAGAGGCAGAATCCGCATGCAATCCCCCCTTATCGGAAGTGATAGCTAGCAGTAAAATTTTCATAATTACCACTCCACCTGGACTATTTAAGAGATAAAGTAAAGGGAGAGTTGTAGACCATTAATGACGCCTGTTTATATGTTAAGGAGATTTCCGGCTAATACGAATTAACAATACTGTTTCTGAACGCTGTTAAACGTTTGTTGGCAATATATCATTATGCAATACATTCATATGTACGGCACTATATTGTGGCGGATTATAACCATTCAACACGGTAGCTGTGGCGTTAAAGTTAAAAGGCGCATTGTATTACCAAATTCAATGGACGACCTTAAACAATCAACAGAACGAGTGATAATAACGGTATTAGGCAAAGATCGAGTAGGTATAGTTTCAGGGATATCTACCGTATTAGCAAAAAATGGGGCTAATATATTAGATTTAACATCAACAAAGATGGGTGACCTATTTATAATGATAATGTTAGTTGATCTAATTGGATCAAAGTTAGGCCCTTCCGATTTACATAAAAAATTAGTTTCTGAAGGAAAAAGGCTCAGGGTCCAAGTTACAGTGCAACACGAAAATATTTTCGAATACATGCATCGGGTGTAGATTTGATGGATAGTATAAGAAAGGAAGATATAATAGAAACAATAAACATGTTATCGGAACAAAGGCTCAATATACGAACAGTGACACTAGGTATTAGCCTGCTTGATTGCGTAACAAATGACATAGATACAACAATTGAACTTGTGGAAACTAAGCTGCTTAGGGGAGCTGGCAATTTCGTCAATACATGTAAAACAATGGAGAAGAAATATGGTGTGCCAATAATCAACAAGAGAATTACAGTAACCCCAATATCATTTCTATTGGAACCGCTGGTAGCTCGTTTAGGGTCCAAAAGAGCTACAGACGGCGCAATTAAATTAGCCAACTCACTTGATAAATGCGCTTCGGAGGTCGGCGTAGACCTAATAGGAGGATATTCTGCGCTGGTACAAAAGGGCATAACTAATGGTGCACAAGCCTTAATTGAGAGTTTACCGGAAGCCTTATCATCAACTGTGCATGTATGTAGTTCGGTAGCTGTTGCAGATAGCAAATCAGGCATCAATGTAAATGCCATAATTAACATTGGAAAGGTGATAAAACGGCTTTCTGAAGTCACAGATAAGGGATTCGGCAACGCAAAACTCGTGACTCTTTCAAACCCCCCCATAGATAACCCGTTCATGGCTGGCGGGTTCCATGGAATAGGTGAAGAGGAGATGACCATAAATGTAGGAATAAGTGGGCCAGGTGTAATCAAAAGTGTAGTCCATAAAAGCCGAGGGGTGGATATGATGACCTTAGCTGAGAACATCAAGAAAGCTGCTTTCAAGATAACCAGGGTAGGTGAATTAATAGGCAGAGAAACATCAAAATCTATGAATGTCAAGTTTGGAGCTGTTGACTTATCTTTAGCACCATCTCCAAATCCAAATGAAAGCGTAGCGGAAATCATTGAGGAAATGGGAATAGGTTCTACTGGTATGCATGGCTCGACAGCAGCACTTGCGCTTCTAACAGATGCGATAAAAAAGGGTGGGGTTATGGGCGCTTCTTCTGTTGGTGGGCTAAGCGGTGCGTTTATACCCATGAGCGAAGATTTAGGGATGATGCAAGCTATAACAAAAGGTTCGATAACACTGGATAAACTTGAAGCTATGACGGCTGTATGTTCAACTGGAATAGATATGGTGGCGATACCGGGGGACACAACATCCGATGAAATCTCTGCTATAATATTAGATGAAATGGCCATAGGTGTATATACTAATAAATCAACCGGTGTACGCGTGCTGCCAATTCCGGGTCAGAAGGCAGGTGAAAAAGTAGATTTCGGAGGCCTGTTTGGGAGATCACAGATTATACCAGTAAAGAAGTTCGCTGTAAGCGAATTTGTACAACGGGGAGGAAGAATTCCACCACCTATTACTTCCCTCAGGAACTAAATTACATTCCTTAGAAATTAAAATTTTAATATAATATTTATCGGTAACAGTATTGGTTTTTTGATACGTCGCATTTTGGATTAGATGTTTGTTATGGCATTAAAGGCTATATTGGCTGCATTTTCTAAGTGTTGTTTCAATATATTAGCGTCTATTAACTCTGTGTTGTTTATTAGATTATTGCTTATCATAAACAAGGCAGCAGACCTGAAGCCCCTGATCTTACTTATCGCAAATAATGTGCTTGCTTCCATATCCACCGCAAAATATCCGCATTTAGATAAATTAATATTATCATCTTCTCCATAAAATGCATCGCTAGACATGACTGGGCCTATGTAAACCTTAGATTTAGAAGTATTTGATGCTTTAATCAGTGCATCAAACAATTCAAATGATGGAATTGTGGGGATGGGAAAACACTGCTTAGAATAACCTCCTAACGTGCCACCTATACCTGAGAAGGCGCCATTAGCTATTAGAATTTCACCATATTTCATCTCTTTTAGGAGACCGCCTGCTGTGCCAAGCCTTAATATATATTTAGCCCCCAACATACTGAGTTCCTCAACCACTATAGCAATCGAAGGGGCTCCTATTCCATGACACGCTATAGTGACATTCTTTCCAGCATAACGACCGGTGTATGTGATATACCCCCTATTTTCATTGACCACCCTCGCATCATTTAATATTAATGAGAGTTGCTTTATTCTATCTGGATCCCCAGAAATAATAACCCTTTCCGCTATATCCCCCATTTTAGCTTTAATATGCATAGGAATACGCGTTACCATCAAGCATTCGTAACATGTAAATTAGTTTATAAACTTTCTATTTTAAACTTTAATTTAATTACATATTTTAATTATGGATATTGACAAGAAGGGAAGAGTATCAACTTACAAAAAGAAAGAAATATACAAAAAAATTTAACCGTATTGGTGGCTAACATGGGGACTGTTGGCAGAAGGTAGGCTCAATAAATAACTTGGCTAACGTCTTTCATCAACGCTCAATCATTACTCATTAAATATGAGCGCATTCTTTAATAATTACCCCTGGCTGCATAATTATTCCGAAACTTTTTGTACTTAAGGAATTTTATTTTTCCAGCTACAGTTAATGATGTTTTAAAGACCTTTTTTTACTACTCACTACAGTGATATGTTTATACGAGTAGGAAATGGTGCCCGATCCTCTCCATCATGTTTAAAATTCGTCTAAACTATTAAGGCCGCTGTATGAAGCCCATCCTTTTTGATATTTCATTCCTTTGGGTTCAGGGTATCATTTATTTGTACGATCAAATTATGTATCCATTATTATGCGAACAAAACCAAACAAGAATGGGTTCCACCTTGCTTCTAAGCGATGTGATAACCAATTGAACCGTTTACTTGAACATCTACAATTCACATTTATGCAATTCGCCAATTTCTCCTTAGCTTCATCTTATATCCCAATAATGTTATCCTACCATTCATGTCTATCACTCATTTATAGATCATCATCACATTCCGGATATAGTGAGGACTTCTTTCCTGACTAGCTTAACCGATTGTGGTATAATATCAATAATTTGTGAATGAAACATATAAACGAGCTCTACCGATGTAGTTATATATATCAATAAGGCAGCGTATTAACTAAAATGACAAAGCTATGTTTGTTAAGACATGGTGAATCGTTGTGGAATATGGAAAACAGATTCACTGGTTGGGTAGATGTGCCATTAAGTATAAATGGTAAAGAAGAAGCGTTGAACGCCGGTGAGTTGTTAAAAAAGGAAAGCATTAAATTTGATGTCGCATATACAAGTACCCTGGTTAGAGCCATTAAAACACTTGAGATAGTACTAAACGTCCTCGATGTAGATATCCCCATTATAAGGGATCAACATCTGAATGAAAGGCATTATGGCGACCTTCAAGGGTTAAATAAGACTGAAACTGCTAAAAAATATGGAGAAGAAAAGGTATTATTGTGGAGACGTAGTTACAATGTAAAGCCCCCTAACGGTGAAAGTCTTGAAGACACACAAAAGAGGACCATCCCATTCTTTGAAAACTGCATAATGGGAGACCTAAAACTTGGAAAAAGCGTACTGGTTTCTGCGCATGGAAACAGTTTACGTTCAATAGTTATGTATTTGGAAAATATATCAAAAGATGTAATACCCACACTCGAGATCCCCACTGGTATTCCAATTATTTATGAATTTAATAATAGCATGAAAATAATTAATAAAAAAACACTTAAAAAAGAATGACCATATACACACCAGAAACTTGATAAGGGTTATTAACCAAATCTTAATCAAGTAAACAATGCAATTCATCAATCTTGTGACCCCTAGGGAAGCGAAAGAGATTCTTTTGCAGAGTGGCTCCGTACTTGTAGACGTCAGGGAGCCATTTGAAATCAAACTTATGGCTATCAAAGGTTTAAACATTCTATATATACCTCTAGGGGATCTCCCTATTAATATAGACCAGCTTCGAGAATACTCTGCAATAGTGCTTATCTGTAGGACTGACATGAGGTCTAGTTTGGCAGCTAAAACTTTAGTTAGTCAGTTTAGAGATAAGAGTATATTTGTTGTCAAGGGTGGTATTGTTCAATGGTGGATAGATTATCCCATGGAAATAACAGAAAGCAAATCTGCATCAGACTGGTATGCAATTTGATACTGGTTTAGAACAGTTTATCAAGTTATGCGACTGATTATGCCAATATTTAATAACCATAATTACATAATTTTTAAGGAAAATATACTACCAAATCTTTCTGATTTAATATGTTTAAATCTATAATCTAATTTGCATATTTTGTATGGTCAAGTCGCTGCATTGTAACATTAACATATAAGAAAAATGGGTGATATACATACAAGCTCAAATAGAAAATAATAAAAGAAAATATTGGTAAAATAATACACTTGTGGGCTCTAAGATGTATGTTAGTCATGCGCATCAAATCAGGAAACAACTTCTCCTCTGACCGACAAACCCATAAATGGAGATAGTCATCGGGAAAGCTTACGTGTTTTAGCGTGAAATGATTCCACACTATAGAATTACACACTAAATCTAACAATCACATTATTCAATTGCATACCGACCCTTTTGGGTTATAGTATAATATTGCCTATATCTTCCCCGAATTATTTTCCTTTCCCCCTTCTGTAAATACCCCTGAAATACTAGTTCGTTTAAGTGTTGATAGATTGAAGCCATTGTTATATTCATCAAGCCCCTAACTCGAGCTTCTGCCCACATTTCATACCCATACATATCCCTCTCATAAAGTAATTTTAATAATACCAACTTTGTTCCCTTGGGCCCGGTCATTCCCTCCCGATCAAATATAGATAATGAAGATTTTTTGGAGGCCAGTTCCTTTATTATATGTGGGTCCTTTAGGCCGCTACCAGTAAGAATGCACACAACTCTCTTTCCCTTGAAGATTTCCTGCATATTTAAAACGGCTGCTATGCCAAGACTCGCCGCTGGTTCCACTAATAGCCCCTCGCTCTCAGCAAGCATCATCATGGAATTCACTATTTCTTGTTCTGGTATTGAAAGCGCCATACCATCAGATTCCCTTATAGCATTGAGGGCGGCGTCCCCGTATTTAGGAGCTATAACGCTCAAATCAAAGACCACGCTTTTAGTGATTACAGCATCCTTTACATGACTTAATCCTTTGTTAAATGCGTCCACTATAGGAGCGCATCCCTCAGCCTGTACACCTATGAGCCTCGTCCCTTTAATTCTCATCTGTTTGATCGCCATCAATGCTTCATACACCAGTCCCCCCTCTCCCATCGGTATAATCATAAAATCTGGCGCCAATTTCAGTTGTTCATATATTTCGAACGTTAGCGTCCTTTTAGCAAAAGTTATTAATGGATCATATTCTGTAGCCACTACAAAGTTTTTTGTTTGCACCTCATCTGTTTGTACCTCAGCCCCAAACGCTATCATTTGATATAACTTCATTGGATCCAAGGGGTTTTTCAGAATCACTTGCAACTTTAAGGACGCCTTTGCAGAATAAGCTGATAAAGAAGCTCCGAGGTTTCCTGTGGTATATGCTTTAATGGTTTTGTAACCACCATCAATAACAGAAGATACAAAAAGTGCAGAACTCCTATCAAGATAGGACCCAGTAGGCTCGACGGTTTCATCCTTTAAATATAAACCTTCTATAGATAAAGATTTGGCTAAATTGACCCCATTATGCAAGGGGGTGTTGGCTTCACCTAGGCTTATCATGGATCGCGTAGGCGGAAGACGATCCGCATGCATCCAAATACCAGACTGGCCTCTATTTGGCATACTATTTCCTGCTACCTGATATTTAGTGCTATTGCTATCGCTTCTCTCTATTGTAAGCCCTTTATTACACTTCGGGCATAGTTTAAGGGCAATATCATAATCGAAAACTTCCTCACAAGCCGTGCACCGAAGTCTCCATCCATATTTCAATATTCAGAAATTGCGAATACGTGTATTTAACTTAATCTATACATTGGAAATGAACCTGAAAATATTTATGTATTAAATTACATACCAACTGTTTAACCATTGAACAATCAGATCAACCATTTAGTGGTACTAATTTAGTGGTACCACCTAATGTAACCTTAGTGATTAGACGTTTTTAACCCACATCGAATTCTTTTGAGTAACAAGTGAATTTATTTTTTAATCATATAATAAATTTGCCTTTCTAGAGTACCTGTATAGGATGGTAGAAAGTAGATTTGGGGATGATATGAAGGAAATCATTATGAAGAGGGCTGCTATTGCTAGGTCGTTTACTGAAGCCATTAATCCTAGGCCAGTAACTCAAGCATTTAATACCATCAAATCATCAAATAAGCTAGGAAATAATATGATTAAGGTTGGTATAGCGATTATAGCGATACCGGACCCCATAAGTGATTTGCCTGGTGCCGGTCTAGTCGTAATGGGGTATATGCTTAAAAAAGCATCTAGCATAGGACTGAATGACTTGTCTTGTGAAATAAACAGAACGCGTGCTGCCGGGCGCGAATTGCTAGATATTGTTCAAGATCTATCACAATATTAATTATACTTCAATTAATTCTTTATTAAAATTATTGAGTAATATGGGGCCTCCTTTTCTCACAATTAGCGAGTCTTCAATTCTAACACCAAATTTTCCAGGCAGATAAATACCGGGTTCAACAGTCATAGCAACACCCTCCTGTAGTATGGAATCACTAGACTGGCTTATATATGGTAGTTCGTGAACTTCTACTCCAATACCATGACCAAGTGAATGTATGAAGTATTTTGCATAATCGCCTAATAAGGATCTAGAATTAGCATCAAGTTGCCTTGCAGATGTTCCGGGCATAGCGCCGTTTACACCAGCCTGTTGGGATAGTTTCACTAGTTCATAGACCTCCCTCTTTTCTTCATTAGTTCTTCCAAAAGATACAGTTCTCGTAGTGTCAATAATATAGCCAGCATATCTGAGGGTTAAGTCAAGCAATACCATGTTATCCTTTTTTAATTTCTTCCCTGTAGGGGAATGGTGAGGATAGGCTGTATTTTCTTCAAAGGATACTATATTAGAACTTATAGATGGCGCATAATAAGCTAGATCTGCGCCGTTATCCAAATACTCCTTTACTATTATCGCGTCTAATTCCCTTTCGGAGATCCCCTCCTTTAATTTCTTAATAGCCACTTCAATCACTTCATCCATTATCATACCACCCTTTACCAAGCGACTAATTTCATTTTCATCCTTTATTGCTCTAGCCCTTTCTATCGCATCTCCACTTTTGACTGTAGATTTCTTTTTAAGAAGCTCCACCGCCCTGTAGTCAGCGTTATCAACACTGACTTTCTTTTTTGACGTAATATCCCAAAAGAGCTCAAACATCTGCAAACCTCTATCCGCGCTTAGCACCAGAACATCTGAATCACTGGAATCCCTCTTAGCTCTATCAATTTCTAGGGCAGGAACGATAAGGAATCTACCGTCATCCCCTTGGACAAATATAGCTTCACCCCAGAAACCGGTAAGGTAAAATACGTTGTGCGGCAATAAAGCCGCAATCGAATCACAACCACCATCCACAGCGTAAGTTAAAGCCCTTTTACCCCTTGCTTGATATATCATCATTTAAATAAAAAAATGATAAAATATAAAAGCGTTGTGTCAGCAATGTTATGTATTAATGGTTTATTTGGAGAGGGTAGAGATCAGGGGGTTCAAATCCTTTAGCAAAGCTACACACGTAGAATTCAGTGCCGGCTTCAACGTAGTCACAGGGCCTAACGGAAGCGGAAAATCCAACATATTCGATGCCATAAGATTCGCGCTCGGAGAGAATAGTCCGAAATCGCTACGAGAAAGTAAGATGCAGTTGTTAATCCACAATAGTGATCAAAGCAAAGTAGCAAAAGTTTCACTTTTATTCAACAATTCTGATTCCGTAATTCCGATTAAGGAGGCGCAAGTCGCCATCTCAAGGGAACTTAAACCCGATGGTACACAAAACTATATGATAAACGGTAGGAGGGCTACTAGAAATAGCATCCTAGACCTCTTGGCAGGAAGCAGGATAGCCTATGACGGTCTTAACATAGTTGCACAGGGGACATTGACTAGAATGGTCGAAATGGGGCCAAATGAAAAACGTCAGGTGTTGGAGGGCATTGTGGGTTTAAAATCATATGATGAAAAAAAGGCTGAAGCGCTTGAAAGATTAAGAGCGGCCGATAATCAGCTGGAAGTATCATTTGCCAAACTAGACGAAAAAAGGTGGTCAATAGAGAGGCTGGAAATTGAGAGGAATGAATTCATAAGATACCAAGAATTATACAATGAGGTCCTCAGGTACAGAGGAGCCTCAATAGTTCACGAACTTGATGAAATCGATACCAAACTTGTTGTCCTAAATCAAAGGGATGTTACTACGCAGGCAAAACTTAAAGCAAAGGAGGAAGAATTTGGTGGCCTAGCGTTATTCGATACTACCAGCACAATATCATCCAAATTTGATGAAATGAGCCGCGGAATAATATCTGAAATAACAACTAAGAAGGGAGAGCTTGAGGTGTTAGGCCTTAGAGAGAGGGATATACGGGGAAAGCAAAACGAAATATCTAAGAGGTTAGAGGAATCAAAAAAGCTGATTCAATCCCTTTCAGCTATGAAACCCGCCATGGAGGAAGAGGTAGGAAGAGGCCAGCAGACACTGGCTAAACTTATTGAAGAGAGGAAAGCGCTGGAAAACCAAAATACTAACCTAAAAGATGAATTAGTACGCCTTAACGCCAAACGACTCACCACATCTAAGGTTGTAGAAAGATATTACAGTAGATTAAAAAAGTTGTCAGGTTTATCAAGGGCAATATTAAACAAAAGGGCTACTATTGAGAACTCGATAAGGATATTAAACATTAGGCTTGACGATCTTACAGAAAAAGTAAATGATTTAATGGAAAGGTCCAATACGTCACAAGGCTTCAAGGCCACCCTTGACAAGCGGATGAATGAACTGAAGGAGCTGAATAGTAATGCTGCTGCAGAACTTGCAACTATGATGAACAGATTGGAAAAAATAAATGATTTAAAGGAGAATCTAAGAAATCATTTAGAGGACGCTAATAAGGTCATACTCAAGTCCATCAGGGAAGTATCAGCAGCAGACGCTGTAGACATACTGCTTAAAAAATATGGCTCCGGTCTTTTATTAAATAATAAAGAACTAGAGGATCTTTTAAATGCAGTGTTGGATGGATATATAGGCAAGCTGAGCGATCTGGTTAAAGCAAAGGATGGATATGATAAGGCCGTTATGGCGGCCATTTCGATGTATGGTGACCCATACATACTTAAATCCACAGCCGATTTAAAGAAGCTGGATGAAGTAATTGGTAGAGCATCCCTTGGAAGAGTAAAATTTATGATTACAGACACGATTCCCAGTTCTCCCGAAAAAAACCCCAATTCAATATGTGAAGTGATGAAATATGATGATAATATATCCACACTTGTCACAAGTCTCTTTGGCAAGATAGGTTTAGCATCAGATGATATATCAACCCTTAATTCCTTGAACGTTACTTACATAACAAAGGATGGTAAGGTCTATGGAAATGGGTTTTTTGAAACCGGAAGCTTCATACAGAATCAGATTTACAACGAAATAGATTCAGAGAAGGTGAACAGAGTCAATGCCGCAATTTCGAATTTGACCAAGATGATAGAAAGGAAAGAAGTAATGTTGGGTGAACTTTTGAAGCAACACAGACAAATCTCCAAAGAGGTGAATGTGAAAAGGCTCAAAATAGACGTTGATAGCAGAGAAATTACAATACTTGAGGAATATCTAAAGAAAAGTGAATCTACCCTCCTATTAATAAGCAAAAACCTTGAACGATCTCGGAATTCAATAAAAGGTTACCAGAAAAGAATAGATCGATTAAAGGGATATATGGAGAAGCTGAACATTAGGAATCAGACATTAAAGGAGAAGTATGAAGTTTTGCAAAGCAAACTCAGGGAGAATAGCCTTACAGAACTTGACAGAATAATAGCTGAAAAGAATGATGCATTAGTTAACGTCTCCAACAGGCTAATACAGGTAAATGATAGTGTATCAACTCTTCAAGCTCGGCTAACT
The DNA here is from genome assembly GCA_029786595.1 of Nitrososphaerota archaeon. Taxonomy (GTDB): domain Archaea; phylum Thermoproteota; class Nitrososphaeria; order Conexivisphaerales; family UBA164; genus JAJZYL01. Next base: position 13,800 of record JAFLXO010000015.1, on the reverse strand, counting down.
GGGGAATCGGAACCTAAGCTCACACAGGTAAAAGAGGCTATATCTAAGAACTTGAAGCAAATAGAGGATGATGAAGCTTTTCTAGCCAGCTCACAGAAGGAATTGCTGGAGATAGGTGCAACGATCGATGCTAATCGAGTGAAACTAGCTGAACTGGAAACTAGACTTGGAGAGGTTAGAGGGTTAGTTGAAAAGGATGAGGGACAGGGCCGATTAGAGGAACAGAAACGGCTTAAGTTGATGGGTGAAATAGGATCACTGAAAAATGAGATAACTAAAATTGAAGCAGAAAAAGAAAAGATAGGTATTAGAAGGAATGAATTAAAGGATCAGTTAAATGGGATGGGTGTAACACCTTATGAATTTGATGCTAACACATCGGTCATGTTAGGGTTACTGGAAGCCGAATTGAATGAATTATCAACCAGGCTCAACAGAATTGCAGAAAGGGATTATAGGGAGATGTATACCTCATATAGAGACGCCTCCATAAGGAGAGGAGAATTAGAAAAGGATAGAGATGCCATAGTCAAATTCATTAATGAGATAGATTCTCAAAAGAGGGCGGTGTTCATCAAGGCATATGAGGAAATCGATAAGGAATTTCGAGTTATATTTAGAAAGATCACATCGGGAGAAGCTTGGCTTGAACTAGAATCTATAGATGACCCATTTTCAGGTGGATTGTTTATAATGGGTTCCTTCGGAAACACCCCGGCCCGTGAATCGGCTTCCCTTAGCGGTGGAGAGAAGTCGGTAATCTCTGTTGCCTTTCTGATGGCGTTGCAATCAAGTTATCCTTCTCCATTTTATCTGTTTGATGAGATAGATGCCAATATGGATGCCCGCTACACAAATTCTCTAGGTAATCTACTTAGGGAATGGGGCCAGAAATCACAATTAATAGTCGTAACCCTCAGAGACCTAGTAGCTTCAAAGGCTAACAATGTGATAGGTGTATACAGGAAGGACGGCGACAGTAGTGTCGCAAGGTTAAATATGGAGGAGATAAATAATGTCATCTGAAGATGGAAGTTCGGCTATCAAGATCTTACTTAATCCAGATCTACTTAGACGATATGACCCATGGAAACTCAGTGTAAACGATCTGCTCCAGCTGTTCTATGATTACCTTTTGGAACTACCACTAATCGATTTTAGGGTTACGGGGTTAGCGTTGAACACTTCTAGCCTCATCTACAAATTCAAGGCGCAACGGCTTTTTTATGAACCTTCTACTTATAGAAAACCCACGTTTGAACTTGATTATCCGTTAAAGGAGCTCATGGCCCCATACGCCACAGAATTTCCTATAACTGATATGAATGAGTTGCTAGAAGCTTTCAGGGACCTGCTTAAGGAGTTGGAAAGAGAAGGTCCAATTAGCCATCCCCAAGCTATTGAACCAGCTTCAATACCATTATTAGATGAAAAAAGTGAACTTGAAATAATTAAGCCCTTGGAAGATTTGATATTAAACAAATTAGCTACGGTTGGGCATATCAGTTTTTATGATCTTATAAAGGGGATGGATGCATTGAACGTTATAAGGTACTTCTTCGCGCTTCTCTACCTTATCACGGCTGGCCAAATTGAAATAGCCGAAGGGCTTGATATTATATTACCACGGTAATAACAACATCTTCAGTATGGCAGATGATGATCAAGGATTGTACTAATATATAACGATGGAAATTAAATGGTGGGGATAATCGCGGTTATTCCAGAAATCACAAATGATACGCCTATAGCAGCTAGGACAAGCCCCATTATTCTAGAAAGGATAAGCGATCCAGTCCTACCAAGTCTTTCGAAAATTATCATAGAATATCTTAATATAAAATATGATACGATTAGAACTAGGATTATCATTAAGAATACTCCGATCTGATCTACCACACCTATGCTTCTTATGTTAAAGTAGATTATAGCGGTAGTTATTGCACCGGGGCCGGCCAATAGTGGCGTACCTATAGGTACTATACCCACGCTTCCCTTTTGAAGGCTTTCTTGTTCTTCGCCGGGGGTTAGCTTCGCGCGCGAAGTCCTGCCGAACATCATATCAATAGCTACAATGAACAATAAGATTCCACCGGCTATCATGAAATCAGAAATACTTATACTTAGAACCTCAAATATATATTTCCCGACAAACATGAATCCGAGTACCAATCCAGAAGCCGTCAGTATCCCTTTATTGATAACATCAAGCCTTTCAACTCTAGAATAATTATCAGTCAAAGCCATCAATATGGGTACTGTACCCACTGGATCGATGATAGCAAACATAGCAGCAAAAACACTAACTAGAAAAAGGGAATCGGCCAACATCTACCCCCCATAACACATATGAAAGCCACCAGTATTAATCCATTACGTGTATAATCAGGCAGCACATACTTTGGCTGAAGCTATATCCAAATAAATAAATTACTGAATTTAGAGGAGTTATATAATCCTGACAAACTCCATAAATTACCATTAAAATACAGCTACCAGTTAACTGGATCTAGCTGTTACACAAAACATTTATTATGATACTCAAATCATCACTGACATATGCTCGATAACAGAGAAGCTAGGAGGATGATGCAGAGGATGGGGATGGAGGTAAAGGAGGTCCCCGATGTGACCGAAGTTATAATAAAATCTGCAACAAAGGAAATCACGCTCAAGGAACCCGCTGTCAGCGAAATAACAACTAAAGGGCTTAAAGTATTTCAAGTAACGGCCACGGAAATTGAAGAAAAGGAGATTAAAGGATTCAAGGAGGAGGATGTACTACTTGTAATGAGCCAGGCTGGAGTTGATAGAGATAAGGCCGAAGCATCCCTTATGAACACTAATGGGGATATAGCTGCTGCTATAATAAGCTTACAAGCCGATAAACAATAAAACACTTTTGACAATTGATCCATCTCATATAGAGGTTATGACTTATGAACAACGCATAGACTTGTTAATTTATTTTTACAAAAAGGTATATTTAGTATGACCACATCAATGATTTGCTATGGTAAAGATAGGCACCATTAAGAAACGTGATGGGACAGAAGTACCGTTTGATAAATTAAAGATAGTTGAAGCGATCTGGAGGGCTCAGAGGGCGGTCGGCGAAAGAGACAGAAAGGGCGCCGAGCAGATAGCTGATGAGGTTACACAAAGGCTTGAAGAAAGAGGAGGCATTCCTTCAGTTGAGGATGTACAGGACTTGGTTGAAAGAGTATTAATAGAAAAGGAGAAGGTCAAAGTCTCCAAGGCGTTTATACTGTACAGGCAGAAGAGGGCGGAAATACGTGAGGAGAAGAAGAAGGTACTAAATAAAGTAGTAATTGATGAAGTGGATAAAACATTTGATCTAAATTCTCTTCGAGTACTAGCTTCTAGATATTTAAAGAAAGATGAGAAGGGGCACGTTATAGAAACCCTTAAGGAATTATTTACAAGAGTGGCTGTACATGTTGGACTTCCGGATGTGCTTTATGACCCAAAGGTGTATAAAAAGGATGGCGGTAACGAACCATTCCCTACTGAACAATATGAAGTAACTAAGATTGAAGGATTCTATATAGGGAAATACCAACTTAATGGCTTTCATCTTAAAGCGCTAAAGCAACTTTATGATAGAATGAACGCATTAGGATGTGTGAACGTGTCTTGGAGCAAATTATTGGAGATGTTACAAGGGAGGGAGTTTGATCATATAGCCGATTCTATTGATAAATACTATTATCTGATGGTTAGTAGAAAATTTCTCCCCAATACTCCGGCCTTAGCCAATTTCGGATCATACCTCGGGATGGGATCAGCGTGTTTTGTGTTGGATATAGACGATTCGCTAGATAGCATCATGGAGACGTTGAAGAATGCGGCCATAATATTCAAGGCAGGAGGCGGTGTAGGATACAACTTCTCCAAATTGAGGCCTGAAGGGGATTTTGTCAAGACGACTAGTGGGGTGGCATCAGGCCCAGTCAGTTTCATGAAATTATTCGACACTATGACTGACGTGATAAAACAGGGAGGAATAAGGAGGGGGGCAAATATGGGGATACTAAATATAAACCATCCCGATATTGAAAAATTTATAAAAGCAAAGGAGGGTAATTCAGCTCTGAAGAACTTCAATATTTCAATCCTTGTATATCCGGAATTTTGGGATGCTTACGAAAAGAATGAACCTTATCCTCTTGTAAATCCTAGAAATGGTCAAGTTGCAAAATATATTAATCCCAGGCAACTGTTTGATATGATCGTTTATCAAGCGTGGGAGAGCGCTGAGCCTGGTCTTATATTCTATGATACCGTCAATAAGCACAACCCCACCTTAAACGCTCTGGGGCCAATAGTAACTACAAACCCATGTGGAGAAGTGCTTCTTTATCCTAACGAATCCTGTAACCTGGGCAGCATCAATGTATGGAGCTATGTACAAGAAACCGGTGACACACCTGTTAAATATAATTGGGATGCCCTCAAAGATGACTTGGAAATAGCGGTTAGATTCTTGGATAATGTGATAGATATAAACAAATACCCCATCAAGGATATCGAGACCGCCACTCTATATACAAGGAAGGTAGGTCTAGGTGTGATGGGGTTGGCCGATCTCCTTTATGAATTGAAATTAGGATATAATGCAGATGATGGAATACTATTCATGGAGCAACTGGCAGAATATATTAATTATTATTCAAAGGTTGCATCAATCAAGCTGGCAGAGGAAAGAGGATCTTTCCCATTATTTGAATCCAGCCTTTACAAGAAGGGGGAACTGCCTTTTGATGGGTTTTATAATAAGGAGAGTTGGCATTTTAGGTGGGATGAATTAGCAGCACACATCCAACAAAAGGGATTGAGAAATGCGTATACTGTGATCATAGCACCAACAGGTAGCATATCGATGATAGCCGGAGTGAGCAGTGGTATGGAACCAGTGTATTCATTAGTATATGAAAAGAATATAACTATTGGATCATTTTACTATGTAGATCCCGTGTTTGAAAAGGTGTTAAAAGACGAAGGTATGTATAGCAATGAACTACTCAGGGATATAATAAATAACGGCGGTAGCATCAGACCTATAGCTTATATATCAGATGATATGAAAAGGGTTTTTGTAACCGCTATGGATATCAAACCCGAAGACCATGTCAGAGCTCAGGCTGTTTTCCAGAAATGGGTGGATAGTTCAATATCAAAAACAATAAACATGCCAGCACAGGCTACGGTAAATGATGTTGAGTCGGTGTACAAACTGGCTTATAAATTAGGCGCAAAAGATATAACTGTTTTTAGGGATAAATCTATAACTAGCCAAGTATACATAACCCCAACAAACAGAGAGGAAGATCCAGCGGTTGTTGCAGATTCACAGCCAGTAGCATCAACAGACCAAGCTATATTTAAATGTCCAGTTTGTAACACGGATTTGGTTTATAAAGAAGGATGCGCCACATGCCCAGTCTGCGGTTGGAGTGTCTGCGCTACCGCATAAATTGCGGTAGCCTTGTTCTTTTAAAACACTTATATAACTGTGTCTTAGAGCATCATAAATGCCTGCTACTATGAATCTACCTATATGTAATTCCTGTCATAGGCCAATAACATCAAAGGAAGAATATACAAAATTTTACTGCCCAGACTGCGGAAAGGTACTCATATGGAGATGTGAGAAATGTAGAGTATTCGCAAGAACCTACAAGTGCGAAAACTGTGGATTTGAGGGGCCGTAATCAGCAAGCAAATTTAAGTGAAGGTTGATAAATTAATGCCGATAATTGTAAGAGTAAAGATACTACCTAAACAACTAGAAACTAAACCAGATGAAATATTTGATACAGCAAAAGGGTATAAATTAATCAAATATTATTTAGAACCTATTGCTTTCGGGTTAAACGCTATAATAGCCGACTTTTCACTTGATGATAGCGAAAAGGGGACAGATGGGCTGGAAAATTACCTAATATCAAATCCGCTTGTAGGTGAAGTGGAGGTGCTTATGGTAAGCAATGCTTCCACCAAAGTTAAGCCAAAATAATTTCCATACATTAGTTGTAAATTCAGGTATTTCAATCAATATAGCTCTACTTAATCTTGTGGACTGATCATGATGCTTTAACCCTAGTTATGATATAAACTACAGGCAAATCAAGCATCCCACCAAACTAATATTGAAAGTAAAAAACATTCTAACCTATGTCAGGCAGAGATGGTTCTTCTACCAAGCGACCATCACACTTTTGGTTGATATTCACTTTTCTATTTTTCCTGATTTTTAATCATCTTCCTTAACGCCGGTGTGCCGCCACTCAATCCCTCGTATTCTTTCCTGTCAACAACATTTCGCTGTTGACCCTTGAAGAAGAGGTCTATATTGGATAAAGCACTACGAAATGCTTCAATAAAGGCTTGTTCGGATATTCCGCCAGCGATATGCGGTGTTGCTATGATGTTTTTCCATGGTATTTTATCAATATTAGGTTCGTTCCACCATACATCTGTTATATAATAGAACCCGCTATTTGTTTTACAATGCTGGATAAGTGACTCTTTCCTCACTATACCGGCTCTTGCTACATTTACCAATATGGCATTAGAACCCATTTTATTTAATATCACATCATTTACTAATCCTTCAGTATGCTTGGTATAAGGTAAGGCAAGTAAATAGATATCCGACCCAAATATATCATTTAAAGATGTTGTATAATTATCACAATTAACATCTGCTAAATTGGGTCTTCTTCCGTACGCGATGACCTTCATTTTAAACGATTTAGCTAATCGCGCTACAGCCTTCCCTATTCCCCCATATCCAATTATAGCGATCCTTTTCCCTTTCAGTGTACCGACGCTCTCAGGCATAAATATGCCTTCTCGCATCTCTCTCACCTTCTCTGGTATCTTTTTATAAAACGAAAGTAATAGAGCAATTGCATGTTCTGCTACATAATCTGAATAAGCGCCAGCATTACTACATAATACGACATCTTTGGGAATACCTTTCATTACTATATGGTTAACACCAGCAGTAATAGCTTGTATAATCCTAACTCTGGAAGTCACTGGCGGTATTTCGGTTTCGATTAAGTATGCGTCAGCATATTTGTAGGTGTTCGTTATGGAGAGATCACTGAATTCCTTTTTAATTAATTCAACCGCGCCTTCCGAAACGGGGAAGTTAATAAATACTCGCATAAATTAGAACTGTTGATACCCTTAATAAGCGTATTATGTAGCAGGAAGGGAAAACTAAATTTTAATTCTTGTATAGATTATATGGGTGGAATTTGTTAAATCAAAGTTCAAATTTTAAACGGCCTGATTGTGTTATATATACATAATGAAAGAAGGGAGAAGGAGGAACGTGTTAAAACTTTTATCTAAATTGAGCAAAATTTTAAAATTAGCTTATATGGTGGTTATTAATTAACGTTTAAAGCTGTTACTAACATTTATTAACAGTTAGGAATTCATTTCAATAATGATGGATAGAAATAACGTTTATTATCATTCTCCTTTAATTTATCCCATTGAGCAAGTACATGCATAGTTTCGTTCGCCACCTTTATCATATTAGTTATTCCCTTTTTATGTTCGAACTCACCATTAGCTCTGTTAGCTATAACCGCGAATATGGATCCGGCTCTGACCCCATATATGCTTGAAAGTACGAACAAAGTGGAAGATTCCATCTCCATGTTCACTACTTTTACATCAGCTAATTCTTTCAATATCCTCCTAGAGTATTCACTCGTATAGCCACGGAAACCCGGACGAGATTGACCTAAATAAAAACTATCAGTTGAATATGTCAGACCTAATGTATAATCGACCTGAAGCTTTTCTGCAGCCTCGATTGCAGCGAGGATCACTTCAAAATTTGCAACTGCTGGATACTCCGGCATCACATATGCCTTGGTAGCCCCATCACCACGAACAGCCGCGGTAGATATTATGATACTTCCTACTTTCAAATCCTTTAGAAGGGCTCCAGTGGTGCCTGTCCTGATAAATGTATCAGCCCCCACTCTTAATAGTTCCTCAATCGCTATAGCCATAGCTCCAGACCCTATACCAGTTGATGTAGCAGCAAGTTTGGTTCCCCTATAGGTACCACTATACGTAAGATATTCTCTGTTTTCTGCTACAAATTTGGCGTCTTTCCAAGTTGATGCTATCAACTTAACTCTAGCTGGGTCGCCCGGAAGAAATACAAAACGAGGTATATCACCATTTTTTAATCTAATATGATACAGCTCCTGACCGACCTTAGGTTCCTCTGATGTCTTCATATAATTTAAGTGAAGCATAATAGTATTTAAATCTTCAATTTCTATATAACGAAATAGTGTTAGTTATGAATACAAATATATTATATGTATAACAATAAATAGAAATAATATGGAAAATACTTGCGAATAGGCATTTCTGACTTATTGGGCTAATATTTATTAATGAACCCTTTATAAATTATAATGACGGCGATGAATTACTCTGGGGATGTCTGAAATGTGATGAATCATTCAACTCACTATGAGCCGTCATCGATATTGTTTTTTGTGGGCTTGATTATATTGTTAAATAAATAATCGAGTAAACACACTACTGAAGTCGCGAACTGCGATTTAAGTCAAATATGTTTAAAAACATTAAAAATTGATGTGGTTATATATCTATAGGCTCTAGAAATAATTCTATTCCAGATGCGTAAAAGATTTTATTTAGCGCTAAAAATAAAATATATTAACCTCATTTTTATTAAATCTAATTTGTATAACATCCAATGGCTAATTAATAATTTGGAATTTTAATTTGGTCTATCATCATCCACACAGACACCAGACTCGTTCATACTTTCTGCGTAAACACTATCTTCCAATTCATCTAAAGCGTGCTTTGTTAAGATATCGATATTCGTTAAGATATCGTTTAAGTTTGCGTATTGGGTTAAAACGTATTTGAGCCTGCCGAAGGACATGCCATATGAACCAGGGCAGAGGAATTTTTCTTTTACTACTACAGCATCCACATTAAGTCCTAAGATTGCTTCCATAGTTAGTTCCTTACTTATATTATAACCTGGATTTTGATACCGAATTATTTCCTTAGTATCTGCGCTTATAATGCCCAATATTTCTGCCTCCTCCAATGGTTTAAGTTCGTTATCTTTATTCAACGTTACGGCTATCTTCATTTAGCAGAATCTAGACGCCAAGTTATTTAATCATTACCTAAAAATTATCATTCAAATTTTTTCAAGTTAACCACAATATGGGCATACTAGCTAACATATACGCCCAACATAATAAGTTCTACTAAAACCTGTAAATTGATGGGTTTTATAAACATACTACTTCGAAATTCTGGGATACAGATATATTCTTGACACCTGCGATGATATTGTATATATAATAATAGGCGGATTTATTAGATGTTTGGCATAATCAAAGACGAAACAATTTTTTACATTTTAGGCGTAATGCAACATATAATTATGGTGCTGGATATGTATTTATATTAATTTGATTTGTCATTATTATATCATACAGTAGTTTTTACCATTAAATATTTATCACCGAAGAAGGAGCCCAATTACATTGACCAAGGCCATAGTTATGGTATCCGGCGGCTTGGACAGCATGCTCGCTGTCAAGGCTATCAAGGAAAATGGTATACAAGTAATTGGCGTCCATTTTGTCACTCCATTCAATAAGGGATGCTGCGCCAATCTTACAGACATTATGAAGTTTGCTGATGACGAAAATATAAAACTCAGGGTGGTGACTTCTGGCATAGATTATCTAGAAATGATAAGAAAACCAAAGCATGGTTATGGCTCTGCTATGAACCCTTGTATAGACTGCAGGATATATATGTTCAGGATCGCTAAAAAGATTATGGAAGAGGAAGGAGCTGATTTTATAGTCACTGGTGAAGTGTTAGGCCAAAGGCCCATGTCTCAAAACCTTGCGGCCTTAAATCTTATAGAAAAAGAAGCTGGCTTGGAGGGGCAGATATTGAGGCCACTTTCAGCTAGGGAACTTAAACCCACCCTAGCAGAATCTGAAGGTAAAATAAAAAGGGAGCGGCTAGGCGATATCAAAGGACGATCAAGGAAACAGCAAATAGATATGGCTAAGAAGTTCGGCCTTTTAGCTTGGCCGAATGCAGGCGGCGGTTGCATGCTTACAGATTCTAACTATGCAGCAAAACTAGGCGATGCGTTCGAGCATTTTACCGTAATGCAATTAAAGGATATTAAACTATTGAGTTTTGGAAGGCACTTCAGATTATCTAAATCTGTCAAATTGGTAGTGGGAAGGAATAAGGAAGAAAACGAACAGATAAAATCTATGAAAGAAGATCATATTTTACTTGAACCCGATAATTTTATGGGGCCTACAGGCCTTCTGATTGGAGAAGCTGATAATAAATTGTTAAATCTCTCATGTTCAATAATAGCCGGTTATGGGGACCCAGTGGATTATCCTACAGTCACAATCACTTCTAATAGAGAAGTTATAAAAATGAAGACATTCCGTATTAATAGGGGGGTTGCAGCAGCCTACCTTATAACAGCGCAAAAACACACCATTAAAGGCTCGAACGACGTATTTAACGGTCAATGAGTTAGCTACGATAAACTTCAAACATAATTGCATTTTTATCTGGTTTCTAGTATTCTATTGTTCGAGCTTGAAAACATGTAATTAGAGATTATCAAGATGGTGGGGACCTTTGGTGGAAGCTTAAAACCATGATATTTCAGGTAAAAGATAAATGGCTTCCCTCAACAACAGTGAGATCCTTTAAATGCTACCTGTGATAACATTGTGTGGTAGAGATTGCCATGCCAGAATTTGTACCTAAATAGACGCCTTAGGGCGGGCATCAGACGGATGTTAGTGGCTACATATTATTGAATCAGGAAACAACTTCTCTGCTGACCGACAAACCCATAAATGGAGATAGTCATCGGGGGAGCTTAGGTGTTTGAACATAAGAGGATGTCATTTTAGAATGCCCTAATTCACTTTTCATCTTTTGTTTTTGCGCCCGGGAAATTGGTTTTTGGTTTAATAATTAGCTCAGTATCCAACCTTTTCTCAACAAGATTCGGCCTTATAATGGATGGAATTATGGCTATAACCGCAGCTGCTAGAAATATTTCAAATACATGATGGAAGGCTTGCATGAACGTGATCCATTGTTGTTGATATGCTAAGCTATTAACCACCGCAGCGGGTAGGTCTTTAGTAGTTCCTATAAATAATGTTATAAAACTGGATACATTGACCGTTGTGCCTATAAATACAAATGCGACGGTCAAAGCCATCATATTTGTTATATTTACAAGGGTTGAATTGGTTGCTGCCCCAACACCCCTCACTTCCGGTTCCACAGACCCCATTATAGAAGCTATGTTAGGAGATGCAAATAGACCACCCCCTATTCCAGCCATCGCTAGAATCCCTGTAACTTCAAGAGTATTTGCACTCTGAGGTAGGATTGCTAAAAACGTCACAGATATGGCGGAGATAATGACGCCTGCCAGCGTCAGGCTTCTGTAACCTATTCTATCGGATATTATTCCACTTATTGGTCCTACTAATAGGAAGCCCAAGCTCATAGGAATGAGCTCCAACCCCGCATGAAATGCGCTGAGTCCCCTCACGCCCTCAAAATAAAAGACTAAGAGAAACATTATACCTCCCCTTGCTACCGCGACAAGGCTTGAAGCAATGACGCCGCTTGTAAACATGCGCCTTTTGAATAAGGAGAACTTCATAAGCGGGAATTTTGCCCAGTACACTTCATTTACTATAAATAGAGCAAGTAGAATTGGAAACAAACCAAATGACACATAACTATAAAACGAATATACATGAAATACTGTATAGAACACACCCGCAGCGCTGGAGGTCACCATTCCACCTAATGTGTAAAAGGTTGCCCCCAACAGGAGCATGGCTATGGACCCAGATAAAAGCAAACCTCCGGCTACATCTAGTGATTCCCCGCGTTTTCTAGTAGAAACTTCCCTTAGTTTCATATAAGCCCATATAGTGCCAAAGACGCCTATCGGGACATTGATGAAGAATATATATCTCCAGCTAGCTACAGAAGTTATTATGCCACCAAGCACGAGCCCAAGTATACCGCCTCCGACTCCAGCTACCATATTTATTCCTAATGCCATCCCCCTTTGATTTGACGGAAACGCATCTGTAAGGATAGCGGCCGAATTAGACCATAACATAGCAGCTCCAACAGCTTGAACTATCCTGAATATTATTATCTGAATACCTTCGGTTATGAGTGAATTAGGGATTATGAGCGCGGATAGACCAGTTAGCAACGAACCTATTGTAAATACCGCAAACCCTAAATTGTATATCTTAACACGGCCCTTGAGGTCGGCTAACCGGCCGAAGAACAATAACAACGTGGCTGTTATAAGCATGTAACCCAACAAAGCCCAAATTACATAGCTGAAGGAACTAGCTGTAGCTATAGCGTAAATGGCTGAACTCACTGGTGCCGTTCCCCCGGGCGTATGGGCCAAAACACTTTGTAGTATATATGGTAACGATATTATAACTATACTGCTGTCTACTGAAGCCATTAGGACGCCTATCGTAGTATTAGATAACGCCGTCCACTTGTATCTACTGGAAACAGGGTGATCATTTGATCTTTCTACCGATGTGGACGGTGTACTCATGGACAACCATCTCCAAACTAATTATATTTATATATATCGTAAAGTTCAACAATTCAAATATCAAGAAAGTAAAGGACTAATCAATATAAACTCAAAGCGTTACCAAGAAATACATCATGCCTGAGCATATAAATAAGGTAAGCCCAGTCATAATATAATCACCAAGATTAAGCCTTAATTTGTACATAGAAGTCGGAACCTTTACTGAACCATAACCACGCGCCTCCATCGCTTCCGCCAACTGCTCACTTCTCATAAAGGAATTCACCATCAATGGGATCAGTATTGGAATAAGATTCCTCGCCCATTTTAAAGGGTTCCTTACGTCTACCTGTAACCCCCTTGATTTTTGAGCATCGGCAATTGAGTAGAAATCTAGCATGAGCACTGGCACGAACCTGACCGCTGTTACAAACGCAAATATAAAGTCCCGTGGTAGTTTCAACCACCTCATTACATATTCAAGCTCATCTGGAGATGTGGTGATGAAGAATGTTGATGACGCTATAACTATGTTTATGAATCTGACCGCTATGATGCCTGACGCTAAAACACCTAGCCCTACTACATAATTTATTATGAATATGAATATGGCGAAGGGAATAGTAAATAATGTCAATTTAGTCATCCTTTTTATCACCCTCGCTATAATCGAGACAGATAGGATGAATATGAGTGTTAATACAACACCATATGAATTAGTGCTAATTAAGGAAATAACTATCAGGAATGCCGCCAGTAGAAGTTTTACTCTAGGATCTCTCCTCTGTATTACCGAGCCCCCCCGTCTAAATATAAACCCCTCTATCAAATACGAAGCCAATTATCTTTCACTTCTAACAGCTGATTGATGTCCAATGCGGCTGGCGCCATCCCTATCCTGTTTGATATCTCCGCAAGTTGCGGCATGATCAGATTAGCGCTTCGAAGTAGCCCTTCATCCACAAATATATCACTAGCTCTCCCATCGCGTACGATCTTCCCGCTGGACATTACAAGTATTCGTGGTTGAAGTGGCCATATGAACTCAACATCGTGGGTGACTATTATCACGGTTCTTCCAGCAGCAT
>JAFLXO010000014.1 GCA_029786595.1 Nitrososphaerota archaeon | reverse complement strand
CCAACCTCATGCTGAAGTCCTTTCGGACCAATCACTGCATGGGGATTTTCATGCACGACTTTCTCATGTTTCCACAGGAGTAGTTTCGTGCCTGAATCTTAATGCCATTGCGATATATTATATAGGTTTCGCATTCATCCTACGGCTTAAGCCGTAGGCTTTCTGCTTAAATAATCGTAAAATCTATCATCAACCAACTTGGGCATAAGGAAGGCTATGCGGGCAATTGGCGGAAGAAGTTCCTGCCTAGTATCTGACAGGTGTTGCAGGAACGACTGCGCTCAATATCGTTTGAGTTTCGTTTATCCTTTCCGTTCACATATGATTAATTCTGGGGCACGACATCCCGTTGCGCCAGGAGCAACGGATAAGAACAGGGCTCGATAAAAGGCATGTGCTATGAACCCGACGGCGGAAAGGATAAGGGAGCTGTGCACGGAGGAGTCGTTCAAGCGAGGCGTCGAATACTACAAGGAGGGGAGGGTTCATGACATCAGGCTTTCCGGCGAAAGGGCCACGTCCTTAGTCCACGGGACCAGGACGTATCGGGTCGAGGTCAGGCTGGGCGAAAAGATCGAAGGGACGTGCACCTGCCCCTACGACTTCGAAGGTTACTGCAAGCACATAGTGGCCACGCTGCTCGCCATTTCGAAGGATCGGGCTGGCATCGAGGAGAGCACCAAGGGCGATCAGGGCAGGCTGAAGGAGGCGTTCGAGCGCTCTACGGAGCGACGGCTCAAGGATTTCTTGGAGCGAGAGTTCGACCGTGATGAAGCCCTCAGGGACCGGTTTCTCATCTACATGGACGGTGAAGGGGGGATAGGGGGCAGGAGCGTTTCGGACTACAGGAAGGAGGTGGCACGGCTCTATGAGGCCGCCATGGGCAGATATGGGGCGATCGAATACGGCACGGAAGTCGACTTCTCCCCCTTCTTTGAGCTGGCAAAGCGCCACGCCGAGAGGGGGAACTTCGAGGAGGCCGCCAGGGTGTATCAGGCTCTCTCCGAAGTGATAGCCGAAAACATGGACGTGGTGGATGATTCGGATGGCTACTACGGCGGGGAGTTTCAGTCAGCGCTGGATGGGTTCGCATCGGCCATCAGCGGGGCATCGCTGGACCATAAGAATAAGGCGCCGTACATCGAGTATTTTTTCAGGAAGTACATAGCCCGGGACCCGGACTACTTTCAGGAAAACTACGAGGCCGCACTGGAGAGCACATGCACCACAAGGGAGGACCTGTTATACTGGAAGGGCCTCCTCGGGCCTCATCTCCCCAGCATAGTCCCAGATCCGAAGGTTGACTGGTCAAAGCACTACGAGGCAGAACAGCTCGTCCTGATGCAGGCGTACATTCTGGACAGGTTGGGCGACGAGAGGAGCACCGCGGAGCTATACGACCTGTTCCGGCGCCATTATCGCGATGACGAAACCTTCTGCGTCCTCTACGTGGGGAGGCTAGATAAGGACGGGAGAAAGGAGGATGCTGTGAGGGTAGCCGAAGAAGGGCTCAAGCTCTTCCCGCCTCACCTCACCCTGGAGCTTCGCCATTTCCTGGACGGGTTCTATGAGGAGAACGACCCGGAGAAATACAGGGAGAACCTGATGACCCTCTTTTACAAGGAAAGGGACTGGAAGCACTACGACAGGCTTAAACGGGCGGCCGGGCCCGACTGGGGCGGCACCCTGAGGGATATGATGGATCACCTTTTGTCAGCCGATGAGCGGCACGATGCGGGAACGAGCACGATCATCGAGATGTGCCTGAGGGAGGGGATGTACGATAGGGCGCTGGAGCTGGTGCTGTCGAGCAAGAGCCTGGGCACCCTCGATCGTTACTACGGGCAGCTGTCGGAGAGGTACCCTCGGGAGTACTTTCACGCATACGAGGAGCTGGTGCCGCGCTACGCGGAAGGCGGAATGGGCAGGGATCACTATCGGCAGATCGTCAGGGAGCTCAAGATGATGAAGGGCATAAAGGGGTTTAAAGCGGAATTTGACCTGCTCCTGCGCCGGCTCAGGGAGAGGCACGCTAGGAAGCCGGCCTTTCTGGATGAGCTGCGGAGGCTGTGATCCCTGCAGCGCCCTTCCCAGCGGCGTCCAAGGGCTAGGGCGCTCTAAAGTACGGCTGGGGCGAGAAGGGCTGGGCATTATGATGATCGGGCATATGAAGAAGGATCACACACGATTTAAGGAAACAGGGCTCTGCAAGGGTCATTGAGGCATATTATCAGGGGTAACTATAATGATATTTTACACTTGGCAGGGTGCAGCGTCTAAATAACCGCCGGTATGATGTATGACTGTGAACGCGGTCGACGAAATAATCACGATAATGAAAGATCAGGAGGGAAGGATGCTCTGTGTGCTGAACGGTGAACGCATAATAGAAAGGGAATACCACATAGATGTGGAGAAGATGGGAACCGGCGTAGCCAAAATCATAACCGGACCGCGCCGCTGCGATAAATCCATATTTCAAAAATATATGAGTAAATTATACCGTTACCAGCAAGTATGATGGGGAGCTGTTTTCAAGGCAGGGGGTGGAATACCCTAGGTCACTACTACGTCTATCGACCATGGATCGATTCGTGATCAGGTCCCAGCTGGCTATACTGGAGACCATCGATCCCCTGATAGATTATGTTAACAGGGAGCCGGCGGGGATAGCTGTATTCGACCAGGACAGAAAGAAGGTGGAACTGCTGCTGGGCTTCACCGGGATAGATTGCTAATTACGGTGCACTGCTCATCATATATGAGATAGGGGATATAGGGTGGTTCAGCAACCTAAGGAAGCTGGTGTCCTGAGTGGACAGGCCTTGCGCCTTCGCTTTATCAGTTCAGCGACGTCAGGTTCACTGGGAGGATAACGAAGCTGGGAAACAGCGGGCTCAGGTGGTATCTGATACAGGCAGCTCCGGGTGCAGCGAGGCACAACCCCAAGATGATGCAGGCATATGAAAAGATAGCTAACAAGAGGAAGGGAAACGGTAAGGCAATAGTTATGGTGGCCAGGAAGCTCCTGGTTAGCATATACTGGGTGCTTGTCAGGGATGAACTGTACCACGGCTTCATTGAGGACGTATTCAGCAGAAAACTTAAGAAGCTATAGTGAGCATGCCCTCGTTCTATGGGTGTAAAGGAAAGCCAATTATTAACGGCTACGGTACGGGATCATGTATAGCTGACCTGAACTAGGATTCTCATGTATGGCTATTAGAACGGTTTCCTCCTTTATCATCTGAGATTTTTTTGCTTTCTTCATAAAATGTCCTCATGTAATCGTAAAACCTGTCTGCTATGACACTCCAGTCATAATTGGCTTTAATGTACTCAAACTGAGCTCTTTTATCATGCTCAATAATCCTTCTATCCTTGATTATATCCTGCACCCTCTTGTAAAATGACTCCGCTTTCATTGGTATATACTCAAGATATTTGCCTTCGAAGTCATCGAAAGTTTTCCTTTGGAATTCCCCAGTCAACACGTAGAGGCCTGAAGCCAGCGCTTCAAGGACTACAAGGCTATAGATATCATTATGCGATGGGTACACAAAGACGTCGCACTGCCTGTACAATTCAGCCAAGTCTTCATTGCTGAGTACTCCATGATATATCACGCCCTTTCTTTGTCTGACATCCTCCTCCATAGGCCCCCCGCCTGCTATATGGAACTCTACCAAGTTCTCTCCATGCAGCATGTCTATTACGGGTAACAGAATATCGAGACCTTTTTCTTTTATAAGTCTTGCCACAAAAAGGAACCTAATTCGCCTGTTCCTCCTATGGTAATCCGGATGAAAAATGGATGTGTCAACACCATTGGAAAGTATCATCTTATATCGTACATTTGTTCTATCAAGTATCCTCTGGTCTTTTGGGAAGGCGTGTAGACCGTTTATTGGCTTATAATAAAGGCGGTAAAGCGCTCGATAGTATAGCGTCCGTAATGCCCTCCTGACAGAGTTATTTGTTTTGACCATAGTGTAGAAGGGGGGCAATGGCGGTACGTCACAGTGATCAGATGCTATAATTGGAATATCGTTTATCCCTCTAAAGAATGCCGCATACTGATTCCTCATAAGATATACTTCATCCGTATCCCTTATGGCGGCCCGCACAAACTCCTTCAGCCCTCTGTATTCTCGATGGACGGGACGGGTTATTAGATTATCCCACATACCAACTAATAAATTATTTCTCAGCAGACCTATAGGATGAGTCACCTCCTTATGAAATTTGATGATTTTGCATTTGCTAGCCGCCTTTTCCGCTAGGTTGACAGGTATCCTGACAACGTCTAAGAAGTCAGTTTCCACAACGGTGATCTCAAAATCTTCTGGCTTGTGATCGATCAGATTTAAGGCGACGCGTTCTGTACCGGCTCCTGTCCTGATGTCGGTAAATAGAAATAGCGTCAACCTTATTTTTGCAGGGGGGCTTTCGGTAAACATGATCAGGTCATCCCGAGCTCTAGGACTGTGATGACGGCCCTGTATATCCCCCTTCATTTTACGTAGGTTCTCCACCGCTAATTTAAAACTATTGTGATGTTGGGACTTAGATGGGACGTTCAAAGAGGATAATACTGGTAAAGCCGTGCCCAACTACATGCTTGTAGCGTTGGATCTCCTAGAAAGGTCATACAGACGGCCATGAAGGATGACCTAGGCAGGGTTGTTAAGGAGGCGAAGGTGGGCTACCCGATTTCCTAGACAGTGCACAGCCAAGATCGTAATGGAATCTGGCTACAACCACCGGTATGTCTACGACACGCTAAAGGAGCGAGGGTACGACGTTACTGTAGCTCACCAATACATGGTCAAGGTGATAGCATACGGCAGGGTGAAGATGAACAAGGTAAACGCAAGGATGATTGCACACCTGCTGAGAACCGACATGATCCACACTGATTCTGTCCTTTATTGAAACATAAAAGATGAATATTACATCATGCTGAGACATCTAACCAGTGGAAAGGTTATATGACATTCTGGGGATCAAACGCCGTTTCGCATATTGGACTAATAACATTTCCTTTATAGACAATGGTAATAAAGATCCTATGCTAGTCAACCATTCACCCCTTCTTCTATTTATTTTCATTAGATATAATGATTCTTTTAAGCTGGTTGGCAATGAAGCTCTGTCCGTATTCCAACCTTTAAGCTCCATGAACCGGGAATGTATTCTGTTTTGAATATAAAAGGCTAGAACAGAATCTCTGGTCTTAATGAATTTCTGTGAATCCAGCAATATCTTGAAATTCATACTTGCATGATAGAAGTAGTAATATCTATCTCTAATGTATTTAGTTGGATCAACTGTTACTGGGAGGGTACTTTTATTATGAACCCTAAATAAGGTTAGGCGCCTATTATCAATTGCTAAATTGCCCTCTTCTAATGGGAGAAGAATCAGGATAGCGTCTATTGAAGCATTTTTTATGACTTTTTTGAGAGCATCCTTAAATAATAACAGGCTTTCCCTTCTGATACAGACAGAGCTACTATTAACCAGAAAGCCAATTTCTAGGGGCCTTTTGCTGATGAACCCTGCATCAATTAATGTAATCTCGTCAGGGAATAGCCGAGAAGCAGCCTGTTTCCTTAACTCATTAAGCCTTAAGGGCCTCATTCCCTCATCCACTGGGGTCATTTCGTTGTGGTAGCCAATGATATCGTTTTTAAAGACGTGATTCACAATTTCTAGCTTATAGGGTAGGAAGAGATCGTCATCATCAAGAAAGGAAATAACATCTCCTTTTGCTTCCTCTGCACCAATGACATAGTCGGCCCCAACGCCAACCTCCTGTGTAACTATCGACTTGACTCTTCTTTCGGCTAACCAATCATCATAATCCCCGTAGTTCTTAACTACGATTACCTCATAATTGTCCCTGTCGAGCGTCTGGTTCAGTACGCTGTTCACAGCATCTTTCAAATATTCCTTTCGATCATGAGCAGTAATTATTACCGATATGGATTGTTTCATCTTTTTAGCTCCTCTATCAGATACATGAGCCTCCTTTGAGGCGTATGAAATTCCTCGTATTTTCTGTGCCCTGCTTCTGCTATTCTCTTCGCTAGCCTTTCGTCGGAAACCAGGGTCTCCACTATTGATATCAATTCCTTCGGCTCCGAGAAGAAAATGGCTTCCTTTCCAGCCACGAAATCGTTGGGGATCACTATCCTCAAAGTATCAGCCAGCAGGACACTATTGAGAGCCGGGATTTCATAGTACCGGTAAGTATCAAACCCGCTACCCCTTGTGGCAACGCTGGATGTCGATCTCGCTATTGTCGTTACATAATCCTCTACAGACAGAGGCCTCCAATCCTTATCATCCTTATATCCCATTAAAACGAACGAATTGGGTATAGTCCTCAGTTCTTTTGCGATGAGGAGCCGTCTCCTAGGACTTGCCCCCCTAGCGATGAAGTTCCTCAACCTGCTCGTGTAATGGGTTACTCCGACCATGCTAATAGAATAATTTTTAGTGGTGCCTTGGAGACGCTGTATAATACTATCATTTACAGCGCTCGAGATAGATAGAGGGAGAGGCAGTATCCTCCCGGCTTCGTATGCTTGGATCGCTTCAGGCAAAGTCAGAGGAAGGGGACGTCCGTGAGCTCTGTACCAGTACATCCAAGAAATATTATAACCAATGATAGTAATGGTGTCCCAAGGTAATCGACGGAACTCCCTCTTGAAGTACTTGAGATTCGGGTGATGCATGTATCTTAAAATGACCGGATCATCCCGGTCATCTAGCATGGCTATGGGTTCCTTGAAGTGGGAAAGGATAATGTCTACGGCCTTCCTTCCTCTGTCGGAGTCCAGCATGCTATCAAAGAAGATAACATAATCATACTCCTTCAAAATTGAAGCAGGGTTCTTGACCACCGCGGATGAATTTATTATATCAAGGTCAATGGGCATCTGCTCGTATTTCTTGACAAGCCAGTGCTGATCATGCCCTCCCTCATACAATAGAGCCGCGCGGTCCATAAAGGCGCTCGAGTTACCTATGTAATAAATGTTTTTCAGGGCGTTGCCGTGTTGCGCGCTTTGTGTTGATTAATAAAAGATTTCACCTTAACCACATTTATACGAACCATACACAATACATTATATGGCCGATAAGAGAAACTGGCCAGTTATCGTGATGGTGCAGTCTGAATGGTATGCATTCAGCAGAGCCGATTCAGAGCCATCGAGCCGTGCAACTAAGAACAGGACGTCAAAACTGGAAGATCCTGATTATAGTCCATCTAACAGCTTATTCAGTTTCATTGTGAAGGAAGAGATGGTAAAGTCCGATGCCCTTTCCTTTGAGGCAGACGAGAATCTATGCCAGAGCACTTGATCGGTGAGCAACCTGGATATGATTTCTGTCGCCTCTTCCGCGCTTTCATAACCAAATCCATATGATCCTTCTCTTACTATATCGGTCCAGGCACCGCCCGATTTGTGAATCACTACAGGCAAACCTCTAGCCATAGCCTCGGCTACCACGATGCCCCAAGTTTCGTTTATGGTAGCGTTAAGGAAGACCATGGATTTATCCATGGTTATGTCTATTACATCTCGTGTCACATCCGGCAAGAGCAAAACGGCATCCTTAACCCCTGATTCTTCTATCAATTTTTTTAGCCTTTCAATGTAAGAATGGGCAGGCCCCGTGATCGCCGCTCCGAGGATAAGAAGCTTCACATCCGGCACCTCCTTGACCAATCTTGGCATGACATCGGTTATCACCCAATGGAACCTCTTTTCCGCGGTGAACCTGCCCAGCATGATGATCGTTCTGTCCTTCTTTTCATATTTCCCAGCTGAAGCTGTAACTTCTACGTTAGGAGGCAAGGGGGGATTCAGGATTACCGGAGTGTCATTATATACCAGCTTGGCTAGGTTGCACGTCCAGCTCGAGTTGGTAAGCACCAGGTCGGCAGCTTCAAATGGATTTTTTCTCATATAGTGGGGCAGGAGTTTTCTATAGCCCCATAGGTACATATTCATGGGAAATCTTCCATACCTTTCGACCATGTAAGATTCGCCACCATAGCTAAAACCTGAGCCTTGAAACTTTGGTTCCATGGATACTTCGTATGGGAAGTGCACATACTCGATTATCTTAAAGCCCATCTTCGCTTTATGCTTTAGCAGCGGCTTATACATAACTTCGTCGGTAAAGAGGAGGCCCGCATTCCACCTGCGTATGGCGCTCAGCATGGGCCGCCAGTCCAGCAATTTCAGGTAAAGGTCGAACCTACTCAACCCCAACTTCCAGCTCTGCTTTGTATATCTCGTCAGGTCTATCCTAAACCACTTTTCATAATTTCGTTGATCAAAGTCTGTCGTTGAAGTCAGGATAGGGCTGAATCCCAGTTGCTCCAGAGCATATGCCGTTGAAGCACATACCAGTGGCCCTCCGCTCGGTCTGTTCCAATAATGATGGCCTATCACGACGTTGTTGTTCTTCATATGCGTTTGAGATTCACCACCCATCTGAATTTAACACCGTCATATATAAGTTCGAAGGGATGGCAAGCTAAAATATCCTTTTACATGCCGTAGCCCTGCGCAACTGCTACAACATAACATGCCTTCCACCTTTCTGGCGGAGAATGGAGGATTAATATCGAGCGTCTTTTACGGTTTTGCTAAGAGGTAGGTCATCATCCAGCTTGTTCACTTTACAGCAACCCGCAAATCTGGACGGCTCCTACGTGTCCGCAGCCGCCTTTGCGGACAGGAGCTCTATCCTGAATGTTATAGTAGCCAACTGACCTTGGTTGAGCGTAGCCATAGGGCGGCGAGCTTAATTGGGTCTTGCTAGGAGTTGATATAATTTCTACGGCCGGCACCTTCCCTGTGACTCATTTAAAGTCTTACTGGTAACGGGATAATTTACTCATTCCTATCTATCAGCGGCA
This sequence comes from Nitrososphaerota archaeon, assembly GCA_029786595.1. GTDB lineage: Archaea > Thermoproteota > Nitrososphaeria > Conexivisphaerales > UBA164 > JAJZYL01. The sequence goes on along the minus strand of JAFLXO010000014.1, from coordinate 18,053 downwards.
GTGAGCTTGTCGTTAAAAACGATGTAAGAATTCCGGGCCTTTCATCTAATGCCTTCGGGTCCATATAATTATAGAGGTCGTATAGCTAATTGAAATAGCAGCATCATATTTTTCATGTTACCAGTAAATTAGGAAACCTTCTCCAGATTCAATTCAAGATGGTATCCTTGTACCATCTTCGTATGCTAGAGACCATGTCAAAGACTGCGGTAAATCTCTATGAGCCTTTCCCCGATGACCCGGTGATCGTGGTGCTTGATTACAAACTCCCTATTAAGTTCTCCCTCTGACCTGACGTTCCCAGGGTCACCTAGAAACTCGATTCGTTCTTCTATGGCATCCTTATTTCTATAATCAATGGTAGCTAGGCCTGCGCTCATAGCTTCCAGGGCAGTCTTTGATAACGAAGGGATGGAGAATCTGTCTATGAAGACATCGTATCTTTTAAGAAGGACCGGCATGTCCCTATATGGGATCACTTTATCAAATATATCCAGTGATATTCCCGCATTTTCCAGCAAGCGCGGAACGGACAAAGGCAAGGTTTCATATGATAGCCTGAAGTAGACAGCCTTAGGTTTAGTCGCGTAGAGTTCCTTGGGACCGAAGACATCCACATTCACGGGTGTGGGGAGATAGATCGCATCAGGTCTCAGTCTGATTACGTCCTCTTTCATGTCTTCGGTGGCGTAGAGAACCCTTTTCGCGTTCATCATGTTGCTTTTCACCATCCATCCCAGCCACGCTGTCTTCAGCGTGGTCCTTACGTCCGAGCCGTGTAGATGTAAAACGTCAAGATGCCCTTTTAGCTTGTCTACAAGGTAGGCATCCTGAAGCCCATAATTAACGTGGTATATATCCCCCTTTGAAGCCATTATCTTCCATGCGAGGTTAAGAGTTTTGGAAAACGGGCTTCTTGTCCTTCTCAGGTATTCTACAGTGTAAACTTTGGAAACGACCGGTATGAGGTTTTCCATCACATGGGCGCAATCATTTACTATTACTAACTTTGCCATTTGACGAACCTCTAAGCAATAAGGCGAGCTCTGGCATATGTTCTAACCTTTCATATTTGTTAAACCACTCGTCCAGGGTCAGGGGAACTCGCTCAAACTTTTTCATGGTTAGGGAGCGAACATAAGCTGCTAGGGCCAGCGGAACCATGGCAAACCACTTTGCGTTCACTGGAAGGTGCAATAGGAGATTCTGCCTTACCCTAAATGCATCTCTGAACGTGCCATAGGCGCTAAATACCCTCTTTTGTACGCCCCTCCTGCCAGGGCTAGCCCGGGGGGGGCCTATGTATGACCGCATTTTGAACGGAATGACGATCAACTTGCCCTTCTGAGCCATTCTCCACCACAGCAATCTATCCTCTCTGAACTGCAAATCTTCCCACCCTCCAACCTCATATATTAGGCTTCTGGGGCATATGGAGAGGCCGTTTACAAGCACGAACATACCTTCATAATGTTTGTGGTAAAGGGTGACAGTAGCTGGGATTGCGCCAGGGAGCAGCACATCATCCATGTCTATCTGCGATAAGATATATGCGCCCACCGAATTTTCAAAGGCCAGCTGCCTGCCCCTTCCCCTACTACATCTTTCTGTGAGGAACGTGAAGCTACAAGCGGCTTTCTTCAGGGTTTCTCGTGCTATATCAGGCGACGTGTCCGTGCTTTTATTATCCACCATGACTATTTCATAACTACTGTCTATTTGCGATAGTATTGATGAGATGGATGTTCGTATTGTGTTTTCCGTATTATAATTTGTGATACATACACTGTACTTGATACTGGCTTTTCCTGTATGTTGTTCGTATCCGCTGGAACGATCGCGTCTATAGCTTTGGACATCCATATAACTGGATGAACTAATGTGGATATTTATGTTTATGGTAGTCAGAACCTATTTTAAAACTAATTGAGCACTCCGTCTAATCAAATTAACATGGCATTATTTCAATAATTCCGCCTAAGTGTATTTAATATCAAGTTCAAACCAATGGATGATGGGCCGTGGGAGTTCATCAAGCCCCTCCTTCCTCCTCTCGGCACCGGAGGAGAGGCCGCTGGCGTTCTTGACCCTCTTTATCCTTTTGTAGTTTATGTTGATTCCGGTGCCAGCCCTGATCATGTGCTGCAGGTACGGCGCGTTCACCAGATACTTTGAATATGAATTCAGGTTCACCTTATCCTCAGTGAGCTCCTCGCCCTTCTTCATGCCTGGTTTGGCCAAAGAAGGGATACACCTGTTGTCAATGTAGTAACGGTACACCTGGTCCACCCTCCTCTTGGATATACCGGCTCCTGGGAGATCACAACGCTGCTCCTTCCCTTGTTGGCCTTCCTCACTATGTACTCCATCTCTCTAGCATCTAGGTTGGTCATCTTTACTATATACTTCCTGTATATCCATATCCAGAACTGACCCATGATATTATGTTTGATCAGATTGGGAAATAATTCGCGGAAAAGATATTAATCCAACACAGAGCCATAAAGCTTTTAATATATATACAACTTTCGAATGTCAAGAAATGCCCGTTGATCAAAAATGAAAATGGAAATACTGTATAGTAATTCCATCTTATAAACCGCCAGAGGAGATCCTCTTCGTAACGCTAAGAAAACTTGCACTGAATAAAGACCTGAAGGTGTTTCTTGTAGATACTTCACCCACTGACTTGGCCGCAAAAATTTTGAATTATATAGAGCTATTGAAAATTGAAACCAGGACCAATAATATAAATTTCTTTCATATTAAGAACTTGGGTATTGGCCATACGATCAACTATGGGATTGAACAGGCCATAAGTGATGGTTATGAGTTGATAACGATTATGGACGACGATGCATCAATAATCAAGAATCCCTTGCCAGTTGATAGCATATGTAATTTTTTTTATGATAATTGTGACGTTGAAAAAGATATGCTGGTCTTACCTACCAATAAAGCTGATGCGTTTAAAAGAACGACAAAAGGGTCAGGTGATACCGGCATAACTATTTCCAAGCGCTTGTTTTCTAGACATAGATTTAGGGAGGATTTTATATTCGATCCAATAGACCTGTATTTCTGTAATCAAGTCGTCAAAGGAGGGGGGGAATGTTTGATATATCCTGCATGGCTCATTTATACACCACCATTCCGAAGAGAAGCCATAAATGGATTTCGAGTCTTACCCCAGTGGAGGTATTATCTTATAACGAGGAACAGGCTTATATGGGCCTTTGAAACGGACTCGATAATGGAATCCCTATCTATACTGAGGGACACTGTACGTATAATAATTCGCCTAGAGCGCAGCTCTTTCAAGGCTGGACAGAGCCTTGTAGAAATTAATCAAGCCATAACCCTAGGGATATTTGATGCTATAAAACACAGAAGGGGGATCACGGATCATTTACAAATACTATCAAATAATAGATTTGATAAGGATGCATGGATCTAGTTTTAAAAGTACAAGGATGTTCAATGCGTTCCTCAAAAAATCTGTAGCGTCCCAGTCTAAATGTACTAATGCGGTCAATGAATTATTACTTTGGCCTGACCAAGGGGCGAGATACTATAAACATGCCCGAACATACGCTATACGTATTAGGCGATGATAAAAAGGGGCACCATATGGATAACGTCCACCTTTGGGGATTAAAACCTTCAATGCGCAGCCGTTTGCGGGAAGTCGGTCACGACCTACTGGTAACGGTATTATTTATTCATATATTTTTAACAATCACACCTAAGCATAATATTGCTATCTCAATTAGCCACACAATCTCTATAATTATATGGATTTTAAGGTATTAAAGGAAAGGCCTGAATTTCTTGCATAATTTTATACGGCAAGCTCATTACCGCTGGCAGATAGGAATGAGTAAATTATCCCGTTACCAGTAAGCAGAGGTCTTAGAAACGCGTACGATGTGGAGTAGCCATTTGATAAACTATCTGTGCTATAGGAACACCTTTTCCAGTTGGCGCGGCATGCTTGAAGGAGCTCGGAAGAAACACAATATCGTAGATTACAAAAAATATTGTTAAAAATAATTAGTCAAAGAACTAGACATGAATGATACCATCGCCAATCATCACCCCCTATATCATCGTACAGATACACGCAAGGGTTTTCAATAAAGTTTTCAGAGACCTCATAACATTTATAGGTTACTGGCTTGAACATTGGACCGAGGTCGAACTGGAGCGCCGTCTTCAGGCCATATACATAATCAGTTTTACAAGTCGATGAGGATAATAATATGATTTCTCTCCTGGTATTTGTACGAAATAACTTCGATGATCTTTTGGTCACTGTCAAAGATGTCTATGATGTCGTAGATGAAGTGGTCATAATTGACAGCCTAAGTGATGGCGATTTGCGCTCAGCCCTTCATGATTTTATGGATAAGATTAGGATTTACGAAACACCCCCTCTTGGAATACCCGAGCCTTTGATGATGTATGGAATATCAAAGTGTAGATCAGAATGGATTCTTAATTTGGATGTGGGTAACACCATCTCCGATTATTTAAGGAAAAATTTAAGGACGCTTGTTGCAGGTGCCAATGATGGATATTCTGCCATCAAAACATATATGTTCTACTTCAAAGATGACGGGATAATAGTCCACATGCCGGTCATGATGATTTGCAAGGTCTTCAGGAAGGGCAAAGTAACTTACAAGGGACATATACACGAGGATCCGGATATAGAGGGAAAGGTACTGGACCTTACCAATGACCCCCGATGTTTTATCGTGGATAAGGTAAAATATTCACAGGAGAAGATAAGGAGGTATATGTTATTCGAGAGGTCACAACGAAAACCCATGAGCGGGGTGCTGAAACGGTGGGAGCTGATGCACCACTCATATCCCCATATATTCGATGTGTTCTTAGCTGCGGCGCTGTCAGTCTATTGGAATATCAACATGTTCATAATCTCCATTCATAGAACATCGAAGTATAACTTCAGGAGAAGGCTATACCTTGGAGCGATAGCCTATCATGTAAAATATGACTTCTTAATGTTCTATACATACGCCACGCGGTCACCCGAGGAGAAGAGGATAGCTGAAGAAGTAACCCAAGAAGGGGTGACTAAAATGTTCGCCCTTGATAGAGAAAAGTCCATCCAACATTATCTAGCTTTATACAGGAAGTTCGAAGCTGAAGGAGACCCTTCGATCTTCACGACAAAGGAGAAAATAGTTCTATTTCCAAATATTATATATAAAAAAATAAAATCAGGAATTACATAATCATGGGAGGCGCCTGTTCATAAGATCAGACTCCTTGCGATACAATCTCGGGGACAGCCCGATTAATTAGTCATAATGGACAAGCTAACCTACTTGTTCGATACTAAAAATTTTTAGGGCAACAGATATACCTTCATAAGCGGAGCATGTCTGAGGCAGTAAGGACGGCGACCATGGACATCAATGTCATAAATAACTTCGTGACGGAATCTCATGTCGATAACTCCATACTCCGAGAACTTCATGCTGTCGAACGTCGTTGGGTGTACAGCCTGCGGAAGCGATCAGGAGGATTTATATATGCATATATATATGCATATAATCATGGTGAAGATAATCTCAATCCGGGACGACGTGTATGAGGAACTTTCGAAGAGGAAGAAGGGTAAGTCCTTTTCACTGGTAATAAGGGAACTGCTGGAGGAAACGAAGGGTAAAATAAGTATAAGCGACCTATCTAAATTCCGAGGGACCCTTTCCGACGACGAAGCGGCTGGGATAAAGGGGGTAGTCAATGAAGGGAGGTCCAGGGAAGCGCAGAGACGGATAAAGGGACTCTGATGCCACCGGTTCTTGACACGAACCTCCTGATCGATACGCTAAGCGGCCACCCCTCTAATGGAATGTACCTGAAGCGTTATGCTAGTGAGCCAGCCGCCATAACCGTGATCAACAAGTACGAATTCGTCCGGGGTATCCTTACATCCAACTTGGCTGAATCAAGGAAGAAAGGGCTGCTTGATTTCATAGACAGTCTAACGGTCTATGAATTAACTTCAAATACGGCGATGTACTGTGCAGAGGTTTACTCGAAGCTTAAAGGGCACGGAAGCCCATTAGGAGAGCTTGACACGCTTATTTTGGGGATATGTATAGAGAACCATCAGGACCTTGTAACCAGCGACTCTGGTTTCCAGCCGGCCGCAGGCCTGTTAGATATTCATATAGAAATCATTAGACGCTGATGTGATCCACCCGTGAACGCGAGCTGTGCTGCGAAGACCGTAAATTGAAGAGGAGCAATCCACATGGTAAGCGATGGCATAAATCACTTTTCCGAGCTGGGTTTTGGGGTATCCTTAATGTGTTCTTTGAAATGCAGCACCAGCAGGACACCAAAGCTGTAATGCCAAATCTTCCCTACAGCGAAGAAAAAATATGCGGGCTTCCCAAGAACAGGTTGGACGTGGAGCGTGCAATTAATATGTTTAAGAATGCGCTCAACGCCGACAGGTTATACATGAGGGACAACTACCAGCTTGAAGGCTAGTTCCTGATAAACTTCATTGCCATCCTCCTTTACTACCGCATTTATAACATCCTGCTGAAAAGGTGGACACTGAACAATTACTTGCCAAGGGACGCGCTACTGCAGCTATCAAGGATATTTAAGACGGAGGTAAACGGCAGATGGGTCACTTTAGAGGTGCCTGAGAAATCCAAGTTTTTGATAGAAGAGGCTTGCATAAATTATTTGTAATACATGGCTGGCACAAAGTTACGGATTAATGAACTTGGATTAGAGGATACGGCTTCGCTTATAAGGAAAAACTCAATGTTCATAGTTAAATTTGCTGAGCTTGCTGTTCAGGGGAAAAACATTCAATAAATATCTATCGTGATAGAAAGGCTGATGAGAGAAGTGTTGCATGTGTGCTAACGCAAGCGAGTCCACTGGAGCATTAAAGGAATAAGAATGTCCTGCAAATAGTATTGACCAGGTACATGAGAAATGATACCCATGAATTGTTCTATAATGTTTATATCCAACCATCAGCTATTCCCTAATATGTGCAAAAGGATTAACTCTCAATTGAACAGGGCCAGAGTCTACCGAACTAGTTTTGCTAGTTGGTATATTAAACTCCCTTTGATAGCATTTAAAGTGGCCGCAATGGGCTAATTTAAGCTATTGATCGTGATTATATTGATGGGTCATAAACTTCTTGCGGAAGAAACCTTCATAACTAGTACGCGTCATATATACCCTATAATAATAAATGGGTGATGGAATTGCAGACTATTGCGTTGCTCCAACAGATGGAAGGGAGGCATGTAATTTCGATGGTGATACCGGCTTTCAACTCAGAAGATACAATAGAATCTACAATAACGTCCGTCGAAAAAGGCCTCAAGGATCTTGGATACCAATATGAGGTCCTCGTAATAGACGATGGGTCGACCGACAAGACCTTCGAAAAAATATCAAAGCTTAGCTCTGAGCACATCAAGGTCATAAGGAACTCGCCCAATAGGGGAAAGGGATTCAGTATGAAGGAAGGAATTTTAGCTTCGTCGGGTGATTACGTGATAATGCTCGATTCAGATTTGGAAATAGGGATTGATATGATCCAGACATACATTTATGCCCTTAAGGAAAAGGATATAGTGATATCTTCCAAGCGCCACCCGCAGGCCATATATAGGGCACCATTCATAAGGAAATTTTTTAGCGCAGGGTTCAATATCCTCGTTAGGATCCTGACGGGGGTCAACGTCAGCGATTCACAGACCGGGTTCAAGGCGTTCAGGGGGGAATCAATAAGGTACCTAATGAAACTGGTTTCAGTAAAGAGGTACGCATTTGACGTGGAAGTGTTGGCCGTAGCAAAGATCGCAGGGATGGAGATGGCTGAGTTTCCGGCGCATATAGTTCAGGATAAATCGTTCTCCTCGAAGGCCATCCTCTATATGTTGGTGGACCTCCTTGGAATAGCTTACAGGCTACGGATCATAAAATGGTATCAAAAAAATATTCATAATTCATCGCCTTCCTATCGGCCTATCCTGAATTTGTAGGGCGAAGGAAGATGGATAACGCAGTGTGTACAAGAGCTCCGTCCTTCAGGCTGGACGGCTTATCGGGCATATCCATGGAGGAGTACATTTCAAAATTGACAAACGTAATAGATTTAAATTTGGACGACACACGGCCGGATGATTACAGATATGGGGAAACGTGGCTGCCTGCAAGGCTTATGATGAAGTTGATATAATGAGTTACCCCTTTGTGAGCATCATAATACCCTGCCGAAGAATCGACGACCAAGCGAGGGAATGCGTCATCAGATGCGCCGAGCTGGACTATCCAGCGTTTGAAATAATGGTGTTGCCAGATCGTGCTGACGCGCCTTCACCTGAAGATGCAGTTGTAATCCAAACGGGTGATGTATCACCAGGAAGGAAGAGAAATATTGGAGCGAAAACAGCAAAGGGCGATGTCCTCGCATTTATAGATTCAGATGCATACCCTCGGCGAGATTGGCTATCCAATGCGATCCGGTACCTACAGATGGCGGGGGTTGGCGCCGTGGGCGGGCCGGCTATCACCCCTGTTGAAGATGGACCCCTGGCCAAGGCCGAGGGGATCATGCTGTCTTCGTTCTTAGTTGGCGGCGGCCTTTCCTTTCGATATTCAGGGCGGGGGATCTCCTTTGACGTAGATGACATCCACTCTGTCAATTTCTTGGCATGGCGCAGTGTAATTGAGGCGGCTGGGGGATGGAACGAAACTTTCTGGCCGGGCGAGGATACCCTTATCTGCCTCGGCATAAAAAAGGCTGGATACAGGCAACTGTTCGCAGGTGACGTGCTGGTCTATCACCATAGGAGGCCAACGTGGAAAGGATATCTCAGGCAGTTATATAATTATGGGTTACATAGGGGATATTTCGCTAGACACTTTCCAGAAACATCCAGGCGCCCAAATTACTTCCTGCCGATGGCTATGCTGCTCTGGATACCGATTGGAATTATCATATCACTGACGATCAATGATGCTATATGGGTATACGCCATCACGCTACTTATATATTCCTCGCTTGTCGGAGCCGTCGTCATCAAAAATCCAGCATATGCTTTATTAATTGCGGTTGGCGTACCGTTAACTCATATGACCTATGGCGCCGGGTTCATACGAGGGCTGCTCGCTAGGAGGCTCAAACGATGAAGGTAAGCATTTCCTATCCTCCGATAGAAACGGACAAGGGGGTGCCGCTCTTATCACAGAACAGGCAGTTCCAGTATTTTAACGAGGCCACCTATATCTATCCGATGATACCGGCCTATGCAGCTACATTGCTCAGTGAAAATGGATATAAAGTGACGTGGGACGATGGCATAGCCGAGCGTCTCACTTACGAAGAATACTTGAAAAGACAGGATTCCCAGGTGCCAGACCTCATAGTGATGGAATCCAAGGCGCCGACCATAAAGGCCCACTGGAAGTATATAAGGGAGTTCAAGGAGCGATGGCCTCACACGTTGGTGGTGCTGATGGGCGATCATCTTACGGCTTTTCCAAGGGAGTCGCTGGAAAATTCGCCTGTGGATTACGTGATAACCGGTGGCGACTACGACTTCCAGCTCCTGTCCCTGGCTGACCACCTTTCCAAAGGGACCCCCCTTAAGCCAGGCTTCTGGTGGCGAGACAAGGATGGTTCCATAGTGAACAATGGGCAGTTCCTGCAGAATAACGACCTGTCCGCGCTCCCATTGATAGACAGGGACCTGACTAAATGGTGGCTTTATACGAAGAACGGAAATTTCAAACACCAACCAGGAACGTATACCATGGTGGGACGGGATTGCTGGTGGAGAAATGGCGGAGGCTGTACCTTCTGCTCATGGACGATGCTCTATAAAAAATTCCAGGTTCGATCGCCTGAAAGCTTGCTCGATGAGATAGAGATGCTACATAACCGCTATGGGATACATGAAGTATTCGATGATACCGGGACCTTCCCTGGAGGACACTGGCTGAAGACCTTCTGTCAAGGGATGATAGACAGGGGGTTGGCCTTTAAGGTACGGATAGGGTGCAACATGCGCTTCGGAGCGCTAAGGGAAGAGGACTACAAATTGATGGGCAAGGCCGGTTTCAGGTTCATTCTTTACGGTCTAGAGTCCGCCAATCAGAAGACGCTAAATCGTTTGCAGAAGGGTACCACAAACGAAGAAGCATGGCAAACGTGCAAGTGGGCAAAAAGGTATGGAATGGACCCTCACCTCACCATAATGATGGGCTACCCCTGGGAGACCTATGAGGACGCAAGGAGGACCATTGAGTTCACAAAGAAAATATTCAACGCGGGTTATGTGAAAACCTTGCAGGCGACCATAGTGATCCCCTATCCAGGGACCATGTTATGGAACCAGTGCAAGGACAGCGGCTGGCTCTTAACCGACGATTATGAACAGTACGATATGAGGAGAGCGGTTATGAAGAGCGAACTGACCAATGAGCAGATAAAGGCGCTCACTCAGGACCTGTATAAGGTCTTCCTTTCGCCAAGGTATATGCTCAGGACGGCTCTCTCGGTCAGGTCGAGGGACGACTTGGCGTTTGCTATGAGAGGCGTCAAATACATCTATGGACATCTGAGGGACTTTGCAAATGGCGATAAGGATAAATCTACTGCATCAAAATATGATGAGCTGGCGGGATAGTCCTCCTGTTTCAGTAATAGTCCCGACTAAAAATTCTATACGGACTATCAGGGATTGTTTGTCATCCATCAAGAAACAGACATATAGTAATTTGGAAATTATAGTGGTGGACAACCAGAGCGCAGATGGAACCTTCGAGGCTGCTAAGGAATTTACAGAAAAATGCTACGACCATGGTCCCGAGCGTTCTGCTCAAAGGAATTTTGGTGCAGCCAAGGCCTCTGGAAAATTTTTACTTTTTATAGATTCTGACATGATACTTACGCCTAAAGTTGTTGAAGAATGTGCCAGCTCATGCATGGAAAAGGATGCAGTTGGCGTGTATATCCCAGAGAAAATAATAGGAGAAGGATTCCTTATAAAGGTCAGAAACTTCGAAAGGGAATTTTATACTGGAACGGTAATAGACGCTGTAAGATTCATAAGGAAGGATATATTTGAATCAGTCAATGGTTTTGACGAGATGCTGACGGGGCCTGAAGACTGGGACTTGGATAGAAGAATTAAAGAACAGGGAAAATTTATGATAATAAATTCTCCATTATTACATAATGAAGGGGAATTTGATGTAAACACTTATACCGGCAAAAAAGAGTATTACATAAAAAAGGGACTTGAAACCTATAAGAAAAAATGGGGTAATGATACCGTAGTTAAGATGCAGTTAGGCGCATATTACAGGCTTTGGAGAGTTTTTACTGAAAATGGGAAATGGAAAAGGCTATTAAGGCATCCAATTTTGATGGCAGGTATGTACTATTTGCGCTTAAGGGTTGGGTTTGTATATGTATTTAGCAAAGACAAAATACATAAAAATAATGGTAACTAAATTTGCTAAACTTGGACAAATTTTAGTGTATAAAAAGAATCCCTCGGGCTTCAGTAGATTAAAGCTTCTAACCCTGATCATGGATAAATTTGGCGTTGAACCTGACTTGCAACACGCCCTTTATTCAAGATGGGCCCTGCGGGTCGCCAAGCATCCATGTATGCCCGGGATGCCACGTTTTTATGCCACAGCGGTGGCCATAAGATGGTCTATCGCGCATGGCCTACGCTGTTCGAGCACCGTTTGTTTGTTGGTGATGCGGCTTATCGTGGATTACCCGACGTCATCCATGGCATAGATGCCCAGAAGATGATGGTTATGACGATCATCAGCCTGACGCGTTCAACGATGACCCTCGCCCTCCCGTAGTTTACCATCACCCAGCTGTTGCACATGAGCACAGTGAGGTAGAAGTAGAGCCTTCTCACTGAATATGCCTTGAATGCGGTCTTCGGAAGGAACTGGTTTATCATCCTGTACGAAGTCTCTATTGCCCACCTCTTCCTGAACAGCTTCCCGATCCTCCTTGCTTTGAGGTCAGTGTTGGTGGCGAATATGAAGAGCTTCCTATGGCCAACCCCGTCCCTGCCGTTCATCGCCACCACCCTGAAAGTGGCTTGCCAGTTGTTCGGCCTCCTGTGGCTGGTGGTTGTATAGATAAAATCGTCACCGGCCCTGGCAATGCCTATGTTTGGCATCCTCATTATGAACTTCAACCCTGATGACTTAAGGTAGTTTATTACATCTACTGAAAAGTGTCCTGCGTCCAGCAGGACGAGCTTGACCTTTATGCCGAGCTCGGACGCCTTGCCCAGCAGCCGCCTTACATGCAGTGCCCTGCTCTGCCCCCCCTTCACTATGGGGGTCATAGCTACAGCAAGCCTTTCGCCCTCAAGCACCACGCTCATGCTTCCGTACTGGTATGCCCAGTGGGTGCCCTTCTTCGGCTGAGTGCCCACGACGCCGTCCGCTAATGGGTCGCCGTAGTACATCACGTCATGCCAGTCAATTGCTACCGTGAGCTTTCACTTCAGGGCTCCAGCCTCCTTCATCCTCTTTATGATGGATTCATTGGCCAACAGCACCGAATCTGGGTCCTAACCCTTCAGGCCGTTCCTGACGGTCTGGCCGCATATCCCCATGGAGGAAGCGCTCCCCTCTACATAGGAGTTCATGACGCCTGATAGCATGATGGTCCTGATTACGGAGTCAGGATGCCTGGAGCGGATGTCCAGCGCACTGAAAAGTGCGTGCTCAACATTTAAAAAATAGGCCTTACCTCTCCCTGACCGTAGGATGGATGATAGTTTATATTCCATAACATAGCTATCAATCCATCCTACACTAAAAGTTTTGAACTACTATTCTCGTCCAATCAGTCGAAGGACGAGCTGGAGCTTACGAGCAATCCCGCGGTCTACCGCCCGCTCCTAGATGCCCCATGCCCCATCCCAGCTCAGCCTCAGGGCCCTCGAGGCCCCCTTCGTGTCGATCTCCCGCCCCACGTCGATGGCAAAGCGCTCAAAGAACTTCGTGAAGCGACTGCCAGCTTCCGTCCAAGAGACCGCCACCTGCTTCACCCCGTGGTCAGGGCACTCGACCCATGGGAGTCGAGCATGGATCTAGGTCTGGAGCTGCATGGTGTCCAGGCGCCGCCAGACCCTCTCTTCTTTGTGATCATAACCGGGGAACTTCTTCTTGCAAACCGGGCAGGGCCAGAGGAGACCCTTCCCATGCTCAAGATAGACATCCACCCTTTGCCCCCTGGCGTCCAAGGCCCCTCTGGCTACATTCCATGGAGATTCCAGTCCCAACAACTGCCCGTAGAGATTTGCATCCTGCACCCAAAGTGGGCCGAGTTACAGATTAACTCATTACTGAGTTTGAGTAATTTATGCCATTACCAGTAATTATAAAGATTTTAGAAAATAAGCCATAGTTTTTTTAATAGTGCTGGGCAAGCCATTTCTTTTCATTTCACTCATAAAATAAAATTTTAACTTCATTGGCTTTTCTCGTATATGTCTATACCACAGCTTCCATCCTAGATAGAACATTTCTTCAATCTTAGGTGCAGAATAATCGGGATAGGATATAGCACTCCTACCAGTCGCATCAAAATAGGTTGGGTCTTCTGATATTAGCCATCCTTTTTCTTTGGCCTCTTGATAAAATCGTGTTCCTGGATAAGGAGTAGCAATTGCTATTTGAATAAAGTCAGGATCTTCGTTAATAACGTCCTTAATCATCTTTAAATCTTTTTCCCATGAAGATTTAGGTAATCCAACAATAAGATTTACATATGATCTTAAACCCAATTCTTTACATTTTTTAATTATACCCAATCGCCGCTCACTTGGAATAGGCTTTGGAATGGCCTTTAAGACTTCATCGTCAAGATGCTCTAATCCGTATTTATAACTTACACAACCAGCTTTTGCTAACAATTCCAGAGTTTCATCTGTTACAAATCCATCCCCCATACATAACCATTTAATTTTTAGACCTCGCTTTATTATCTCCCTACATATTCCTTCAATATGCGACTTATCCGAAACCATATTATCATCATCAAAATATATTTCATCAAATTTATATTTATTCTTAAGATATACCATTTCATCTACTACATTCTCGGCACTTCTTTTCCTATAAATATGCTTACCATAAACTCTTTCAATATTGCAAAAGCTACATTGAAAACGACAACCGCGTGACGATACCATTACCACATTTTTTCCATAACAGGAAGGTTCATTATAAAATTTAATCGGTGTATCATCTCTTTCAGGGAATGGAAATAAGTCTAAATTGGAAACTAAAGGTGGCATCTTGTAGTCTTTTTTTGATGAGTATACAAAGTTTTCCGGAAGTTTTCTGCCATTATTTCTAAAGAATTCTAGAAGGGAGAATTCATACTCACCTACTGCTACATAGTCAACGCCTGTATCCCTTAAACAATCATATGGGTAATTAGTAGCATAATTACCCACCGCTATCTTTTTTATATTATTACCAATGGCATCTAACAAAAGCTTATCATCACGTACACTTACCCATGTAGGCTCGCAAATGATATATTGCGGATTGAATGCTTTAATGTATTCTAATGTCTCTTGAAGACTCCATTCTAGTGCTATAGCGTCTTTAAGGACAGCTTCAAAGCCGTTATTTTTTAATAAGGAGGTAGTGTATCCCATAAACCAAGGATATGGATAATATTTAAGGCTAGCTTGGGATTTTTTTGTTACATTATACCATCTTGAGCCAGATTTAAGTACAAGACCAGGTAAATTAAGAATTAATATCCTCACGCCTATATTTTCCCTTTTTTATATATATATTTAGCTCAACTTTCTTTGGGTGGTACCGAAAAGAACATATTTCTAAATTTATAGCTGCAGTACCTTAGTAATTATTAGGCGCCGTTCAGCCACCGGTTAGGCATACTGCAATGATCGACATTAACTCCTTGTCAGTAGTTCCGCAAGTGGGTTTTGCCGGGCCTAATTTGACGCAATTTCTCTCTGGTGCCGTTCGCCTCTCCGGGGATGTCGTTATGGACATCATCCTCCCGTCTTGCCGGCCTCCTACGCCCGCTGACGGGGCAGTTCGGCGGTGCCGCCCATGGCCGTCGCTATCCACGTGCGGTGTTGAGCCCTTGCCGCCCACTGGACGGCTAAGGTGGGGGTCTCCGGGCCGCTCTATCCACACGGTAAAGAACTTCACCATGTACGACAGCTTCATCAGCGGCCCCTTTGGCTCGATGTCAAGGCTGTAAGCCAAGATTGCGTTAGCGAGGACCCACAGGTTGTAGAGGAAGATGGAGAGCATCAGGTAGACGGTCCTGATCGTGTAGTTCATGCTGGTGGTCTTCGCCTGGACGTTGTCCTGGACTCGGAAGCCGGTTTCTATGCCCCAGCGCTTGCGGTACTCCTCCGGTATCTCATCGAAGGCGGCTTTCGCCTCTTCGTATGACATGTTAGTGGCGAACGCGATGTACCGTTTGTGGACGGGGTCGCCCGCCTTCGCGTCCTCCTTCCGGTAAATCAGGAGGTTGAACGAAGCCTTCTGTTCACCGGCGTTCTTCATGGTGAACCTCGTCAGGGAGGGTGGTAGTAGTATCCCGCCCCTGTCGCAGCCTTCGTCGTAGCCCTCGATGGCCTCCTTGACCCTGTCGTTCTTCACGGCCGGCATCAGGAACCTCACCCTGTGGCGCCTGAGCACGTTCACCACGTCCACGGAGAAGAATCCCCTGTCGAGGAGGAGAGCGTGATGCGGACCCCTGTTTTTAGATATATTTTTGGCCTGTTCCGGGAGATGTTTAACGGCTTATTTATCATTTTTTAATCGACCTCATCATGAGTTCGTAAGGGGGATGTATCCAAGGGCGGAGTTGGCCTCCTGCTGTTATAATCTATGAACGCATCGGCTATCGCCGTGTTCGCTTCCTGAAACGTGTTGAGGTCCTGGGGCCATACATATTCCCTCTTGAACCTGCCGTGGAACGATTCTATGTTGCCGTTCTGTTCGGGCGTCCTGTAGGCTATGAACTCCAGCTTTGCCACCAGCGCCTTGGCAGACCTCCTGAACGTGTTGCTTGCGTACTGTGGACCGTTGTCGACCCTTAATATAACTAACTTCATCCCTTGCCTCCGGATGCTTCCGAAGGGCTTCTACCATGGCCCCTATTGCGTTTTCCTTTACCGCGGTCGGGTCAAACACATAGGATATCCATTCCCTTGAATAGACATCTATGACGTTGAACAGATAACACAACCCATTTGCACCGCACCGTCATGTCGGCTTCCCACAGCTGGTTTATCCCGCTTGACTTTGGCGCCTTATCACGGCCTTGATCAGGATCCCTCTTCTTCAGTTGGAGCCTGTTCCAGCCCAGCAGGCGGAAGGCGTGCTTGACGGCCTTCCTGTTAACGGGCCTGTTCAGCTCCCTAGATGCATATGCTGCCATCATCCTAGTGCCGTACATGGGCTTCCTTAACGATAGCTCCTGCACCTTGGGTAGAAGCTCCTTATCCTTCATATTCCTTTTATTTTTCCTCTTCTTGTAGTAGTAAGACCCCTGGGAAGTGCCCGCCAAGTGCGGGATCGGAGGAAAAAATTGTGTAATATATGGGGGAAGGAGGATGGTGTTGTTATAAATGAAAATGGTGATGATAATAATGAGGAGAAAATAAATATGAGTATGGGAAGGAAGAGGAAGGCTGAGCTGAACCCTGAGACGATGGAACACGTGAGGAAGGCGGCGGAGGGTTACGTAAGGAGGATGCAGTCCGGTGAGAAGGTGGGGCTGTCTACGGTGGCAGAGGACACCATGTCAGCCATGCTTGAATTGGAGAGAAAGATGTTCCCCGGTGATGTCCCCCGACCAGGCGAACGGTTTCTATTCGAGGACCTTCCAGCTGGGCATAGGCAAGCTCCACCTGAAGGTACCAAGGGTAAGGACCGCGCTGGACTTCGATGGGCACAAGCCAGTGCTGGGCTACTGGGTCAACGAAGGAGGGGAGAACAGGGGCTTCTGGTCAGACGTGTTCCAGGACCTGATATCCAGGGGACTGAAGAGGGTGCTGATGTTCGTTACTGATGACTTCTCCGTGGTGAAGGAGCTTATAGAGAAGCTGTATCCACTGGCAGATCATCAGCTGTGCTATGTCCACATGCAGAGGAGCCTGATGAGGAACCTGTCGGAGAGGACCTATGCTGAAATAAAAAGGAGGTATACCTTGCCAGGGAGAGCTCGACCCCTGATGAAGGGATAAAATACTTTAACAAGGCGCGTGACATCATAGTAGCCAGGGAGGATAAGCAGTACGCTGAAAGGCTCAGGGGCAGGGCCGTGAACTACCTTGCCTTCCTTAAATACCCACAGGAGGTGAGGATACACATCTACACCACCAACGCGGTTGAGAGCATAAACTCATCTATGACATATTTAACTCTTTATCATCACCATCCTGAAAAGGTCAGTATTCATCTATTCGGGGATCACCCCATTTTCCTTTTCACCCGTTATGAAGCGCCTTCCCTATTCAGGAGACGGGGATTTGCCCCATGAGTTTACCCAGGGGGAGAGCTCTTCATACGTTTCATTCCTTTTCAGCATCCAGTATGCGTAAACCAGAAGCTTCCTGGCTACAGCGATTATTGCCTTTCTATCACCCTTTTTGCGCTTGATCTTCAAATAGTATTCTTTGAGATGTTCATCCTTAATTATTGCGATCCTGGCGCACTCAATCAGGTTCCTTCTAAGCCACTTGTTGCCTGACCTTGTTATATGTCCGGTATATGATTCATCCCCTGACTGATGAAGAGAAGGAACAAGCCCAACATATGCTGCCGCATGCTTTGAGTCAGGAAACCTGCTGACATCACCAAGTTCTGATGATAGAAATAATGCAGTGTAAGGTGCTATGCCAGGGATTGTATCAATAAGTTGGGCATTTTTGTCTGACATTACAGCGAGAGCTATGTCTGTATCAAGCTCTTTTATT
>JAFLXO010000013.1 GCA_029786595.1 Nitrososphaerota archaeon | reverse complement strand
TTGGGGAATGTCCCCGTTCCGCAGTCTGGGTAGAGGAATGGATAAAGACATATCCCGATTGCATGCAGACAGGGATGTATGCAAGGAGAGCACTGATACCTCCAGAGGCGCAACTTTCAGGGCTGGAAAGACGCCAAAACTCGGCAATGGGTTCAAGCAAAACCGTCCAGACCGTGAGGGATGAAGGCGAAAAGGAAGCAAAAGTGAGAACCCCACAAGCTTTAGCTGTGGGAGTATGTCAGCAGCAGCTACCTCTATGACCTTTTGTGTGGCTCACCGAGCCGGTTATGCCAGGCCGTTAGCCCTCCCTTCGAAGTAAATCACAGATGCCCATCAAGCGGTGGCCATGGTTGATGCCCTATCCCACCTAATGCTACCAGGCTAGGGGGCATGCCATAGCCGGTAAAGGCACGTGCCGGGGGAATTGCATTAAAGTTTCGGTTAAAAACCCCTACTACCCTGTCGTTAATGCAGGCTCCATCAACAACCGCCTTAAGCGGGATCAAAAACAAAAAATGGGAGGATGTGGGGCCGGAGGGGCCCCTACTTTGTCCAAGCTGAAGGAAGTTACACGATGACCCACGACATGATCACCACCCATCTGGTAAAGGGGAGGCTGTCCATCCCCTTGACTATAGAATTTACATCAAGAAGGCGGAATTTAAGGAAGGGAAGAATGATGACGAGTTTGATGACAAGAACCGGATGGCCAGGGAGCTTATTATGAAGGCAAATTCAAGCGGCATGCCATTCCTCTACGTTGTAGGCGACTCATGGTTCTTTTCCAAGAAAACGGCTGGGCTGGCAGGCTCGCTGGGCAAGGTATGGATCTTTGAGTCGAAGAAGGACAGGGTTGTCCTGATCCCCCATGGGTGGGTTCACCCTTCGAAATGGGCAATGCCAAGAGAGAAGTCCAAGGTAGCTGAAGCCCACTATAAGACCACGAAGCACACTTACTGGTGCTATGCAAAGGATGTGATTATGAAGAAGGTTGGCAGGGTTAATATACTAATTTCTTATCAAAGTGAAGGCCTGAGTGGTGAGCCAAAGTTCTTATAACAAACAGGTGTCAATGAGAGGAAGTGAAGATAGCCCAGGCTTGCGCTAAAAGGTGGGGTATTGAAGCCTTCTGCAGGGACTCCAAGGAGGAACTTGGTCTGGATGAGTATGGGATAAGGAAGGGCAGGGGGATAAAGAGGCACCTGATAATGGTACTCCTAGCTCATGTGATCCTCGTATTCGGTTCTAGGGATAGTGCCAGTGTATCTGAGGCTGGGGCCGTCACTGATACAATGGGCTCAAGTGCCGCCTTGTGTGCAGGAAAATCATCACATCCTTCGTCAGGGCAGTGCCCAAGATCGCTGAAATGGTGAAGAACGACCCCCAAGAACATAGTATCAACATTCATATTATCCAGAGCCGTGCTCAGAGGAAAATTTGCCAAAGTTTAGTTTATAAATCGGAAGGGGATAGATGTAAAACAGTGCATTTGTAGTTGAGGTTACTTCTAAAGCTGACGCCCATGCAATCACATATCTACATTAATGATTATTATTATCACCTCCAGGCAGCAGTTTATTCACTGATACGCGAGGGTGGCATTCCAGCTTTGCATGAAAAGAAGGGTTACAAATTTTTTTGCTTCTCGAACATATTTCCCTATGGTGATTTCCAAACTGGCAGTGAGAAAAACCTTCTAATATCTTCTCCTGATCTTGAAGTATTAAAATCTATAGAATCCGCATGCCATAGAAGGATTGAATCTGATCAGCCAATTATAATAGATAACCTGAGGTTTAAAATTTCTGGCATATCAAAACCTTTTCGAATAGATCTAATGCATGACCAAGTAAATATCATTACCGCTACACCAATAGTTGTAAGGATACCTAAAGCTAAATTTGAAGATTACGGCATAGAACTGAA
This sequence comes from Nitrososphaerota archaeon, assembly GCA_029786595.1. Classification (GTDB taxonomy): domain Archaea; phylum Thermoproteota; class Nitrososphaeria; order Conexivisphaerales; family UBA164; genus JAJZYL01. Next base: position 28,819 of record JAFLXO010000013.1, on the reverse strand, counting down.
GATAAACTACAACTACTTGTTCTGGAGGGAGGATATACCTGTTGATGCCTTTGTTAATCAGTTATACGAAAATATAGCAAAAAAAGTAAAGGGTTTTTTAAGAATACAAGAAAAAAACTTATACACGGCGCACGACCTCGATGAAGGATATTTTCTGCCCATGATCCTATCTTATAAATTTATAAAATCAGTATCAAAACCTATAGTTGTGAAACAAGCAAAGCAAATGATAATAGGGTCACTGTGGAACTTTTCCTTTTTTGCTGAAAACGCTGCACAGAAAGCGGCGCTGGAAATTGCCATTGACTCTGGTCTTGGTGAACGAAACTCACTTGGTTTTGGATTCGTTAATTTAATAAGAAACCAGTAACAAACATAGCAACTTCATTTCTGGTTCGTAATGTTTAAAAATATCCCTTATATTGTAAACATCATGGACAAAGGATTTAAATTTATCTCCGGCTCGTTCATGATAGATGCACGAGGTTCATTTCTTAACGGCGCTGGAATAAAGCCAGCAGAAAATGAAAATATAACTGAACCGAAAAACTTCTGGACCGCTGAGGGTTATTTCCCCTATGTTTCATCGCAAGCATGGAGGAAATGGTTGAGGAATACGGTAATTGAGGAGGCGGATTGGGAAAGAAGCGAAATCCGCATATTGAAAAAGAACAAAAAGGGCAATGTTAGCCAGTTCGCAACCCAATGTGACCCCATCAAGTATCCAGAAGATGACCTTTTTGGTTATATGGCCGCCAAGTCTAAATCCAAGAAGAAAACTAGTGAAGAGGAAGGTGAGGAGGAGGAGGATGATAATGAAGATAACAACAATGTTTCAAGCGTAATGCGTGCAGCACCGTTTAAATCATCAATTCTACTTTCCACCGAGCCTGTCCGTACATTACCTAAGGATGAGGCATTTGTCCATCTTGAGAACGGGACACCATTACCATACAGCACGGAATTTTACTACAATTTCCTGAGAGCAAATTTTTCAATAGATTACGAAAGGGTAGGTACAATAAAAGATGTAGGGGATAGGATAGAAATGGAAGACGTACATATCCAACAATACCTGAGTGCAAAAAAAATAGTGCATGATATTGAACATGGTTATTATGCATTGGCTGACACAAACGAGCGTAAGAAAAGGGTTGGTGCATTGCTTAGGGCTTTGGGGGTAATGAGAGGCGGCGCAAAGCTTGCACAATTTAACACCTCCGTATCACCTGCAGCTATAATACTGGTAGGCCTCTCTTCTGGAAATCTGATCTTCTCAAGGGCATTTTTCTCCAAGAATAATAAGCCGAGTATCGATGTTGAATATGTCAAACAGACATTAAAGGAATACAATGACAGGATAGTTACCCCAGTTTATTTAGGATTTATGAATGGAACATTTGAGAACGAAAGCGAGATTAAGGATTTGGAACAAATAAAGCTGGGGACGCCAAGAGAAGCAATTGAAGGGTTCATCAGTTGTCTACCCTAAATGCAACCCACGTGCAGCTAAAAGCATTTACGGCATCGTTCAAGCATACAATGTTTAAATCAGGCTATCAGATAAGCCTACTGGTTCCCCCTCCCACCACGATTATCGGGATTTTAATGGCAGCTAGGGGGGAATACACACTCCCCAGAGGCATAAAATTTGGTTATGAATTTTCATACACATCAACAGGTGAAGATATAGAAAGGACAGTTAGGTTCAGGTTAACCAGGAACGGCCTATCAAGGCAAATTGAGCAGGGCATAATGCATAGACAAACCCTATTCCTTCCACTTCTGGACATATATGTTGATGAGGAATATTTTGAATATTTTCGCTCTCCGGCATCTGCATTGTCTATGGGTAGGTCACAGGATATTACATGGGTAGAGAAGCTTGAGAAGGTCCATCTACGCAGCTGTGAACACGGAAAACTTAAATCAACATTCGTAACAGATAAGATAAAAACTCGCGGACTGGTGTTTCGGCTTCCGGCATTCATCTTGAATGAAAGGCTTGGCGTTGTGAGGCTAAACGGTCCATTTAAAACATACAGGATGGTCATAGCACAAGAAGGGCAGCTGGTTGAATCCAGTGGCGAAGGGTTGTATTGCCCTGACGCGAACAACGAGCCAGAGCACGTAATATTCATGCATGATCTGAGTGGATAAGGGCAAATGGCAGTGGTATGTGAATGCCCGATCCTGGCAAAGGATAATGGCGAGTCGCTTTATGATCACCTTGTCAATACGGCCAGCGTTGCAAAAATTATATATAAAAATCTTCCCGCAAACGCCAAGAAAAAGGTCAAGCTGGATGACCTCATAGCAGCAGCGCTATTTCATGACCTTGGAAAGGTAACCGCAACGTTTCAGCGTGTGCTTCATACCAAGAGCGGGCACTCAAATTACAGACATGAAACCCTTTCAGCCGCCATAGCGCGTGCTTATGGGTATCCAGACAGCGTAATCTTTGCTATACTCACTCACCATAAGCCCGCCAATAAAATATATGAGTTAGCTCGGGAAATTGAAATTGATAAAAGTAATGTACCGTACTTCTGGTCGAAGATGGTGACAGAGCTCGAGGGATGCTGGCGGGCTTTTGAAAATGACTGGAAAAAAGTATGCGAAACGTACGGCATTGAATATAAGGGCTCGGTTACTGCCCCCTTTACACGTGATTTCTGGAAGAGCTGGATAGAAGAGGGCCGGGATCAGAAATATGAAAAGAAGTTAGAATTTTCCATACTAAGGGGGCTAATGATAACTTCAGACCACATTGCTAGCGGCCATAACTTCCATATCCCTGATAGTGACTCACTTGCAGCTCCCAAGATAAATTTTATGCCGAGAAATTTTCAGGATAAATGCTCCAAACATAACGGCGATATAATCATCCGTGCCCCAACTGGTTCTGGTAAAACTGAGGCTGCACTGTGGTGGGCCGCCAAAAACCATGAGCACAAAGCCCACCTGTTTTACGTGCTGCCAACTATTACTAGCGTAAACGCCATGTACAGGAGGCTGGGGAATATTTATGGATATGGTATGGTAGGATTCAGGCATTCGCACATCCAGCAGGCCCTATACGATGTATTGAATAATGTGGATATGACATATAACTTGGCAAACCTTATGCATGAACTGTATTATCCTGTAAAAGTCTCCACTCCACACCAGCTTCTTAGATTTTCATTGATGGGAAAGGGATGGGAAACCATGTTAAGTGAAGTCCATGGGTCTCTGGTTATATTTGATGAAATTCATGCTTATGAGCCAAAGATAGTGGGTCTGACGCTTGCCACAGCCCGCCTCCTCAAGGAATTCGAGGCCAAGTTCGCTTTTGCCTCGGCCACCATACCCTCATTTCTGCAGGACAAATTAACGAATGCGCTTGATAACATTTCAACGATAAGGCCAGACCCACATGAAGCAACTGATGCCGAAATTTTGAACAAAAAGCGGCACATATTTAGTGTATCGGATGGCAGCATAACTGCAAAATTGGAGGAGATCTTAGAAATAACAGAAAGGGATGGAGGCGGAACGCTGGTAGTATGTAATTCTGTATCCGGAGCACAAGAGATATATAAAAAACTTGAAAACATCAGGGCCAAGCATAATTCCGGTCCGCAGATAAAACTCCTGCACAGCCGTTTTACCTTTGACGATAGAAAGAAAAGGGAAAAGGAACTAGAGGGGGATGACGGAATAAGATTCAAAGATCCTGTTATTTGGGTTGCAACTCAGGCCATAGAGGTCAGCTTAAATGTAAGTTTTAACAGAGGATATTTTGATCCAGCACCCATTGATGCGATGATACAGAGAGCTGGGCGCGTAAACAGGAAGGGAGAATTTGGTGTGGTCAGTATAACAGTTTTCAAAGAAGAGCTGAGGGACCACAGTGTCTATTCAAGATCGCTTATTAACAGGAGCGTAAAGGCGTTGGAAAACATGCCTAACTCCGCCTCAGAGGCTGACCTTACAGATGCCCTGGACTATGTGTATAAAAATGGGTATTCAGACAAGGATGAGGAAGATTTTAACGACGGGCTGAATTACTCAGGAATACGTAACTTTAAGATTTTTATGGCGCCAGGTTCATATGAGGATTGGACTGAACAGATAATAGAACAGACTGACAGGACAATTAATGTTTTACCGAGGAAACTGTGTGGACAATACAATAACAGTAAAAACTGGATAGAAAAATGGAACTGTCTTGTGCCCCTGCAGAGCAGACAGTTCGCATGGTTAATTAAGGACGACCGCCTTTATAATAATAACGATGATATATGGATAATCAATGCGTATTACGACGGAGATGTCGGATTGCAGATAGAGAAGGATGACGAGGCGAGTAATATAATATGAAAAATTTCGAATCAACTGGAAACCCATTCGTAGATACGGGGCGGATAGTTATGCTTTATCTAAAAAAATATTCAGGGCTTAACGGAGATGATTTAAGCGATGATGACATTAAATACATTCACGAGAAGTATTTCCATGATATAGCAAGATTCTATAAGAACCTGCCATCCTTTACAATGTTTTTTACCACAAACTCATTGTTGTACCAACCATCATACGCGGGAAAACAGGTCGAATACTATTATAAAACAATGGATAATATATGTAGTGCAATAGGAAAGGAAAACATTAAAAGGCCCTGTGAAGCCTGCGGCAACCCGCTGTCGCTGGATATCGATTTAATGGTTAAGCCTGTAGTAGGGAAGAGTACCAGCAAGGAAAAAAGGGTGATAGGGCGTGAATGGTTTCCGCTGTCAGGTAGCCTTCGCAACGATGCGCAGGCTCTTCCAGACGCAACTGAACCACCACATATATGCGCTACCTGCCTGCTGCTGGCAAATTATTCGCCACTCGCTTCGATCCTGTATAAGCGCAGGCTTGCCCTTCTTACCTCCGATAACCAGCAGCTAATCAGAGGGAGCATAACCGGCATAATTAAGGATAATTACAATAAAATTCAGTTATCAAAATCTGCCCTTAAGGGAAAAAAGAATCCAAATGAGCTGTTTAAAATTATGCTTGACCTTGACATCAAAGTAAGGGAAACTGAAGGCGGAACCGTGGGACTGTGGCTCTTTACAAACAGCGGGCAGGACCCAAGCATATCATTCGAAATAATTCCCAATAACGTGCTTTCATTCATAAACGAGCTGAAAAGTAAGGTCGGCACGGAAGAGGTTAATAGAATACTGGATATACCTCACTTCGACCTTTTAGATCATATAATTAATAAAAAAGATGCTTGGGGGCTGTATCCCAACCCTAAAAAAGGGCGTGAGGGTGCAAGCGGGGATTTCTATTTTCTATATCAAAATATATGCCTGGGACGATATCCGGAAGCCATTACCCTGGCGCAGAAAATAGCAGTGGAACTTAAGCAGTATGGTGACGGGGCTAATGTAATAACCAATGGCAGGATAAAAAAGGCAATGCTCACGCTGGTTAACACTGGGAAGACTACAAGCCCTGAGTATATTCCTTTTCTTAAATTAGATCAAGCTGCAAGGCATAAGATGATAAAATTTTACTTAACTACAGGTGCATCAATACCATCGTGGAATATAATAAAATCGTCTGTAAAAGAAGATGAACTGCTCTGGCTTGCCTCAAGCATATTCAGGTACAGAATAAAGGACAGGGGCAGGGCATGGCTGCAAGACAAGGTAAAATCAGCAGAATTTGAACGGCCGTTATTCATTTATCGAAACATATCAAAAACAGCCTTTTCCTCTGCCATAAGTTACCTGACAGTAAAGAAGGCGATAATGGACGAACACGACGCCCTTATACCTGACAGGTTGTTCTTGATCAGGTTATTATTTATGGAATGGCTGAGATCTGATATCCAGCTAAACGCGTCGGATACTGCAGTACTGATTGGCCCTAACAGTTCAGGGCTTAGCAATAAAATTGAAGAACTGATATTAAAAAATGCAGAAAAAAGGGAATTGGCACGGGGTGGCAAGAGATATGGTGAAGAGCTGGAAGAAATTAGTAATAACCTGTACAAATTAATAAAAAAGAGCTGGGTATTCAACGGCACTGAACATGAATTAGTAAATGAAATTATATATGATGATGATGGCAGGGTTTCCATAAAAGGTCTTTTTAAAATTGCACTGCTTTTGGTCAATCACTATAACTCAAAGAAAGAAGGGCCAATCAGCCATTCTTAGGCCTAGGGAGGGTATATTTATAGTGAAAGAGGTCAGCATTTATAATGCGGCCTATCATGAATACTTAACCTTAACATCTTCTTAACTAGAACGGTATATAGGGTCAGTTAAATGAAGCTGGCTCAAGTCTTTCAGGGGTTGAGATTAGAATAATATTTCAGTTTGATTGAAATATAGGATATTGCCCCTGAATTAGCTTGATGCTGTAGGTGCCCCATTAGGATTCTGATTCTTCCTCGCCATGACCTGTGTATATATCGGCACAACGCTCATATAAAGCCTAACTAAAATCTCCTAATACTGCGGGGCCTCTCCATCAGTTCTTGGCCTTGGTCAGCAATTTTTGTTTGCCTGTATGTTAGCCTGATCATGTATTGCTATGGTACGCGATCGCCAAGATGTTCCACGCTACGACCCTGCACAGGGCCTCCACGTTCTGGTTATGGCATATCTTCGAAGCTACCTCCTTCCCGAACCTTCCCTTGATGGCATTGAATAGGTCTTCGATGACTTACATTCGATGGTAGTGTTTATCGTACTCCTTCTTGTGCTGCAACGCCTCATGGACCATCCTGATTGATATATGAACTACGCCCGGTTAAAACTGGCCGTTTCATCTACAAGGCTCGCAGTCATAATGTTCTTCAGGTATTCCAGATGGGAGCAGTTTCATCATCCACGGGCGTTAGGGCTCCAATAGAGCCCAGGGATATACTGCCCATATACCCTTTCCAGTCGTTGTATATTCCTGAATTCAGGTCCCTGTACATGTCAAGCCCGCATTTATTGCATACATATACCCCTTGATTGAGCGGAATTTTGTTGATGTTGTGGTAGTTTGAGCGCTCCTGAGCGGATGCATAATATCTTCCTATAACATGTGCATTGCTGCTCCTACTCAGTATTACCTTTATCCTTGCTATCCCTGTATTTTGCATTTTCCTCCCAAATTTCTTTCACCTCATGTTATCGTCCTGGTAGCTGGCAAGAACAAATTATTAAAAATCCAATTTTGTTCACTATGTCCCTCTTTTTGTTTGTAATACGTTCTATTTATTCTCTATTCTCTTCAAAAGCATCTTTTACCCCCTTGACGCCTTTATCTAGCCAGACCTAATGGGCTTCGGCCCGTCGTAGTTCAAAGGCGTTCTCCGCTAGACCTGCGTTATCAATACCGTAGTCAGCCGAATGAAGCTGTCCACATACTTATCCGAAATGTCTTTGGATTGCTTCTGGATGGTGTTGCAGCCCGGGAGGTGCTTGACCCCAAAGATCCTTCGGCAGTCACTTTTCCGACCTGAGGAAGGAATAGATGTCGCGGTACGAGTACCATGATATCGCCCTGATGAGCGGGCAGACGCCGATGACCTTGGGGTCAGCCGGTGGCCTCTCTACGGCCCAATCCACCCTCACTCGGTACGGTGGTCGGATGAGTTGACCATCAGGCCTATGATCGCAAGGATGAGGGTGTATTCATCTCTTCTGAATAGATTATATTTCTTCCAGTTCCTCGTCATTGATATCTTCCAATGATTTTTGCCAATCTTCTGTAAATTAACCCCCGCCTATAGGTGTTGGTATCACGAGAAAGAGAGAAGGGATGCTGTGTCCCATTTCAGCTAGTCGACCCTGTACCGGTATAACGTATAAGGCTTAAAAGAGATGTTGAAGTGGAGAAAAATTGTGGTATCACACCAATAAAGCTAATTTAGGGGCAACACTGATGCGAGTATACGCTTTAAATACGCGGTTAAGGAGCACATATATGAGTTGAAAATAAGTGAACCCGATAAGGGATCATTAGAGGAATTATCAGACGAAGGGCTTAGGTTCACTGGAACACAGATAAACTACTATTTTGTATGTAAAAGGAAGCTCTGGTTGTTTTCCCATAATATGGAGTTCGAATCGGAATCCGATTTGGTTCAGCTTGGGCGCTTGCTTCATGAACAAGGCTACAAAAGAAAGCTGAAAGAAGTTCAGGTAGACAGGATAAAGATGGATTTCCTAGAACGTGAGAAGATAACAAAAGCTTCTGATAAAGTGAGCTCAAGCATAGAAAAAGAGAAGGGTGGGTTATCTTCTATCCTAATTCATGAAGTAAAGAGGTCAAAGTCGATGCAGAATGCGCATATATTTCAGCTCCTTTATTATATCTATTACCTCAAGAATAACTATAATGTAAATGCTGGTAGGGGCATCCTCCATTACCCCCTGCTGAAGACGAATATTTCCGTCCAACTTACGGAAGGAAGGGAGAATCAACTAAGGGATGTGTTGAACGGCATCAGAAATGTGATTTCACAACCCAACCCACCCGTAGCCGTCTGGATGAAACCCTGCAGGTCATGCGCATATATGGAGATGTGCTGGGGCTAAAGAGGGGTCACCTATGAGAGACTACTATATAACAAGGGGGGGCCGTATGAAGCGAAGCGAAAACACTGTAGAGTTGGATCTAGTGGATGGAAGCAAGAGGGATATTCCGATAAATGATATCAAGTCAATTCATCTCCTTGGTGAAACGGATCTTAATACCCGCTTATTTGTGTTCCTCAGTCAGCATGGCATCCCAGTGCATATATATAATTGGTATGGGTATTACTCGGGAAGTTTCTATCCAAGGGAGAAGCTCCTATCTGGGTTTCTCATAGTCAAGCAGGTCCAACACTATCTTGAACCAGAAAAAAGGCTTGTAATAGCCAAGGAGTTTGTGAGGACAGCCATATACAATATAACTCAAAACCTGAACCATTATAAGGATAACGGAAAGGAGGTGGCTGTGTTTATTGACAGGATCAGGAAGGAAGAAGCGGCCTTGGATAGTTGCAGGACCGTACCGGATGTCATGGGCGTTGAAGGAAGGTCTAGGGAAATCTACTACTCTTCATTTGAAACCTTCCTTCGAGAGGGGTTCGAATTTCAAAAGAGGACAAGGCAGCCGCCCGAGAACATGTTGAACAGCATGATCTCGTTCGGCAACTCCCTTATGTATGCCACCACCCTGTCGGAGATATACCACACACAACTCACCCCCACCGTATCGTACCTTCATGAGCCCGGAGAGAGGAGATTTTCTCTTGCGCTGGACCTTGCTGAGGTGTTCAAACCAATAATTGTAGATAGGGTCATCTTCAATCTTATAAATAACAGGATAATCAAGGAAGAGCACTTCCTTCAGGAGCTTAATTCCTGCTATCTGAGCGAGGACGGAAGGAAAATATTCATAACAGAATATGATAAGAAGCTCAATACGACCTTAAGACATGCACAGTTGAGAAGGCATATATCCTATCAAAGGCTCATAAGAATAGAGGCCTTCAAGCTTATTAAGCATCTGCTAGGAGAGAGTGCTTATAGAGGTTTTCGCAGTCAGTGGTAACTATCTAACATAAAAAGGGCAACAAACAGGAAAGGGTTTTGTATAAGGAAGAATGTATGTACTTGTAAGTTGCATGTGATAATTGCCTACGATATAGGGATTGAAAGGCTTCATAAGGTCTACCTAGTAATGAAGCAATATCTTAACTGGATACAGAACTCTGCTTTCGAGGGTGATTTATCGATGGGCCAGTTGGAGGAGCTGAAGGTCAAAGTCATGGGGATCATAGATAAGGAAAGGGATTCAATAGTGGTGTTCCTTGTTTCCAATCCAGAGTGGATCGATAGAAGGGTTTGGGGGAGAGAAAGAGGCGATGTAAAGTCTATTATCTAATATGATAAAGTCAGCATTTATAAATAGGGCTCACCATCTTAACTTGACCTAACATCTTCCTTGACCATAGGCCATGGATAAGGATAATGAGAGGGAGACGGTCCATGATCTAAATGGTGGGGTTTGAATTGAACTATAGTAGGATTGAAATTGAAATATTCGATTCTTGACTATGAGGCAAACCTTGGTTTGAATTGAACTATAGTAGGATTGAAATGGAGGTCCTCCAGCCCGAACGGCTTGTTCCTGATCGTTTGAATTGAACTATAGTAGGATTGAAATTTTTTTGACGCGGTATTCCAGCACCCGGCCGTTCTGAGTTTGAATTGAACTATAGTAGGATTGAAATGGAGAATGGTATGTCGTTCAGGTCAAGGGCCAGGCGGAGTTTGAATTGAACTATAGTAGGATTGAAATGCGATTCCCCTTCGACATTCGCATGGCAGATTAACCAGGTTTGAATTGAACTATAGTAGGATTGAAATCTATCATAAATTGTATAGTATGGTTATTAACAGTGTGTTTGAATTGAACTATAGTAGGATTGAAATGCGGAAGTTCAATGACGTCTTTAAGACAAAGATACCGGTTTGAATTGAACTATAGTAGGATTGAAATCTCTAGGTTTGGTATAGCTGATATATTCTGTATGTGGTGTTTGAATTGAACTATAGTAGGATTGAAATATAACTGGCGTGAAAAGGATTTATCATAATTTAAAGTGTTTGAATTGAACTATAGTAGGATTGAAATAGGTCAAGAAGGTTAAGAAGGCCAAGAAAGTAAGTCAGTTTGAATTGAACTATAGTAGGATTGAAATTATGTCTGCAACTGATGGCATGTGGAGGTAATGCATTGTTTGAATTGAACTATAGTAGGATTGAAATGGAGAGACGGGACATAGCCATTGACGGCGAGGTCTTCGTTTGAATTGAACTATAGTAGGATTGAAATCATTCTTCTTTTGCTTTCATGGATACAGGAACCTCGTTTGAATTGAACTATAGTAGGATTGAAATTTATTCCCATTCCCTTTGCCGCCAGCATCGGTACAGCCGTTTGAATTGAACTATAGTAGGATTGAAATCGTTTTAGGGCCACCAGGTCGGCAGGCCCGTGCGATCGTTTGAATTGAACTATAGTAGGATTGAAATTGGCTTGCTGGATCGCTTTCGGATCGCTCATTAGTTGTTTGAATTGAACTATAGTAGGATTGAAATTTCCTGATGAGGGTGAGGCGGAATAATCGGATGGAGGGTTTGAATTGAACTATAGTAGGATTGAAATGAAACCGTTTTTGTGTCCGGACATCCAACAACACTGGGTTTGAATTGAACTATAGTAGGATTGAAATTTAAGTCAAAAACAAATCATGAAGCTGGACTTGGCGTTGTTTGAATTGAACTATAGTAGGATTGAAATTTCATTAATGCTTTCGGCATAGGTGCGCACCATTCAAAGTTTGAATTGAACTATAGTAGGATTGAAATCTCGGGTATATCTATACCTGGGGAGGTCGCATAAAAGTTTGAATTGAACTATAGTAGGATTGAAATTTGACCTCGATCCAGATGGGCGAAAGATAGGTCAGAGTTTGAATTGAACTATAGTAGGATTGAAATTGAAACTCGATCTGGTATATGAACAGCGCTATTGAAAGGTTTGAATTGAACTATAGTAGGATTGAAATATATATCCAGTTCACACGCGGTGAATTTCGGAACAACTGTTTGAATTGAACTATAGTAGGATTGAAATGAAGGTAAGGGTCAAGTAGTGAGTAGCTCATTGTGGGGTTTGAATTGAACTATAGTAGGATTGAAATTCGATCTCCAGCGGCGCCACGTCACGGACGTGCAGGTTTGAATTGAACTATAGTAGGATTGAAATATCTCCATGTCGCATGGCTCGGTACTAAATGGTTAATCGTTTGAATTGAACTATAGTAGGATTGAAATAAATTTGGCTCTATCTAGGTTCTTTCCGGCTTTTATGTTTGAATTGAACTATAGTAGGATTGAAATATATTCACAGCGAAATGGCAGACGAAATTGACAAAACGTTTGAATTGAACTATAGTAGGATTGAAATACCGATACCGATACCGATGGAAGGAAGGAAGTAAACGTTTGAATTGAACTATAGTAGGATTGAAATGCAGTTCGCGGTCGGTGCCACGGTGACAGCACGCACTTGTTTGAATTGAACTATAGTAGGATTGAAATCTGAGTCCAATCTTGAGACAGCCCTTAACGCAATTAGCGTTTGAATTGAACTATAGTAGGATTGAAATTAGCGAAACCCCTTAGCATATCCCCTTTACCATAAGGTTTGAATTGAACTATAGTAGGATTGAAATGAATTACGTTAATCAAATTTGCATTATTGCCATTTAGTTTGAATTGAACTATAGTAGGATTGAAATATTCACTGTAAGCATTGCGGGCGTGAAATAGAACTAAGTTTGAATTGAACTATAGTAGGATTGAAATATTCACTGTAAGCATTGCGGGCGTGAAATAGAACTAAGTTTGAATTGAACTATAGTAGGATTGAAATAAATTTCTATACGGGCTATAAAGCGCCGCTAGTAAATCGTTTGAATTGAACTATAGTAGGATTGAAATATAAATGACATACTCAAGGGGATACAAAATGTTAGTCGTTTGAATTGAACTATAGTAGGATTGAAATAGCGGTTGGACAGTTAATACTGGTGTTGCACCAACAGTGTTTGAATTGAACTATAGTAGGATTGAAATATTAAGGCCATGGAGCTAAGGAAGCTAGGAGCGGTAGGGTTTGAATTGAACTATAGTAGGATTGAAATTGGTACCCGGGACTTTGCCACCATGTGCCGAAATCGGGCACCAAAGGGGTTCCAACACGTTCATCTGTAATCAAATTGGCCAGTATAGGACAGAGACCTAAATAAACCTTTGAAGACCCGGATGAAACAAAAATGAAAAATGGGAGGATGTGGGGCCGGAGGGGCCCCTACTTTGTCCACGCTTCTGAAACAGTAGGCGGCGCGTAGTATGCACAGATCTTCGCCGCTTCTTCGGCCTTGAACGGCGCCGTATTCTTGCCGTCTTCCGTGGTCGGGAACTGCGCCTGGATGCTCTGCATGTCCCTGAACACCAGACAGGTGGCCATGTGGGCGCACTTGAAGCAGGTGGCGTTTTGAAGGACGTATTCCTTCCCTTTAGGGTCCATACTGAAGCATCTCCAGCCACGCATTTGGCGCCCTCTTGACCGTCACGAACCTGTGCTCCTCGTAGCCGTCCTTCTGGATCACATAGCCGCGCCCATCAAAGGTCAGCGCGAATATCCTGCTCCTGTACGCGAGCCCCCTCTTTCCATTGGTGATCTCCAGCGTTACCCTCATGTCGGGTTCCACGTCTTCAAAGTCGGCGTACTGAAAGCCCATGCCATCAAACATCCTGGCCACTCGCTGGAGCGCCTCTTCAAATTTTGCGTCATCCATCACAAGCTGTGACATTTTCTTCACCTGCCTCCGAGCCTGTAGAACTCGGCGAAACACTCCATGGAGCAGAAGCTCCACAAGGGGTCGTGAAAGTGGTCTTCGCTGGACGCGACCATTATTGCTGGTTCTATTACTGTTTTCTGGCAGTTGTTGCATGTATAACTGTCGTTTTCCTCCTCTGCGTCCCATCTCGCATCGCACTGCGCACAGATGAAGTCCCCATATGGGAAAGGTTTCAACATCTCCTTCCTCGTCTTGGGATCATTAAGGTCGTGTATTCTGTTCACCCAGTTGCCACTGCCTGGTTCGACGCTTCTGCCGCATTCGTTGCAGTATCCCACGGTTTTCCTGCCCGTGGTTGCTACTTGCTTATCTGGGTTGCGAAGCCCAGCCGCCCCGGATGGACGGAATCCTCCCTCATTCGTTCCCAGTTCATTTGCTTTTTCTTTCATAGCGCCCGCCCATGTGGTGGTTCACTTAAAAGGCCGAGAAGCTCCGCTAATCAAATTAAAAATAAAAAATAGGGAGGATGTGGTGGCCGGGGGCCACCCACTTATTAATCCACTTCAGCGAGTATCGCTTTGAATTCCCTTATCGCGGCCTTCCTGTGCTCAGCCATGGTTTTGTTGTATGCCTTCACGTCCATCTCATCGGTGGATATGAAGCCGTACTGGTACCACTCGCCGGCATAGTCGTAAAGCACCTCGTACAGGTGATTGCCTTCACTGTCCTTGTAATCTGCCCATTCGGAGAGCTTCCACCGGTGCTGTGAAGCGTCGGCGAATGTGTCCAGATAGCCGGGTGCTATCCGGTCAAACTCCTCCTTTGTGAGCTCCGCCCTGCTGAAATCGATGTCGGTCAAAACGATCCAACCATCAGCAGTGCGTCGTCCATGTTGCGTGTTCCGTTTTGTACTTCTGTCCATGTTGCAACGGCGCGGTTGAGCCTGGCCCTGAACCAGTCCCTGTGCCTCGCTTCGAGTTTTGTGTGTGTTAGTGGATCAGTGATCCTATTGAAAGCATCCCACACCGTCATATGCTGGAAGCCCACGACCGCCTTTGTCTTCTTCGCGAAATCTATGAACGGCAGGTACTTCTTTGGCAGTGAGACAGCAAGTATGTTCGCCAGCTGCATGTTCAGGTCTATCTGGGTCCACCGCCTGTAGGTCTCCAGCTGTTCATTGAGACCTGCCAGCAACGGCTCCATTGCTGCCTCTGCATCTCTCATTAGCTGACCAATGTCAGTCGTCCTTGCCAGTGAAACTGTGTTCCTCCCTTCAGGCACGGTCATGCCGTTGGTGCAGGCCAACCTCAGCGTATAGCCACTGAAGCGGTAGCCGGTCGAACCGTCTATCGAGTTCTTCATCTGGAACCCGACGGCGACCAGGTCGCCTACTTTGACCTCCTTTGGTCTGTCTTCGCTGATGTAGCTGGCATAGACGGAAAGGCCGCCCTTGCCATACTCAATTTTGTCCTGCTTGAAGCCGCGCTTTGCGGCTACACTGTTGGCCACCTCCAGGGCAACCTCGTTCGGTATCAGCCGGAACGTAAGCCCCTTCACGATGGTCATGCGGTCATGCCTCTGCGCGTTCGGCTCGATCTCTATGAGCTGATACCTCTTCGGTGTCAGCCCGGCACGATCGAATGCGCCGATCGCTGTGCGGATGCCGTAGCTCGCCCATGTATTGTCGACGAATTCGCTTACGAATCCAGTGGTCTCCTTGCCCACTGGGGCTACTTGATTTTCAGGGTTGCGAAGCCCCGTCCCTTTCGGGAATCCTCCCTTATTCGTTCCCAGTTCATTCAGTTCTATGCTTGTCATAGCGCCCGCCCATGCAGCAATTCACTTAAAAGGAGGGATTCCGGACGCCGGGTGAAGGCCGTTAAATGATCCTTCTAACACAGAAAACACATATCAAGTTTCAGGCCGCACAGGCTCCATGGGAAGTAATGCCTTAGGAGGTAAAACGCCTAGATTTTTTTGAACGACAGTCCGGTCCAAACGATACAATGGAACTATTTTATCCCATGCGTCAGTCAAAGGGGCTACCCTTATAAGATAGCCATTAACCTCGAGCCATTTGAGCGCTTCTAAACGTTTTTGCCAATCGCTTTCAATACCCCTGAGATCTTCGCAACGAATATCAGCTAATCCATCATCATGACTTTTTATTATGGCCCACAACATTCGCCAGATAATGGGCCGCTTTCTTCCTGCATATCCTATCATAAGTGCGGGATATAGGTTCTTGAATCTGGAGTAAGCAGCCCGGTTGTCAGGAGAATAGGGAACGTTACCGGTATAATTAGCATAAAACCCCTTCGTCAACGTTGTTCCTAGCTCATAATTCGAACACACAAAAAGATGATACAACTGATCGCGTCTCGGCTTGAAAGGCATTGGAACGACATAACGAAACCACTTGTGCAGCCTATCCTTGTAAGCCAGTACTAACCTATCTATCCGGCTTTCATCGGATTCGTTCGCAAGTATTGATTCCCTCCATGCGGTCGTGCCGAATAGATCGTCCATTTTGGATACAGACCCGCGTTCTTCAGAGTTCCATACAGCAGCTTCATTATGCTTAGGCAAGGGGACCAACCCAAGCTTCGGTCTTCCTATAAACCAATCAGATGTAAAGAGAAAGATGATGAATTCCGTTCCTGATTTATAATAAAATTTTATCCGCCTTTCCGCCACCCGCTCTATTTCTGTCCAAGGTGTATAGAGAAGCGGGTCAAAGAAGAACAGCGTATTCCCCAACTTGATCCTTTCAATCTCCGTAATGGCCTCATCGAGGGATTTATTGATAAGATAGACCCCGCTATCGTTAGATTCGGGTTCTCCCTCAACCTTATCGAAATTGAAATCCCTCCATCTGTGTCTGATCACCCTCTTTAGGTGAATATAGCAATCCGGATTGTCTTCAACCAAAAATATTTTCAGCTTCGAAGTGGTATCATTATCAAGTTTCAACTGTAGCGCGTGACCAGATGACCCTAGAATTGTTTCCCCGCTTTCCTCGATGTAGTCTTCCCCCGTACCCGCATTAAGCTCGACTATGGAAGTTGGTAGTCTATTCTTCTTTGCTTCGCCGCCGGATGTTATGCTCCACCAAGTTTGGTAGTATTTTCCCAGTATCTCACATTTTAACTTGGTTCCTGTCATTCCACTGAGCACGATAGCATCATCGTGAAATTGAACCAATACAGGTACCCGAATTGGCAATAAGAAGGAATAATATATAAAGTCTATCCTCCCATAAGGTGTAGCGATGCCTTTTAAGCGAATGGCTCAAGAACCCCCGGTGTAAGATTTGGGCGACAATTCTGCGATAGAATGGACTGATGCCTCCTGGAACCCGGCTACCGGCTGCACTAAAGTATCGCCGGGGTGTAAGAATTGCTATGCAGAGCGCCTATCCAAACGGCTGAAGCTTATGGGCAACCCAAAATATACTAACGCCTTTGACTTCACCTTGCAACCCGCCGCACTGGACCTCCCACTTCGATGGAAGGAGCCACGCAAGATCTTTGTGAACTCCATGAGCGATTTATTTCATGAGTTAATGCCGGACGATTACCTCGACCGGTGCTTCGATGTTATGGTGAAGGCAAACTGGCATATATTTCAGATTCTAACCAAGCGACCCGAAAGGATGGTAAGGTTCGCCAAGCGCTACGGAAGGATTCCTGATCATATCTGGATGGGAACAAGCGTCGAACTTGCGATGTACAAAAAAAGGATCGACGTGCTGAGGTCAATACGCGTCAAAACAAAATTCATCAGCTTTGAACCGCTGCTCGGTCCGATTGGTGAGGTCAACCTGAAAGGAATTGCATGGGTGATCGTCGGGGGTGAAAGCGGGCCTCATCATCGATCCATTAAGCCGGATTGGGTACGGGAACTAAGGGACCAATGCGTTAATCAGGGAGTGGCCTTCTTTTTCAAGCAATGGGGTGGCATGACACCTAAGTCCGGAGGTAGACAGCTAGATGGTAAGGTATGGAACGAATATCCGGACTTTGTGCCTCAATACAGTGGAAAACCAGTCACCATTCCAGAAAGAACCGCACGACATTTGCTGAGGCTAAGACATCAATTATAAGAAAGGAAGGCGTTATATACGTCCTTCAGGCCGGGCTACTCACAACTGAACGACGTTTTGCAGTAGCCTAGCAAAATGACTATGCAGGAATTGCTCTCTAAGACTAATCATTGCTAGAGCAATAAACAGTGCAGCCCGCCGCCATCTTTTTAAGTCCCTTGGTCAATGAAAGGGTATGCACTGCAGTGGAGCGAGGAAAAGGGAGGGCGTTGGCCGTACCACTGCCGCATTTGCGGTGGTGATAATAATCATAATCCTCGCTGTGGGGATATTCATGCTACTCAGTGCTGGCGGGCTGGCTAACATTGGAATCGGGGGGAACGGGAGCAATGCTAACTCAACCGTACCAGCGCAAATCATAATTACTACAACTAATCCCACGCTGGAACAAAGCATTGCACCTGCTGGGGCTGATGACCTTTATTATAAGCCACTTGTATTACAACCGAACACGAATTATACGTTCCCAATAACAATTACTGTGGAGAATAGCGCCGGGCGTGTGCTGAATACATCTATAACAATATTTCCACTTAATTTTACCTCTGTTTATACTCCAAAAGAAAATGTTTTATTCTATGTGTCGCCTTCTTCCGGAGTTTCACCGTTTAATACGACTTTGGTCATTATTACAGGAAGCACAGTAAGTTTTGGCCGGAGCATTGACGATGCTTATAGCCTTAATTTTGAATCATCTGTACCACAGAACCTAAACCCGCCATTTATTCTTTTTACAAACTCAAGCTACAATCCTAATCTTAATAATTAAATTATCCATCAAGTATTAGGGCTTTGAGCAGATATATAACCACCATTCCCACCAAAATGCGCGTTTGCGTAAGATATTCCAGTATTACCGATTGGATCGTTTACGGTATATGAATAATACCCATTGCTGGCGGTTGTAGTGTATCCCCCGGCCAACCGCCCCCCACCGCCATTATAGAAATTTACAGTTAATGTTTGCCCACCCAGCCCAGCGCCATTATCCGATGTCGTGAGATATCCATGAATCGTGTATGTATTAACACCAACGGTAAAGCCGGCACTCAACGCGGTTGGCGTGTAGTACGTAGCAGTGACGAAGGTATTGCCGCCTGGGCTCACTGTTGCCGAAGAAGGCGCACTATAAACACCCAACCCGTATTGTGAATTACCATAAGAAACTGAATACGTGCCCGGCATGACGTACCCCCCATCGGCACCACCAGACCATGTGATGCTTGTAGTTTCCGGGCCCGTGAAGTAGGCTGTGGAATACGCGTTCGCGTAAGTGCCGTAGTCCAACGCCGAGTAATATAAATCGCCATACTCATCAAAGTTTGCTCCAATTGAAGTTGGCGAATATATGTTGAATTGGTATGGGTTGCCGCCCGAAACGCCAGTCCACGATGAAAAATACCAATCCGCAGATGGGTACGCCCTCACCGTCACCAAAGTACCCTCATTATACCAACCCCCGCCGGATACAGAACCAGAACCCGAATTCACATATGCGTTAACGTAAAGCTGTGTAGTGTAGGAAGCCGTGATGGTAGTGGAGCCGTAGATGGTTTGTGAGCCGCTCGAAGGATTCGGGTTCACATACCGCACACCGGAGCCGCCGCTGAAAGAGCTTCCGAAAGTATAACTTATCGTGCTTCCATAGTTAACCGAAACACTGTACGGCGTGGTTCCAGAACCGTAGTTCGTTGAGACCGAAGCGCCGCTCGCTGGGCTTGACTGGAACGTGACTGCATAGGAGTTAATGCCGAAGTTCGCATCGATAGAGTTGGGCCCGTTCATGGTAAAGGTATAAGTTGAGCCCGTGGCACCGTTTGACCAGTCGATGAAGTGCCATCCTGTCGCCGGGGATTCTGATGCTGTAGCACTGGAGCCGGCGTTGTACCAGCCGGTGCCGGATACGGAGCCCGAACCGCTGGCTATGCCCACGCTGAGGTAGTACTGGGGCTGGTATGTTGCGGTTATGGATCCACTGCCGGTTACGGTGAACGAACCCGATTGTGAAGAAGATAATCCGGTTGTGCTTTCCCATACATATTGTGCGCCTGAGCCACCAGAAACAGGGGATATCCATGAGAACGAATGTGTTGTTCCCTCTTGCCAAGTGAAGCTGATTGGCAATTGTGAATAGGTATAAGAGTTACCATCCACGGTTAGCACTGTTCCGCTTGCGCTGGAACCCATTCCTGTTTGTGAAAATGTTACTGTTGCATATATTGGGTTAAACGTGGCGGCCTCGGTGATATTGGACCACATGTATAACGTGATTGGATTGTTCGTGCCGGAATAACTGTATGCGCCTGTTCCGCTCCAGCCGCCCCATGAGTAATACTGCGCCGGGGTGGCGGTCACCGTGACATTGTCGCCGTAGGTGTAATAGTAGGTGCCGGGCGCCGGAGTGGTGGATCCACCCGCGGTCGAAGTGATGGTAAGGGCGTACACGTCAAGGACGGGGTTGTTTATATCGAAGGGGACATACCATTCGTTGCCGTAGGAGGTCAATATGGCATACCGATATGGCGTCTGCAGCGTAAAGTTGTAGTTAGAGCCCGGATACAACGTGATGGATTCGTTGATAAAGGTGGGCGGGCTGTCGGTGTTCGGATTCCACACCATTATCTGCGTTATCCTGGCCGTATACTGCCCGCCATCCGTGACCTCCAGGGTGGAGCCGCTGATGGCCATGGACAGGTACTCGGCGTCCTTGTAGTGCAGCAGGTTTGTAACCTGCTGTTCCTGATACAGGCTGCTGAAGATGCCCACTGCGAAGAACGAAATGGCCATAATGCACGCTATGGCGATCAGTACCACCAGCAGGCCGGCGAGCATGGAGGAGATGGCCTTCCTGTTCCCTGGGTTTGTGAGCTTCCTGCTTCTGTTCATATAGCGTTATGCATAAGTGGCTTAAAAGGCCCTCAAGCATAAAGGCTTATTATGTGTTGGCTTCAATTTATAACGGGTGCGTTTAGAGATGTCGTTATTTGATTCATTCATTGGGCCCATCTTGGGCGGCTTGATAGCTGGCTTTGTTGGCTTCTTTATTTCGCGTTATGATTTAGGCCAAGCTCGCGGGGAGCATCATCTGTACGATCATCAGGATAATTTTAAAATAATTGAGGAAGCGCTTACTTCATATGCGAATAAAAATGTGTGGGCGCTGATGGTTTCACCGGCAGCTCCGGACTTCTACTTAGATCATTGGAGCAAAGATCCGTCTACGTCTTTCAATAAATATAGCATATTAAATTATGCAAAGAATATAAATGTTTACGAAGACAAGACCCTCTCCATAAATAAAACCCTCTATGCCGATATACCTAAGCACTTCCCAGGCTTAGGAATGTGCTTACAGGAAGTGGAGAACTCGATAAATAACAATAGTGTATGGGTCGATCACACAGTTTTCAGGCTGTCCGACTTCATATATGCCGAGCTCTCAAAGAGCGATTTGGAAGTTGTCAGTCCAGACGATTGGACTTCAAGGCATAAACTAAATGAACTTAATGAAAGCAGTGGACGCCTGCAGAAATATGCTGGTTGGATATTCCTCCTTATGATCAGGGAAGATGAGAAAGAGTGGTTTGGTGAATACCGAAAACTGGAGAACGCTGGAATCATTGATGGATTAAAGGAATACGCAGAATTACTTCGAAATGGATTTGGGCCAGAGGAGATCGACAAAATGGCAGATACGGTTAGAGCCACTTACGCTAAAATAGGAGATTGTTGTAATATGTTGGAAGAGTTATCGCATAAAAAGAAGCTGAAAGGAAAATGTAACTATATATGATATGGTTGCTAGTAGATAAATCGATTTTAACCTTACTTCAACCTTACTTCAACAATGATACAATTTCATCCTCCGCTCAACATTAGACTGTGCAAATAGCTTCATCCCTTTTGTCCTTCCCCTTCAAATATCAAAAACTATATCCCCTGCCCCCCCTAACATTTTCCAAGTTGTACGGCACCGTTCCTCGCCAGCGATAAATATACAGCGGTCTTTACGGTAACCTACGCCAATGGCACAACACAGGACATTACGGAAGGCTTGGTAGCCAGCCAGTTTTAATCAATACATCTCAGCTCATATTTTTGCAAGCCCTGAACAGGGCGGACAGCAACGGCGGCGCCCACACGTCCACCCTGTCGAGGGTGTCCACCCTTTTTCGAAAAACCGGTGACCACATTGAGTTAAGAAAGAATTCATGAAGCCTTCTAGGCCAACAAAGTTGGACTTTGGAAGAGAGAGGAAGCCCGACTCAAACGGGGAGATGGGAGACACGAAGCATCCAACTGACTTGCGGCGTGTCACGAACTCACAGCCCCATGCCAAGAACAGTGTAAAAGGAGAGAGAAGGTAACCGGGACAACAAAATCGTTGTCCCCCGTTGTCCCCCCGCTCCCATGTAAGAAGGCGCGCTCATGTCAAAATTTTGGCCCGCATTTGGCGTATAAACGCACGTTACCGGCATGTATCCCTCTTTTCGTTCGGCCCATCGGCCAGCAGGTCAATCGAGCGTTCAAGTCGCACCCGTCCCGTCGGCCGACTCCTCCTTCCCCGGCGTCGCCTTATCCTTCGTGGGCAGGATGCCTTCACCCACCCCTTCGCGGTACTGTGCCGCCGTCCGGATCCCCCTGTTGAACAGTTCCCTACCCCTGACCCGCCCAATCCCCCTGACGCCGCATATGTCTAGGAGTTCCTCCTTGACACCCTTCTTCATCCGCTTCCTGAGGGTTTCTATCTCCCGAATGACCGTTGGGTTTGCACTCTCCATCCGGGCCATTTCTCTCAAGGCAAAAAGTAGCCATCTGGAGGTTTCCGTCATAGCATGAAGGTCGCCTTCGCCAATGTCGTATTGTTTGTACGGCTCCTTTTTCTCCTCGATCCAGTCCATTAAGAGGGAAGCTGACTCCGGGCTGTACGTTCCTATATCCAGCCTGCCGCCGAGATCATCCACATCGTCAATCATTAGACCCTGGTCGCCGCGCCATTCTGACAGACCCTTGATGGGCAGGGCTGTCCTCCATTCGGTCATGGACGTAATCAGCTCCAAATACCCCAGTGGGTTTGGCTGCCCATGGCGAAGGGCGTTCCTTACCAAGGGATATGATAAAGGCGAGATGTAGAGCATCGAAATACGACTTCCCAGGCGCGTAGGCTCAAATTGCATTCTATCATTTCGTCTTATGAGTCCATACATGCCCAGGAAAGCTAGCGACTCCTTCAAGAGCTTCTGTACGTTTTCCCCACCCTGCTGGACCGCATAGAAGGTCCTTGAGAACAGGTTCATCAGCGCTTCTTCTGTAAGCGGTCCATTTGACAGGCATATTTCCGAAAGGACATGCGAATAGAAGGACGGCCTTATCAGTAATTTTGAAGTAATATCCTCGACCGGCCGACTAAGATATTCTAGGATCTCCTCCCTGCTGACCCATTTCGTTGGAATAAGTATCGCTTCACCATACGCGTCGTATCCCGGCCTCCCGGCCCTTCCAAACATGTTTTCTGCTTCATAGCGCGGGATTTGCACCATCCCAGCAGGCGTATACCTCATGATCGACTGAACGATCACCCTCCTGGACGGCGTGTTGACCCCCGCCGCCAGGGTGGGAGTGGCGCATATAACCTTGATCAGTCGGGCCCTGAAGCCGTCCTCCACCGCCCTCCTCAGGCCGCTGTTCAACCCCGCGTTGTGGAAGGCCGCCCCCTTCGCTATGCAGGCGGCGAGGCGCGAAGCCGTCTCGTGATCCTCCCCAATGCCCTTCACCCTTTCGGCCAAGTCCTCCAGCGACCTCCTTTCTTCGCCGCCCAGGAGCCCGGGAAGATGCGGGCGGAGCTTTTCCGCAAGCGAAACCGATTCCTTCCTGCCCCTGGCGAATACGAGTGCCTGCCCCTTACCCCTCACGGTGTCCAGGGCCAGATCGAGGATGGGCTCGCCGGTTTCCCCAGTCACGTCATGGACGGTCCGGTCGGCGTATTCGATGTGCCCCAGCGTGTGGCGAAAGCACCCATACTTCTTACACGATTTGGACAGCCGCGCAGAAGGTTCTCGCCCACATCTGTGAACCACCTCTACCCTGCCTTCGCAGTAAACCCCTACGCTAAGGGGGACAGGCCTCCACCTGCTTTCTACGAATTCGGTTCCCAACCATGAAGACACATCACGAACGTTTGGCATGACGGCGCTAAGGATCAGGACATTGACCCCCATACCCTTCAGGCGCGTGAGGAGTATTTCAATCGTTGAGCCGCTATCTACGTCGGTGATTTCGTGTCCTTCATCGGCTATGACGAGCCCGACGCGGTTAAGCCAATCCGGTGAATGCCTTACTATGGAGTCGAACTTCTGGTAGGTGGCCACTATGAGGTCTGCATCATCCAGACCCTCCTCATCGGAATCGTAGTCGCCGGTTCTCAATTCTACGCGGATGTTCTCA
The DNA here is from genome assembly GCA_029786595.1 of Nitrososphaerota archaeon. Taxonomy (GTDB): domain Archaea; phylum Thermoproteota; class Nitrososphaeria; order Conexivisphaerales; family UBA164; genus JAJZYL01. Next base: position 4,865 of record JAFLXO010000013.1, on the reverse strand, counting down.
ACAACGGCCTTGAGCAGCTTGAAGTAGTCGAACTTTTCGGTGGCTAGGGCTCTCAGGGGGACGAGGTATACTGCTTTCATTCCTTTTTCGATTGTGTTTACGGCCGCTACCTCGGCAATGAAGGTCTTTCCCGAAGCCGTATTGGCAGAAATTACAAGGCTTCCCGCGCCGTCAGCCATCTTGTCCAGAGCCAGCTTTTGAGGCTCATTTAACGCCGAAAAACCACGTAACGCCATAAGCTCACCCGCAACATCCCTAATTCCATTATTCATATGCTGGTACTCCACCTCTCACCGTTTACGTTTCCGATGCCGTTTTTCACCCACGCCGATGTCTTAAGTTTAACTATCACTTGTTTCATATTCCATCTGTCTCTTCATGATATGGTCAGGCTGAACCTGCCCGGGCTCCTTTCGTATACCTGCCCATTCCTTATCAACGACATGACCAGCTTGGTCGCTTGGTGGGGCTCCAGCCCTAATTTTGCCAGTTCATTCAGGACTGACTGCTCCTCGACTTCCCCGTTCTCCGGGCCGCACATCATCTTGAATACGGCCAACACCGTTTCCAGTTGCGTACGCTCATCAGTTTGCCCATCACCCCTGGACTGCCCGTCGCCTTGCCCATCACCCCTGGACTGCCTATCGGGCTTATCGCCCCTCTCGGGTACGGATTTTATGATCGTTATCACGCGCTTTGAAGCGGTTCTGGACCTGACGACCTTGTACCCGTTGTCGGTGAGGTTGGCTTCGATGTTGCCGAAAAGGGAAACGAACCTCTGCAGCGTCAGGCCGTCCTCTTCCTTCTTTGAAAGCGTCTTTATTTCTTCATTTGCGGCCTTTACGCCATCGTACAGGTCCCTGGGCGAGCCGGACCACGCATATCCTTCGCCGGGCGTTATGACCAGCTTCGAGTTGCTTCCGGGTTTGGGCTCCAACAATTTGGCCTTTGTCTCTTCGCCGTCGATGTAGGCCACGACCAGCCTGGCTATGTCATCGTTCTCGATGGCCGAGGCGCTGGACGTTTCAATGTTCGACATATACCGGTCGTAAAACTTGAAGTCCTCATACCCGAGCGCACGGCAGAACGCTTCGCCGACCACCGCAAAATCGGCCATCCTGGGCAGCCCGCCCCTCTTCCCCTTCAGCTCGGCGCGGACCTCGTCCAACTTCTTCATGGCCCGGGCAAGGGCGCTGAATATAGCAGCCCTTGCCTTCGGGGTCATGGAGGCCAGCCATGTGGAGACCTCGGAATCCTCCTTGCGCTCCCGGGCCGTCGGCCTCTTGAGCGCTATGGGCAGCAGCCTTTCCATGAGGTCGCCTCGGTAGGACGGCAGGTTGATCCCGTTCATTATCACGAACCGCCTGTACTGCATCAGCACGTCCTCCTGGTCCGTGTATAATTCGCGCTTCGAGTTCCCTTCGCCGGTCGCAGCGCGGCAGAGCATGTCGATCTGGTGGTCGGTCAGCTCGGTGACGTTGTCGAACACGGGGACGTAGTTGTGCGCCATCTTCTGGTTGAATTCGTTTTCGTCCCTCGTCAGTGAAGCTGTTTTTACTGGGGCTGGGTCTATCACGTTCCTCACGGCCTTCGACGCGGTCGACTTTGTAGCGCTCTGGGGGCCCAAAAAGAACAGGATGACGTGCGACGCATCGAAGAAGGCCGAGCCCATGGCGCCGGCAACGAGCACTTCGTCGTCGGGGTCGCTCAGGTTCCAGTACCGTACGAAGGCCTTGAGGTCGTCGGCCGTACCGGATTCGTCCACATCCATCGGAAGCGTCTGCTTGTACCTGATGAACATGGGCGCTTCGACTTTGGCTACGGACCACCCGTCCTTCGTAATCCTTATGGCCTCACCTTTGTCGTTGGCCAGGTCGACCCAGATTTCGCCGTCCCTGTTCACGACCCGCGGCTCGAGTGTAACGGGCTGGCGCTCAAAGGCCGAGCCGGAAAGGTAGCGGATCAGCGTGTCCAGCGTAGCCGCGCCCACGGACCTCCTGGTTTCTTCGACGAAGCCGTGGGTCACGAACGCGGCAAACCTCTTCGACCTGAGCGGCACGGCCCTGCCGTTCAGGAAGGCAAACGGCGTGTCGTACTGGTCGCAGTAGATCTGGCACCGGGACGACACGAAGCCTATGAGGTCGTTGAGGGTTGCGCTGCTGCTTTCATCAGCACCGGCCTGCCGCCCGGCCGGCGGCTCGTATCCATACGTTTCCTTCGCTATCTTCAGCACTTCCTTGAACTTTCCCTTCAGGCAGCCCTTCCTCGCTTCGTTGCACGCAATGACCCCTTCCTTGACGGCTATCGCTTCAAACGGGCCGCCGCCGGACTGGTGGTTAAAGCAGTACCACGCGTTCTTCCCCGTGTCCACGTCGGTGTCGTTCCCGGTCTTGCTGTTGTGCCAGGGGGAAGGGCCCTTGAAATGGCCGTGGCCATGGGAGCGCCAGCCCGGCGCGGCAACGTCGATTACCTTCGTGATCGGAAGGCCCGGCGCGGAGGCGTCGTATACAGGCTTTTTCTCTTTCTTCTCTTCGGCCTCGAAGGACATCATCCTTTCAACAAGATGTTCGTTGTTAAGCCGAAGCATGTGTACATATTGTATTGCCTCGTCTGCCGGGGACTCAGCCACCTCCCTGGGAAAGACCCATCTGGTCGTGAGCGGCCTGCCGGGTATCTTGAGATTCGGCGTGCCAATCACAGTGGTCACACGCCTCAGATCCCCGAGCTCGTCCATGCTCAGTCCTAACTTTCCGTAAACCCCCTTCACAAACGCCTGAAGCCTTGTATTCAACGCCTCGGTCTCGGTCTCGCTTACGGGGTAGTATGGCACGGGGTAATGGATGTGGAAGCCGTTCCCGGAAAGGGCTATGGCCGGGTTGGCCCCGTAACTGTCCCTGATGTACGCTACAAACAGCACCACGAAATCCCAGAGGTCAGCCAGCTCTTCGTCCGTGGCCGGCGCAGCCCTTTCGCCTTCATGGGGCGTATCAAAGTCAAACCAGATGTCGGTTACGCCCCTGACCCCCGCCCGTGAATCCATGACCTTGTCATTCAGGGACGACCAGACTGTGTACCCTTCGCCCGACAGCTTCAGCGCTTCGGAAGCGAACGTGGCCTTCGTCACCCAGACCGTCTTCGGAACCTTCTGCCCGTTCACGGTCCTGGACGCCACGATGCAGTACTCGCCGCGCTCATCGTCGTCCGGAAGACGCCGCTCGGGCACCGTATCGCCCCCCGGCGCGCTGTGTATATATCTCCGGGGGCCGTTCACGGCGATGTGGATCGCGATGGCCCTGAGCTGCTCTTCACGTGTAAGCGCCCGGCGCCACGCGGCCGCTTTTTCGGCCGTGAGCCTTCCAGCTGCGCGGGCGCCGGTTCCCGCGTCTGCCTCTCCGGCGCTCATCCCCGATGCCTCCTGCCTTTTGAGGTGTGGCACCCGGCTTTGGGAAGTAAAGAACCGGGCGCCACATTTCCCCCTGCATGGGCATGGCTGGAGCAGACAGGACCGCAGGGCCGTTCATCGATTGGTCTTACACTACTTCCCATGCTAACGCATGCCTGCAGGGTATAAAAGGGCGGTCAGCGGCACGAAGATGGATTGATGACGAGGTATGACGAGGTATGACGAGGTATGACGACCCCTATTTCTGACCTCGTCATGCTCGTTTCATGCGCGCGGATGACGAGTATGACGAGGTTATCGGAACCTTCTCTATGGGCCCCTTTTCCCCTTCCAATTCCTATATCTTTTATCACTGCTTTTTACAATTCCTGTATTTCCTCTTTTTTCTTCTATGTCAAAGGTTCCGACAACCACGATACCTCGTCATCAAAACGCGCATGAAGTGATCGATGACGAGGTCAAAAAAGGGGGTCGTCATGGCTCGTCATACCTCGTCATCGGGCGGCGCCCGGGTTTTCGTTTCTATCACTTCATCAAAAAGGGCCGTTTGAGCGGCGCCCGGTCTTGGAAATGCACCGGAGAGGATCGTCAGTTCTCTCTTCTTTTTTCTGGGCTCCGCCCAAACCCTTTTCCCCACGCTTGCTTCTCTCTTCTTTTTCCTTCATGCCGCCCTTTTTGCGTCCTGCCCCGTCCGTTTTTTGTTCCATGGAAGACCCGTCCTTTTAAAGGGTACCAGACATGGGGGGTTGATAACGGACCGGCGAGTCAGGCGTGGTTCAAGCGCTGTTGGTGTGCTTCGTGCAGGCGTATCCCCCCGTTTTAGTCGGGTGGCTTCTTCTCTCTTGAAATCCCAACTTGTGGGCCTGCCTAAATAACTCTAGGCTTGTTCTGTTTGTTTTCAGTGTTCCTGGCCAGCCTTTTATAGGTCGGGCGCATGATCCACCATGACCGGTTACATTTTTGAGAATGACATTCGCGACTTCATCAAGAAGGATGACATAGGCTGGGTGTGCTTGATTGACCACTGCGGTCCTTTCTGCGACATCAAAACCATGATACAACACTTTGAGATACTCGGGCTCGACCCGGGGGAACATGACAAAAGGTACAAGAAATTTGAGAGGGACTGTGAGGTTCTTGGGCGGCGCTTGGCTACAACACAGGAAAGGTTTGAAGGCCAGCCAGAAGGCCAGCCAGAAGGCCAGCCAGAAGGCCAGCCAGAATAAAGACCGGCCCTTTAAACCGATAGCGCATAATCCATCATGGTCAACGTTGAAGACGTCTACGGCCCTTCTGAATACCTTAAGGCTCAGGACCTGCCGCCGAAGCCGGTGAAATACGTGGTTGAGGACGTGTACACGAGGACCTTCTCTCAGCAGGGCGTTTCAGTCACTAAGGTGGTCCTGGCCCTGAGGGGGGAGAAGAAGCATTTTATCATCAACAGGACGAATGCGGGGATCCT
>JAFLXO010000012.1 GCA_029786595.1 Nitrososphaerota archaeon | reverse complement strand
CAATACACAAAATGCCTTTTTACGCCCCATTCTTAACCTAAATCCCAAATAATATATTAACAAACTTAAATCGAATTAAATTTTATATCGAAGACGAGCTGCAAGGTGCTGGGTCCGACTTCCCTAACTATTCGGTAACTTTCTACGCTGCCACCATAAGGCTTTAACTTATCCTTAGTGGAATATATTATGTCTTCACTTCTGATCCTCTTTACATGAAGATACAGGTGAATCCATCCGCTCCCATCTAGCGAAGCTATTGCGTCTTCATAGTATTCCATGGCTCTTTCTGGAAGGGGCATCAACACTCGATCCACCCCATGTCTTAATCGGGCTGCTACGTTCCTTGCATCGTCAAGGATTGGAATTACGGTGCTTTTCAGCTTGTTCTGCTCGATGTTCATGAGCATATATCTGTAAGCAGCTTCATTTATTTCAGCGCTGTAAACCTTGACGTTGTTCACCCTTTTTGCGATAACTATGGAGAATGCTCCTACCCCGGCGAACATATTGAATACCCTCTCCCCTTCCCCGACCAAGGAGGCTATCCTTTCGCGTTCATGACTTAACCTTGGGCTGAAGTATACTTCCCTTACATCAAGATTGAAGGTGCAACCAGATTCCCTGTGTACGGTGACCGATCTATCCTCACCTGCTATGTTAGCTAGTTCCCTTATCCTGTACTCCCCCTGCACCGGGCTGACCTGGGCCCATACGCTCTTGATGGATTTATTATCGTTCATTATGGCAGATCCCACAGCCTGTCTGTATTCAAAAGCCTGCTCCGGGACCTTGATTATGGCTATATCGCCAATTACATCATAAGAAGCGATAACGCTGGCTGCAGCATCAACACCGATTATTGGCAAAAGCAATTCCTTCAGGCGTTTGACCATATCAGGACAAAGGCGAAGCAGGCCCTTAAAAACAGTTCGCGGGCTGTATTATATCAGGTTGAACAGGACCCAATTCAAGTCGGCGCAAAGTTTTTATAAAAACCCAAAGACCGGCTTATATGAAAAATCCAAAAAAGCTGGGCGAAGACCTAGTTTACAAAAGTAGGGTATTCTCCCTTTATAGGAGCACCTATGCCCGAGCCAATGGCGGAAAGGTGAATATGGATATAATAAGGCACAAGGGGGCTGTGGCAATACTCCCCGTAACAAAAGACGGCTCGATTATATTGGAGAAACAGTTCAGGTATGCTTTGAATTCATGGCTATGGGAGGTTCCGGCCGGCACAATCGAAGATGATGAAGAGCCCCTTGAGTGCGCTAGGAGAGAGCTAAAGGAGGAAACTGGTTATGAAGGAACTGGCTTCAAGAAGGTCGGTGAGGTTATCCCTGCACCGGGATATGACGATGAAAAGCTAGTCCTTTTCATAGTAAGGGTGAGTGGCGAGCCCAAGGCGAAGAAGCTCGATGAAGATGAATTGATTGAGACCTCTATGATAACGGCGGATAAAGCGGTGAAGATGGTTCTCAACGGCAGGATCAAGGATTCTAAGAGCGTTGCTCTCATTACCATTTCCAGGCTTAGAGGTTATATCTGATTAAAATAAAGGTTAAAAACACGCACTGGATGATAGGAAGTCGATATGGCTGCTACGGCTGCGGGGGAATGGAACGATGAAGATGGTGCCTTTTTCATAATGAAAGCAAGGGCTGCCATCGAAGAATTTGGAAGAAATAAGCTAAGACCATCCGTGGCTGACGTACCTCCAAAATACCTTGTTAAGAGGGGCGTCTTTGTAACTTTGAGAAACTCTTCATCAAAGGAACTGCTGGGGTGCATAGGTAGACCTTATCCCTCCGCCTCGCTAATGGATAACCTGATTGATTCTGCCATTGACGCGGCCTTTTCTGATCCTCGCTTTCCTCCTCTGGACGTTAGGAAATTGGACAGGACAGCAGTCGAAGTCAGCATACTTACTCTCCCTAAGGAGATCAAGGTAAAGACCACTCTCGATTACAGAGGCCAGGTGAAGGTGGGAAGAGATGGTATCATAGTCGAATGGGCGGGAGGAGGAGGCTTGCTGCTGCCTCAGGTCCCTGTTGAAGAAAAATGGGACATCGACGAATATCTTTCATACGGTTGCATGAAGGCCGGGGCGCAGCCGGATCTATGGCTCAGTGGGAAGATCAAACTCTTCACCTTTCAAGCCACCGTCTTCGAAGAGAAGGCGCCGAACGGCCCGGTGGTTAGATTCAGTCTTGAAAGTTAACGCCTACTTTTCAGTTTATGGCTCAGGGCTAGGGCATGCCGCAAGATGTGTCTGGCTGGCCAAGGGGCTGGGCTTAGAGGGCATATTTTCCACCTGGGGGGAGGCTAAAGAATTCGTCATCAATAATGGCTTCAGGGCCATCTCTGCAACGCCGCTGGACGCCGTATGGAGCGAGGAAGGACGAATCTCCTTCAGGAAGTCAACCCGCGGATTCCCAAGGACGCCTAATATAATTTCGGTACAGCTGCGTGAAGAGCTGAAGAATATAGAAATGTTGAAACCTGACCTTGTTATATCTGACTCAAGGTTGACGCCGCTGGTCGCCTCAACCATCAGAAGGGTGCCATCCATACTGATAATAAATCAGCCTCAGGTGTTAATGCCCTTGGAGGACTCGGCGTTTCAGAAGCTTATCCAGAAGTCATTTGCTCAATCACTATCCGCTTTTTGGGATTTGGCCCATTCGGTGATAGTGCCTGACCTTCCGCCCCCATACACGATTTCAGGCGCAAGCCTTGAAGGGTTACTAGCGCTAAAAAGGAAGATCAAATACGCTGGCTTCTTCGTCCATCGGCCCAAGGAAAAGGGACTCAATGTAAGGGATAGGTTTAACCTAGCTCCCAAGCTCATTTACGCCCCCATCAGCGGGCCTGCGCCCACAAGGGCCTTTCTAGTAGATTTACTGATAAAGGTGATGGCGTTTCTACCCACAGGGGTTTCGCTTGTAGTGAGCAGGGGGGACGCGGGCGTACCGATCTCCGTGCACAGACATGGCCAACATATGATACTCGGATGGGATGACCTTAGGAGGGATTTCATGGGTCAGGCAGATCTTATAGTTTGTAGGGGGGGCCAGACTACGATTGGAGAAGCTATATTGAACGGGAAGCCAATGGCCATTTTTCCCATACCCCTGCATGGAGAACAAGTCGAAAATGCAAAAAAATCGGCCAAGATGGGCTTTGCGAGGCTATTTGACCAGTATACCCCAGATCCGAAAGGGGTGGCTACGGACCTTGTACATATGATGGAGGACAAGGGGCTCGCTTTTAGAGCCGAAGCCATCCGCGATGTAGCTATGAGCTTTGATGCCCAGAATATAGTTGCCCAGGAAGTTTATGAATTGATCAGCCGCCAGCCTGCTTAGGGTTCCCTATCCAGTCCTTTACCCACTTCATAGCGGTTTCATCATCCTTTGCCTGCAGAGGCGGGTGTTTGAAAAAGAAGGCTGATGGCTTCACCAGAACCCCCTTGACACCCTCATTTATGGCAAGTTTCATTATCCTAATCGCGTCTATCATAGCCCCTGCGAACATCGATTTATCATCTACAGATAGCTTTAGGTTCATTGTAAGGGGGTAATCGGCAAAGCTTCTTCCCTTAAGGTAGATATAACAGACCTTATTGTTTTCAAGAAATGGGACATAATCGCTTGGGCCAATCCTTATCTTCCCTTCATCCTGCATCTCCTTTCCATAAGGGAGTAGGCTGGTGACCGCTTCCGTCTTGCTTATACGCTTGCTGTGTAACCTTTCCTCGTAAGTCATGTTCAAGAAGTCAGTGTTGCCGCCTATATTGACCTGATACGTTTCATCTATTTTTACCCCTCTCATGTGGAACAGCCGCGCTAGAGACCTGTGAGTTATGGTCGCCCCAACCTGGCCCTTTACGTCATCGCCCATAAGTGGAACCCCAGCCTTCTCAAAGATGGACGGCCATGACCCTGTAGGATCACTGGCTATGAATACAGGAATACCATTTATGAAACCTACGCCAGCCTTTGCGGCCGCATCTGCATAAAACCTAGTCGCCTTCTCGCTACCAACGGGCAACGTATTGAGTAAGATCTCGGTATGAGTCCGTTTGAGATTTTCAACTACATCATCCACGGAAGGCGGTGGGTTACCATCGCTCACAGGATTGAAAACGCTTCTCATGTGGTCAGCAACTCCATCCATTACGGCTCCTTTTTGGACCTTAACTCCTATCAAGGGGACACTTGTAAGTAGCCTTGTAAGGTTAGGCCTAGCGTAAATGGCTTCACTTAGATCCTTACCTACCTTGTGTGACGAAATATCAAAGGCCGTTGAAAACTCGATATCGGTAACGTCATATCCTCCTATATCCCTGCTCATTACGCCTGGTACATCATTTACTTCCCCGCTCTTCTTTTTGCTCATATAGTAATGAACTCCCTGAACTATGGCCGACGCACAGTTGCCCACTCCCAGCAATCCTACCTTTATGCCCTTAGCCATAATGGCTATGAATTTCTAGCATTTATAAACTTATGAAGCTGCCATATCCTTGCATGCTTCACAATAGCAAGACGGCTAAAGCGTGATAAGTTTAAATCGATAGCCCCGGTAGCGTATTGGCATGGAAAGGGTTGACACCGTTGCGGTTTACGGCATGGGCCGGATCGGGTCCATTATTTCGGCTTCCTTGCTTAGGAACGGGTATACAGTTATCGGGGTGGACGTAGACCCAGATAAGGTGGAAGGACTGTCGCGCGGTGAGCCCATCTTTCCCAACGAACCCAACATCGACTCAGTTCTGAATAAGGCAGTTAATGAAAAAAGGTTCAAAGCCACGGTCGACGGAAACAGCGCTTCAAAGGAATCAAAGTACAAGGTCGTTACCGTACCAGTTTATTTAACCCATAATGAGCCTTCATACAAAAGCCTAGAATCAGCGGCACAGGCGATAGGCGGTGGCCTGCAAAAGGAGGACCTTGTATCCATTGAATCTAGCGTTCCGTTAGGTACAACTCGGAAGGTCATTATGCCTCTGCTGGAAGCCGCATCAGGGCTTAAGGCCGAAGAAGACTTCTGGCTTTCCTACAGCCCTGAAAGGCTGTTCGAAGGAAGGGGTTTACAGGATCTCGAAGAAAATTATCCCAAGGTCGTATCGGGCGCTGGACCAAAAAGCCTTGTAGCCGCAGTAAAATTCTATGAAAGGATAGTTAACAAGGGTGTGCTGAAGATGTCATCCCTCGAAACTGCAGAAATGGAAAAACTGATGGAAGGAGTATATAGGGATGTAAATATTGCACTGGCAAACGAACTTGCACTAATATGCGAAAAGGCCGGAATCGACTTCTGGGAAGCAATGGATACAGCCAACTCACAGCCATTTTCACACCTTCACAGACCAGGAGCTGGGGTAGGGGGGAACTGCATCCCGGTATATCCATATTTTATAATGCGCGCCGCAAAGTGTCATGAGCAACCCGCAGAGATCATTGAAGAAGCTAGGGAGCTCAACGAATTAATGCCGAGGCACGTAGTTAACAAGCTTCTCATGCTATTTATAAAAAGAAGAAGGAATGTGAAACATATCACTATACTTGGTCTAGCCTTTAGGGGCGACATAGATGACGACAGGGCTTCTCCCACATACAGCATTGTAGATAGGCTGGAAAAGCTCGGGATAAGCGTAAGGGTCCATGACCCCTACGTTAGGAAACCTACGCGCCCGGTGAACCTTATCGCTGATTTAGGTGAATCATTGAAGGGGGCGGATGGGATCATCATAGCAACCGATCACTCTGTCTACAGGGACCTTACCGTAGCTCAGATCCTGAAGCTTAGCGGGTCCGATCCCCTGATTTTCGATGCCCGTGGCGTCCTGCTGAAGGAGAAGGGAAACCCGAACCTTAGCATATTGGGGATAGCGTAAAAAATAAGGAACCCACACGCGGAGGCTGGTTTGTAGCCATCGACCTGTGGTCCTTCCATTCACCGTTATCATTTCCCGTACACGTGGTCTATATCCTCCAGAGCGCTGGGCAGGTCAGTGCTTGTTCCATAGTGCTTGAGCCCGGCGGCAAGCGCTGAAATCGCCTCTACTACGAACTTCCTCTGTGCTGTATAACCCATATGGCCTATACGCATAACCTTTCCCGCTAAAGCACCCCAGCTTCCGGCCAGTAGAGTGCCGAATTTGGACCACATATAATTAATCAACGCCGCCTGATCTGGTGGCGAATAGAAGGCCGTGACCGTTGTCGCCGCGAAGCTGCTATCCTTTACATATGGCTTTAAACCCAGCGAAACTAACGCCTTCAGCGTGGCCTCCTTTGCCAGCGTATGCCTTTTGTACACGCTTATTGGTCCCTCCTTCATTATTGATTCCACGGATCGGGCAAGCGCAAATATATCGTTGGCTGACGGAGTATATGGGAACATACCATTGCTCAGGTTTTCATCCCACACACTGAAGTTCATATAGAAGCCTCCATAAGCTTCATCTTTCCTCCTTTCCTTGATCATATCGGCGGCCCTTTCGCTAACCGCTACTAAAGCTAGGCCAGGGGGGGCGCTAAATGCCTTTTGGCTAGCCATCAGGCATATATCCACGCCAAGTTGCTCACAATCGATCGGGTAGCCCCCTACAGATGACACGGCATCCAATACCCAAATTGCTTCAGACCCCTTTATCCGATGTGATAGCTCTTCGATGGGATTCATCAATCCAGCTGGCGTATCTACGTGTACTGTAGTTATAACATCAAAACCAGCAGGATCAACCCTATGCGGATCGATAGGCATATCATAATCTCCATGCAGCTTTACGGTCTGAGCACCATACGATGAAGCTAGATCCCCGAATGCATCACCGAATACGCCGTTGGCTACCGACAGCACCCTGTCACCTTTCCTGACGGTATTTGCCATGGCCGCCTCCAGTCCAAGCATGCCCTCCCCAGACATTATGTACACCTTGCCGTTCATGTGAATCAGGTCCTTTATCGTGGTGGTAAGGTCCTGATAGAGATCCATAAATGACACATCGATGTCAGGATTGCTGGACCTCTCCATGGCCAACAACACATCATCCGGTATCTCGGTGGGTCCTGGGGTCAATATGGTCATGGTTATGCTTCCTCTGGGATCTCCTTAAACCTTATCCCCAGCCCAATTCCGTCCCTTTTTTTTAGATAACTATCTCTTAATAGGTAATATATGCCTGTTATAGCAAAAAGAAGGAATACCACAAGCTCGGATGTAAGGGAAAGGAACCCGAGAGCTGGATACATAATGAAAAGGGCAGCAATAAAGATGTTAAGGCCCGCCCCGGCGGCCGCTGACATGATGAGCAGCTTTCTCCTTGTCTTTATTCCCAAGACAAGGCCAGCTACCATGGTCGCTATCCAGGTCACCTGAACTGCAAATATAACCGAAACAAAATAATGACCTATCCATGGAGTGAACTCAATGAGCGCCAGCCAGATCTCCGCAACTATAAAGGAGAATAGTATCGAATACACGGGTGAATGAGATCTATCGCTTACGTAGGCCAGCTTCATTGGCAGTATGGAATCCAGCGACTGCGATAACACGGTCCTGCTGGATCCAAGCAATATTGCGAATACTACTTGGTACATGGCCACCGCCGCTCCAATTACGAATATGGCAAATACAATAGGATTTGGCTTCAAAGATACCATCAATACGGTGAAATACGGCGCCCCCACCTTCTGTGCTAGTACCCCGTTCATAGCGCCACTCAACCACATGCTTGAGATGCTTTTCAGAGCCGCGGCTCCGAATTCTCTTACAAGAGCGTTCCAGAACAAGAGAGCCACTGCTATGACGGAGGCTGCCCCCCCTAACATGATTGCCAATTGCATTCGTGGGTTGTTAGAAGATTGGATCTCCTCATTATGCAGGACTGACCACATAGAGTAGCCTATGGCGCCCCAACTTATCGACCACGTAGATACACTGTCAAACAGGTTAAATTTTGGCGGAGGACCTATTGACATAACGACACCCGTCTGGGCGCTGGGGTTATGTAATAGTATAAAAAGGCCAGCAATTACGCTAAGTACCGAAAGGCCGAACAGATAATACTGGACCTTGGAATAGTAGCTAACTCCCTTGAGGAGCACGAGCAGCGCTACGAGAAAAAGAGCTGTCGAAAATATAAAAACGCCATAAGGGGAAGATGCCAACTGATACAATGAACTCCATAAGGGAAATCCGGTAAGCTGATAGAAGTAATAGAACATCGGTGTTAAAAGCACATCTGAAATATAAAACCCAAACCAGGCTATGAAGAACAGTTGCCATATAACCCATCCGGTTATAGTAGTTACAAAACCTATAAATGGCGTGAGCAGTCGGCTCTGGAAATAGTAGTCTCCCCCGCTCATGGGCATCCTTTCGCTCAGGAGTGCGTACGTTAGAAAGAAGGGGATGGAAGCAGGGATCAATAGTAGGGTGCCTATAGTTATGCTCCCTCCTATGAATACGCCTGGACCCATAAGGAAGAGCAGGAACCAGATCATAGAATAGAAGGAGGGTGTCATTATATCGTATAACAGCACCTGATGTGGTTTCATGCTCTTGACAAGCCCTGAAGCATTTCTCCGGTGTATGGCCATGAGTCCGGTACGCTGATTGAAATATATAAGTTTAAACCTATATATTGGCTTTATTATAATATCCCTTTTGTTACTGGCCCTATCGATCAGGGCATCCATTCAACCTTCTTCCAATAGGTTCTTCCCTTAAAGTCCAGCAGTTCTATTTTTTTTGTTGCAAGCTCAGAACGAATCCTATCCGCTTCTTCATAGTTACCGGCCTTTCTGAGCAAATTGCGCTTTGTTATCATAACCTCTATCGATTTTATTTCAGATTCGCTAAGATCCGGTAATTTAAAGCCAAATATGTCGGTAAGCTTGCTAAAACCATCTAAGAGGACAGCGCTTCCCTTTGTCATTAGCCCCCTAGAATAAAGGGAATTTATACCCTCGGCCACCAGAACGCATTCCCCAAGGGCAATAGGCGTATTTAAGTCATTCATTAAGTACATTTTGGCGCGCTCAAGGTGCCGCTGCAGCGATTCTGTCAAGTCATTATTCAATTTATTGTCCGAATCAATTTCCCTCCGTGTTATATACAAGGCCTCCTCTATTATCCTCCACCGACTTTTTGCTTTAGCTATAGTTTCTTCACTATATTCCAGCTGATTCCTGTACTGGCTTGAAAGCAATAGCATCCTCAAAGTGTTTGGCCCGTACTGATCGATAAAACTCTTTACGGGAATTGTATTCCTGAGGCTCTTGCTCATCTTCTCGTTCTTTAGATTGAGCAGTCCCACATGCATCCAGATCCTTGCCAGGGGTTTCCCTGTAAAAGCTTCGCTCTGTGCTATCTCATTCTCATGATGCGGAAATATAAGGTCTTCACCACCGCCGTGTATATCTACCGTTTCCCCGATGTTCTTCAGGATCATGGCTGAACATTCAATGTGCCAGCCGGGCCTTCCTTTACCCCATTCAGACTCATAAAGCGGTCCGCTATCGTACAGCTTCCATAGTGCAAAATCTGCAGGATCATCCTTATCATCCTTACTTTCAACCCTCGCACCAGCCCTGAGCGCCTCGGGCCTAACCTTTGAAAGCTTTCCGTAACCTTCAAAGCTCGATACATCATAGTATACCCCCGTATCCCTGGCATAGGCGCTCCCTCTTTCTATTAACCCTCTGATCATAGATCGTATGTCATCAATATAGTCCGTTGCACGGGTGTACAAATCTGCCCTAAGGATGTTGAGAGAATCAAAGTCCCTGAAGTATTCTGCTATATACCTATCGGCTATATCCTTCGCTTCTACACCTTCCTCAGATGCACGGTTTATTATCTTATCATCAACATCGGTGAAGTTTTGTATATAAAGGACATCAAAGCCGGCTGACTTAAGAAGCCTTCTTAGCACATCAAATATCAGTATCGTCCTTGCATGCCCTATATGGGAGCTATCATACGGGGTTATCCCACACGTGTATATGGAAATCCTAGTTGATCCTTTTTGACCAAGTACATGCGACCTGCGGTCCAAGGTGCTCTTAAGCTTAATCAGGGCATTCAACCGGATCGCCTATGAAACCTTCCTAAACTGTAGCACGTATTTAGCAACCTATATACCCGCGCATAATCGACCAGACTGATCAGGCCAACTACATGGCATTGGTAATATAGTTATTTGCCCTGAGCCAGTCCACCTGCGCTATCGTATATCTCCACAGGATATCACATTTTTCATCATTCTTGAAATCCCAAGGAGCTAGAAGCACTACATCCCCTTCCCTTATCCAAATTCTCCTCTTTAGCCTACCTCTGATCCTTCCTAGCCTTATCTTCCCATCGGTACAGTTTACCATAAGATGATCACTCCCTAGCAACTTTACCACCCTTCCGAGCATTTCACCTTGCTCTGGAAGCAACATATCCTTAAGCTCAGCTTCATTGAGGACCTTTCTCTTACCCATAAACTTAACCCTCCTCTAGGAATAGATAAACCTTTCCGGGCAAGATAAGATATGCCTATGCTTTAACAAGATACCAATTTCACTTTATATCTTTGGAAGCGCTTTCTGCATAATCTAAGTAGGGTTACTATGCTATATTTTACTACGCTCCAGTAGTAGGCTTGATGGATTCAACGCCTGGAGGAGTTATCGAATCCTCTATCCTCCAATCCTCTTTGAAATGCTCGTTAGGGTCTTGCACGATCGTATATACCCAATATAGGCCAAATAAGCCTAAAGTCACTATGGTTAAAACGATATAAAGGATAGTGCTTCTGTTGGGAATTTTGTTATATCTTTCCCCTTTCCAACCTAGCTGTGCGTAAGCATTGTTCTCTATATATTCCAGCCTGTAAAAGTCCTTGTTGAGAGAATGAAATATATATGCTATAAGGATTGAAGAAATTATGGATAGAAATGGAATGATCCCAAGCACGCCTATTATAACGGCCCATTCCATCGGATCCTTTTTCTGGAGCATCTCCATTTCGCCTATCGCCCCATTCAACCTACCATCAAAGTTGGCTGAGTTAAACAACCCCCTAACCCTTATCACATGATCGTTATACCTCTTGATCAGCCTATATATTACATAGCCGATGATCACATAATATATAACTCCCAGTAATATAGATGGCACCAGAAATATGCCAATGATCGAATAAATGGAAGGGGTAGTGATTGGTGTAGTGGTGATAGGTGTTGTGACGATAGTTCCATTTGTGATCAATGAAGAATTGAATCCGGAAATCATAGAAACAGAGGATGAAAATGCCACAGCGTAAAAAATGGCTATTATCACACCACCCACAATGCCGATTATAATGGGGAGGAAGGGTAACCACAACGGCATTATGTAGTCGGATTCCTTTCTCTTAGCCTTCAAGTTCTCGAAAGTGCTCATAACCTTATATTCCCCTTATAATATTATATAAGCTTATGGAATCAATTGCTTATGGTTAACGAGTTTAACGGCCCGGGACTCCGCACTAATGATATATTCGGATATGTATTGCTTTAAGCATACTTTAAATGTGTCACTTGATCATAACTTCAGAGAGGTTTCTGAATGCCATGTCAACTTGCTTCAGAAAATTTTTAACCACCCGTGAATGAACTGCAGCTGGCCCTTGATTTTCAAGTGGGTCGCCTATCGTTAGCTAGGCAATACAATACTCAACTGTTCCTTTAAAGCGTCCTGCAAGTTTTAGGACGTTCCTCCAGATTCTTTCTTGCTCTTCACTTAGTAGATACTGAACTTGTACATCTAAAGCATCTAATGTTAGTACTACCTCAGTTATTCAAAGGTATTGCTAGAGGAAAGACTCACATACCCGCGTTCAAATATCCGAATTTTACCGTTCCTCCAAAATCTCTAATGTATTAAAAATGAATATATATGGTTCAGTTGTTATTCCTTCTTTGAGTTAACCAACTTGGTATTTTTCTCGTTTGCTCGGAATGGGATCTGTCGCCAAAACTATGCCTGTCGCCAAAACTATGCCTGTCGCCAAAACTATGCCTGTCGCCAAAACTATGCCTGTCGCCATATCGGCGCTTCCGAAGCTCGAATTGGCCTACATAACCCCTAAAATGATCTATCTTTTCCTTATCATTTGGGCTTAACGGTTTTATATCTGCCTTTGTCTTCGACCTTACATCTTCGAATACCCGATAATCAATTGGTGTAACGAAGGAAATAGATTTACCGTTTTTACCGGCTCTAGCGGTTCTTCCTACCCTATGAAAATACATCAAAGACTCTGATGGGAAATCATAATTTAAGATAAGCTCAATATTAGGGACATTGATGCCTCTTGCTGCAACATCAGTAGCTACCAGTATTTGAGCGCGCCCATTCCTAAACGCCTGCATAGACTTATCTCTTTGATACTGAGAAAGGTCTCCGTGAAGTGGTACGACGTTATATTTGTTCTTTTCGAGGCTTCTGGTCAGCCATCTAGCTCCCTGCTTTGTCCTACAAAATATTATACAGCTTGATGGTGTTTCATCTTCGAGCACCTGCAACAACCTTTCAAGTTTTGTATCGCGCTCCACTGCAACATAATACTGATCTAGCTCATCAACAGATGGCTCATCAGCGCTTATGAATATATGTTTGGGATTCTTCATATATTTTGAAGCTAAATCCGTTACTTCCTGTGGCATAGTCGCAGAGAATAGATTGATCTGCCTATCGGCTGGTATCCTCTTAAGTATATATTCAACATCTTCAATGAACCCCATATCAAGCATTCTGTCTGCCTCATCTATAACTACATGTCTGACTTGATCAAAGTCCAGATGATGGTGATCTAATAAATCGATTATCCTGCCTGGGGTGCCTACGATTATTTGGGGGCCTTCGTCGAGTTCTTCAAGCTGTCTGTTAATAGACTGTCCTCCATAGAGGGTTACAACCTTCACTCCTACATACTTGCCCATACTGCGTAGGTCGTTGGTTATTTGGACTGCCAATTCCCTTGTGGGTGCAAGGATCAGTCCCTGAATATTATCTGATCCTGTATTGATTAACTTCAGGAGAGGTAGCCCAAATGCGGCCGTCTTTCCAGATCCCGTCTTTGCCTGCCCAATTATATCCTCTCCATTGAGGATGTGCCCTATTGCCATTTCCTGAATAGGGAATGGTTCCTTAAACTTCATTTCATCAAGTCTACGCATCAAATCTTCATTTAACCCGAGTTCTTCAAACCCATTTACATCTTCATTCAATTATTTTCATCTTTTTTAGCAAAAGCGCGATAGAGCTTCAGAATTTACTGATTCTCGTCTTCGGCCATTGCGTTAACAAGGGTTAATGATAGGGGTATTTAATGATTACCCAACTTCTGATTACTTGACTATAAATGAGATGCTATCGGCTAAAGTTTTTTAGGGATAATCTTGGGATGATTGATATGGTAGGGAGTTACATATTTGGAATATATCCGAGATCTGAAAAGCTCATAGAAATAACCAGAAAGAGAATATATGCCCCCCCAGATTTTGAAGAGGAAAGCAAGGTCCTCTTTGATTCACAAAGGGAGGCCGAATTAACTTATATTCAGGACCCATTGCTTAGTTGGGATGATATGTTCAGACCAATAACCGTGAACTCCAACGGGATCAAACCAGACGGTATTAATAGGTTTTTCGAGACTAATACCTTTTACCGGGTACCACTGTTGGAAGGCAATATAGACGCCAAGGAGGATGTTTTAGCCCGAAGCCTTCATCTTGGCCTCTATAAACCCGAAGATAAGAGAATGGCTTCTCTGCCAGACCCACTGACATTTGCCATCCTTAGCAAGGATGAACACTATGGTGATGTTTCCCTAGTCATAGCAGCTATAGGTGAATTACTTTCGAAGCAGGCCAGAGGCCTAAATAGGGCAGGGTTTGAAACACTTGTCCTAAAGTGCCCCGCATATGGTTTTATCGACCTAAAGAAGCATTTCGACCGCGTAGCTGAAGCTATATCCAGTATAAAAAGGGCATTTATCAAAAAGGTGATCCTGCACATATATTTTAAACCAGTAAAAGATGTCGAATTGCTCAATGAACTGCCAGTTGATGGGCTAGGGTTTGACATGATAAATGGAAGCCAGCCGCTTAGGAGGATGGATAATAAGGAACTAGCGCTAGGACTAGTTAATGGGTACAGCACTGTACTGGAGGAAAACATCCCGGAGCGTGTTAAAGCCATCCTCGATTCCATCAATCCACCTCGAGCATACGTCACAAACAATGTCGATCTAGAATATATCCCCTACAAGTTCGCAATTAAAAAACTTGACCTGCTTAGAAAAGCTATGAGGAGGATCAACAATGATTAAATCACAGGAGATCGGCAGCCTTAAGAAACCTGCTTGGCTGCTCGCTTCTCTAAAAAGCGAGAACATTGAGGAGAAGGAGAAGGCCAAGGATGACGCATCCTACATCAACTTGAGGCGTCTAGAGGATATCGGCCTTGATTATGTATATGATGGTGAAGCCAAGAGGATAGAAATGTATGAACAACCAATAAGGGAGATTGGTGGATTCATATTTGCAGACAGGATCAGGTCCTGGGATAATAAGTATTATCGGAAGGCTAGATGTGTTGATGAAGTGAAGTACCTGAGGAACTACCATAAAGACGAATTCGCATTTGTAAAGGCGAACACTAAAAGGACACCAAAGATCCCGGTTACAGGCCCATATACATTTATGGACTGGTCGTATGATGAGCATTATCGGGACAGGAGCCTGTTCCTGCTCGCACTTTCGAAGGTGGTCAATTCTGTACTCGCCGATCTCGAAGCCATGGGAGCTCCGGTGCTCCAAGTAGATGAACCAGCGGCCACTGCTCATCCTGATGAAATGGACCTTTTTGTGGAAGGCTTTAATGCCGCCGTAAGGGGTATAAATTCCAAGGTTACCGTTCACATCTGCTATAGTGGCGATGAATATACATCGCTGATGCCGAGATTGCAATCCATACACGCTTCTCACTTCGCTTTAGAATTTGCAAACAGAGATTCGACAGAATTAGGGGTGTCCAGTGAAATTAGACGCGGGTATAGGGCATTGGAAATGTTTAGGGAATATGGCTCTGGGAAGGAGCTTGGCCTTGGGGTGATAGATGTTCATACAGATTTTATCGAACCACCGGAACTGATCAGGGACAGGATCTTATATGCTATAAAGGTTCTTAAGGGTGCAACTCAAATAGTGGTCAACCCTGACTGCGGATTACGCACCAGATCCAGGGATATAGCTTTTTCAAAGCTCAGTAATATGATCAAGGGCATTAAACTGGCTGAAGAGGAGGCCCTTTAATAGGGCTTAGGGTCAACTATTAACGTAATATCAATGGAAGCGGGCCCTTCCTCATCCTTTCTTTTGCCATCTGCCATCTCTCTTGCTCGCTTGTCTTTCTGCCCTGAACTGCTAAAGCTCACTAACAGGGCAACAATAATAAAGAATATGATTATTATATAATTATTTGGCCATAGAAGCATATAGCCAATATATGGTACCGCAAAGTATACTTCACCCTTAATCATGCCTTGGGTTACCAGCAAGGGGGTGTGGCTTGTATAGTTCAAATCTGGGTTAGGGTTAGTAATCGCATTTGCGCCCTTGACATATATCCCGTTTGAGAATATAGTGTAAACCCTATGGATAACCAGCTCTTTAAAAAATGGATTATAGTAAACCACCGTCTGATTAATCCTTAGCTGTGATATGTTTACCGGATGCACAAAGGCTAGGTATCCCGTATACATTATTGGCTGCATGCTAACACCCTCAACTGGATAGGCTAGGCCAGCTACATTCATAAGTGATAGCCCGACCAGTACGATTAGCAGGGTCGCTGCAATATAAAATAATACTTTTAAAGGTTTCATCGCAACTCACTAGCTAATCTTTATGATATGATAACCCGATTTTACTGTCGCCAAGCTAAAAGTTCACATAGGAGCGGTTTATTGCACGATATATATGCATTTATATCCTTTGGGCCTAGAGAAACTACTCTAATGTATTAGTGCAGAGCAGTTAAGCAGGGCAGCGGTTTAAGCGGCTCCAAGGATATATCCAAATAAGAACGCTCCGTACGGGGCATGATCCTTAGAGGGAGATGACATACGATTATTCTATCGTATTTAGAAGTCACTAGAAGAGTATCGCATGCGTTCAATAATTGAGACCGCATATCCAACATTTAAGAGCGTAAACCCTAAACCTGTAAAAATAGGCTGGTAGTAAGAAAGTCGATTGAGATAGCCATAAGCAAATGTATCCACAGCATCAATTAGCTTGTATATCTCATGTGTGCAAAGTAGATAGACAGTTCCATGAAGTGGCTAACAACGGTTAGTCCTGTTACTCTGGATTACCTGAGGCATTGTGCAGTTTTCAAAGCTCAAAGACTGAAAGGATTTTTATATGAGGATTGGTGACCCATTTATATTAGCCTTGAGCCAGAGTGGTCAAATTTCGATGAACCTCCTTCCCATCTATGAGGCCCTCAAGAAGGGCATGCTCAGTAAGAACTTGGTGGATAAACTGGTAACTCGAGCTCAGGTTGCCTCAGCTATTGTTGATAAGATACAGTCCGCAAGCGGAGCCAAGTACCCTTATTGGTTTGCCTCTCCATATGTGCTCATTATGGATGATAGTGCTCAGATGCAACAAGCGATTTTGTATTCAAGATTAGTGCCCATAATAGCCGATGATGGAAAGTTGAACATTACAATCGAGATAACTGGACCATTGCTGCTGTACGCTTCTAAGGATACGCTTCTGGCTGCAATGGCCCACGAATTCTCACATTACGTGGACTTCTCTCAGCGAATAAACGACTTTCGCGTACAGACAGCCGAGACATCATATACGATTCACGAATCTCTCTATACGGATGAGGAAGCACTATTTGACCCCAGCAAGATATTTGGAAGACACCGATCTATAATAAAATCTATAGACAAGAAATTCCAAAACGGGCTTTCCGATGATGCCCTTAATAAAAAAACGCTGAACCTATGGATATCTAAGTCATTACCCGTTAAGCGAATTGTACCCGAGGATAACAACACTGATTTGCCCGTTAGGGCATTAATGGAATACAAGATTCCAGAGGATGTCCTTAAACTGATAGGTAATGTGAAGAAAAAATGAGCGATAATCAGGACCGGCCTAGTAGCGGGCCACTGGGGCCACTGGAAATAGTGAAGGGAGAGGTTATGGATTATGTTCAAACAAGGTTCCAGCCCAGTGCTGTGGCGCTATATGGTAGCAGGGTGGCTGGATATGCCAAGGCGGATAGTGACTACGACATTCTAGTGGTTATACCTGAGTTTAAAGATGTCAAGTACATATACACATCCATCGGCGACGATCGTATGCTTTCAATCCTAGCTGTAGACGAGGAACAACTTGTGATGGACGCAAAGTGGGCAAAGCTTGGAGAGTTCGTCGTTGGAAGACTGTTGAACCCGTACATTCCGCTCAAGGGGAAAAGAATACTCGAAGATATATCGGGTACCTACAGAAAGAGGGTGATGCTCGAGGAGCTAAGGGATCTATACGAACATTATGAAAGACTTATTCTCTATATGAATATGCCATACGAATTCTTCCTTTTTTCAAAGTTAAAGAAAAGGGCTACAATATATAGGCCTGTACTTTACAGTTACGTGAAAACCTATAGCCACGAAAACTATCAATTAAACGTCAGAAGGGCAAGCGAAGGATTCAGAGATGCCGCAAAGGCCCTCGAAGCAGACCATCTTGGCATAGCAATGGAAAATGGATTCACAGTTCAGCAGGATGTGCTTCATATGCTTAGGAGTTCACAATTTAAAAAGAATATCAAGTTTATCGAAAGGGCGATAAGGCAATACATTACTCATGGCCTTAGCGGCAGCGTCGGCCTGGATATAATCATCAGGGAAACGGTATCCAAGATCAGGAGGGCAAGCGATATGGGTGTCCTACCAGAGTACTTGGAAAATCCATATTCGCTCCTGACGCTAAAGGTGGGTTACCTCATAAACCGCGATGATTGGCTTTCGGCATTAGCAAACCACGAGGGCTTTAACGATCGGGAGGTCACCAAAAAGCAATTGGGAAGGTTCTATTCAACAGCTACACTTTATATATTAGATAGAGGGCAGAAAAAGTTCATAGTAAAGGACTTTGGGGATACTTTACAGATAAAGTGGTATATATTAGGAGCCCTAAACAGGTCAGTCAAGGCCTTTTCCATTTCACCCATTTCACGCCTATCTAATGAATATGTAGGAAGTCTGAGGTTGAAGGATATCGGCATCATGACCCCAAATATACTTGCCGTATCTGTAAGGAGCAAGATACTGGTCAGGGAATCGATCGATGGAGAACTACTCACAGATACGATAATGAGATATATGGCCAGCGGCGAAGGAGGGGAGGTAATAGGAGACATTGCCCGAATATTTGCCACGTGTCATAACGCCAGCATGTCAATAGGGGATACAAAACCCGAAAATATGATAAAAAAGGACAGGGAGATCTATCTGATAGATTTGGAACAATTCAAGGATGATGCTCCGATGTCGGACAAATGTTGGGATGTAGCCGAATTCGTTTACTTTTCGCTAGCGCTTGCAAAGGATAGGAAGAGAACTTCCGAATTCCTTGAGATCTTTTCGAACCTCTATCTAGAGTACGGAGACAAGGAGATTTTAAAGGGCGCTGTAAATCCCAAGTTCATCCTGCCCTTCAGGACCGTTATAAATCCAAACAACCTTAGCTATTTCCAGAAGGAGGTTTCTTCTCACTTCATCGGCTAATCTATAGAATACAAATCCATCCGTTGGATATTCCATATATAACTGATAGGGCACTGGAGTTCGTTGAGCAGGTTAAGTCACTGTGATGGGCCACGATCGTGGTGCCTTTTTTAGGGTTAGTTTACACGGTAAGAATTCACTGCTTGGTTACGTATTCGGTATAACCGCACTTACCACAATATAATCGGTTAGAATGAACGGCCAAAAAAACGCCCCTCCCGCATCGTGGACAAAATTTCTTCAGCCTTTGCACGGATGCTCCTTCAACCTTATAATATTTCCATACTTGTGTTGTTTTTACCATTTACAATCACTTCGCTGGCTTTTTAGCTGCTGGAACGGCCTTCTTCTTCCTTTCATCCAAGAGTTTCTTTCTATCTTCCTTTGGGAGCATTCTGCTGAAAATGTACTCCGGAAGCTGTTTCTTGGCCAAATTTATATCCTTGTAAACGTAGAATGTGCCAACGATATCCCTGGTTCCATATTTGCCCTTTAACGACATGGGTATAACGCTTTCAGGTTTAACTTTAAGCTCTTTAACGACTTGCTCTATACCTTCGTTTTTTGTTAGTTTTCCACTGGCGTCCTTGAAGATGATCGTAACCTCCTTTCTACCCAATAGTGGGTTTTCGACGTTCCTTATTATACTGCTCACGCCCTTAACCAGCAACTACACTTTTATAAGATTAACTGAGAATGAAATCTACGAGTCGACTTAAATCGCCCTGACAGCCTGCTTACTAGCCGCTACTGGATTATGGAGCGCAAGCGATGCCACCAGGACCATCGCCTCCAACAGCTTTTCCTCTAGCTTGGGATTTCTAAGAACTGCGGCCGGATGATAGGTGGGCACGATATCGATTTTCTGCCATTTAAAGACGTGTCCGGCTACATCGCGCATTTTAACCCCGGGTAGAAAGTACTGAAGGGCAGTGCTCCCAAGAGTTAGGATATATTTTGGGCCTATGGATGAGATCTCCCGATCGATATATCGAGAGCAGGCCCTTATCTCCTTATTGTATGGCCTCCTGTTATTAGGAGGCCTGTGCTTTATTATATTGGTTATGTACACCGTTTCTCGGTTCAACCCTGCAGCAAGCAGGGCCCTATCAAGCACTTTCCCGCTTCTACCCACAAATGGTATACCCACCCTGTCCTCTTCCCGGCCCGGTGCTTCACCAATAAGCATGATTTCAGCCAGTTCATTACCTGTACCCGGTACGGCCTTCTGCGCCTCTTTAAAAAGAGAGCAAAGACGACATCTTGCCAGTTCTGGACCGTACACGGCCCTAATCCTCTCCAGGTCCAGAATAGGGTAGCGGGAAGAGCTTATCTATAGACATAATATCACCCTCGGACAGCCGCCATCCCATTGCCCCCGCGTTTTCCTTAATGTGAATCTGATTTACAGCTTTCGGTATGGCCATTACCCCTTTATGAGATATCAACCAGTTTAAAGCCACCTGCGCTGCGCTCTTGCCGTATCGCATCCCTATTTCCTTCAACTTTTCATTTTCGGCCAGCGATCCCTTTGCCAATGGAGTGTACGCCACCGTTGAAATTGACTCCTTCCTGCAGAAGGAAAGAAGCTCCCTTTCCACATCTCTTTCTAAGATATTATATTTGACTTCATTAGCTACTATTTCGTGTCTCGAAAGCGATGTCATGGCATCTCTCAGTAACTCAACGTCAAAGTTGCTCACGCCTATATACCTAACTTTGCCCATATCTATGAGCTGTTCCATGGCCCCTAATGTTTCTTTAAGCGGTACGTTTTGGCTCGGCCAATGAATAAGGTAAAGGTCAATATAAGATGTACCCAATCTGGAAAGGCTCGAATTGGCAGCCTTAATTACCGAATCCGCCGAAAGATGGCTGTACCAGACCTTGCTTATCAAGAAGACCGCCTCCCTTTTTAAATTGTTTATGGCTTTCCCAACCAATTCTTCCGTATGGCCATTTCCGTAAAATTCAGCGGTATCTATAACCGTCATTCCGGCTTCTATGCCTTCTCTTATGGCCTTGACCCAGATGTCATCAGAGTCGACTGCGGCGTGCGCCAGTCCGCCAATTCCCCAGGTGCCTAGGCCAATCGAAGCTATATGTTCACCGGTATGGCCTAACTCTATATAATCACGTAACATGAAAAATCGATGGTGTATTTGATATATAAACCTTAGTTCATCAAAAGCCTAGACCCCGATAAATATCGCATACGTTTATTTTAGGAACTGAGGTTTATTATCTTAAAAATCCGGCGTCCTAGCAGCCTAATTTACTTAATCCGTAGCAGCATTTGCAAGAACTTAGAACTTATCCTCCCAAAAGTTTAAATCTCCCTGACAAATTAATATCTGTCATATGGACGATCTATATACCATCCTGGTGTTGGTGCTGGGATTGGTCGGCATAGTTTTTGCCTTCGTTCAGTCGTTGCTTATAGGTCGGAAGGACGAGGGCACGCCGGCCATGAAGGATATAGCTTCTCATATCAGGGAGGGGGCAGAAGCCTTTCTCAACCGCGAGCTGAGGACTATAACAGTGGTAGCTGCTGTCCTAGCCGTTTTGATAGCGCTAAGCGTCGGGTGGACGCAGGCCGTCAGCTTCATTGTCGGAGTAATTAGTTCTGCGCTGGCAGGGTATGTGGGCATACTGACATCAGTCAAGGCTAATGTAAGAACCACGGCTGAGGCCATGAAAGGCGGCATAAAGCCGGCCTTCAACCTAGCCTTTAGGGGAGGTACGGTCATGGGAATGTTCGTGGTCGGTATAGCGTTGTTCGGCATAAGCGGCCTCTATTGGCTGTTCGGAAATCCCCTTCTGATGGTTGGTTACATGTTCGGCGCTTCGCTGGTAAGCCTCATGGTTAGGGTGGGTGGAGGGATATTCACAAAGGGAGCCGATGTAGGCGCCGATATGGTTGGAAAAGTGGAGGTAGGAATACCTGAGGATGATCCCAGAAATCCTGGGGTCATAGCGGACAATGTAGGCGACAATGTAGGTGATTGCGCTGGCATGGGTGCTGACCTATTCGAAACATATGCGGTTACCCTTGTATCGGCTATGTTGCTTGGAAAGCTATTGCCTTCTGTCTTTTCAGTTTATGGCAACGCAGGCATACAGCTACCTCTTCTGATAGGCGGTATAGCTATCATAACCACCATTGTAGGGATTCCATTTGTCAAGCTAACATCAGGGTGGATAATGGGGGCATTTTACAAGGGCTTGGCGGTTACAGCCGTGGTCTCGATAATCGGATATTATCTGGTTATCAGATATGTAATGGCCGGAGCTTTGGGCCTTTTAGTTTCATCAGTTATTGGAATCGCCGTCATGGTTATGATGTACATATTTGCAGAGTTCTTTACTTCATATCAATTCAATCCGGTCAGGGATATCGCAAAGAAGTCGGAGACGGGCGCCGGGACGAATATCATCTCTGGGCTGGCCAATGGGCACAAGGCCACCATAGTCCCGGTGCTGGTGATAGTTACAGCAATACTTGGTGTATTCTTGAGCAATGGGGTGAACCTGTATGATATCAGTTCCGGCAGCTTCTATATAGGCATCTACGGCATAGCTATAGCGGCTACAGCTATGATGTCCCTCGCTGGCATGGTAGTATCCATTGATACCTTTGGTCCGATAACCGACAACGCAGGAGGCATAGCTGAAATGGCGAACCTTGACGAAAAGATAAGAGCCCAAGCCACTGACCCGCTGGACGCTGTGGGCAATATCACAAAGGCTACAACAAAGGCATACGCCATCGCTTCAGCCGCTTTGGCCGCATTGTCCCTTTTTGTAGTGTTCGATGTAGAAATGCCGAGCTCGGTAGTAAATGGCCTTCTCCTTTTTAACCCGCTCGTAGTTGCAGGTCTTTTTATAGGCGCGATGGTTCCATTCCTTTTCACGTCTTACCTGCTGAACGCGGTGGGGGTAGCGGCATATGGTGTGGTAGAGGAAATAAGGCGTCAATTCAGGGAGATAAAGGGTATAATGGAAGGTAAAGCTAAACCTGACTATGCGGCATGCGTTGATATTACTACGAAGGTTGCGCTCAAACAGCTTGCTTTACCAGCGATCATCGCCACCGGCGGACCTCTCCTGGTTGGCTTTATCTTGGGCCCGCTTGCTCTCAGCGGTTATATGTTCGGAGCGATCATAACCGGCTTTCCCGTAGCCATCTGGATGACCACTGGAGGGGCTGCATGGGACAATGCAAAAAAGTATATTGAAAAGGGTAATTTTGGTGGAAAGGGCTCCGAAGCACATAAAGCTTCAGTTGTTGGAGACACAGTTGGTGATGCTACAAAGGACACCGCGGGTCCCTCTGTTAATCCTTTGATAAAGGTGATAATCACGATATCGGTTCTGTTCGTCCCCCTTATATTGATGTTTCACCTCCTTTAGCGTGAGCGATCTTGACGGTCAGGAAAAGGGATGTAATAACCTATACCTTCAGGAAGTTCATAAGCCTTATCACTGGAAGGCCATCTAACTTCAGTTATGTAGAAGTAAATCTAGCGGCTTCCGGATATCCTTATGGAGGACGTTCCATCAAATGGTTGCAGGCTAACCATATAGATACAGTGATAAGCCTTACCGAAGAGCCCATCAAGGGTGCCCAGCGCTTTGAGCACTATAGGAACCTGCCGCTGAAGAATGACATGCCGGCAACGACTGAACAGCTGTTGGCTATAGCCAAGGAGATAGAGGATAATCTTGTAAATGGAAGGAGGGTACTGGTTCACTGCGCGGCAGGAAAAGGTCGTACGGGTATGGCTTTGGCAGCACATATGGTATACTCACGTCGTATGTCGGCCAGTAGCGCCATAAACGAAGTGATAAGGCTAAGGCCAGGCTCTATTTCAAGACGGGCTCAGAAGGAAAGCATAATAAGGTTTGCAAACTCGCTTAAAACATAACCGTATCCTTATACCGAACTCCCTGTTCTGCATGAGGGCATCATGAGTCGGTATCATATTTACTCAATTAATCAATTTAAGCAATACATATATAAATTCATTTTAAATGGTTGAATTTATGTCGTCGCCAGCAATTGAAGGGTGGATTTCCTCACATGGGGCCAAAGGAAGCACGCCTCTACCGGCCTTTAGATACAGACCAGGATTCATACCTTCAAAGCATGTGCAATTGATACCGGCTCTGCCAAATCATCCGTGGGCAATGATATAAATTGACAATAAACCTTAGCCGGAAGGCTGGATCGGTGCCGGTGCAGTGCACATCCGGTAAGCCCTTTGATATCCGCGATTACATTGGCCGATGGCTTATCCTCTATTTCTATCCTAAGGATTTTACCTCAGGCTGTTCGGAGGAGGCTAAGCTCTTTGAAGCAAGGGTAGGCAGGATAAGGGATTTGAATGGCGAAGTTGTGGGCGTAAGTACCGACACCCTTGAATCGCACCTGATGTTTAAAAGGGCTAACGGCCTTCACTTTGACCTTGTAGCTGACCAAGATG
This sequence comes from Nitrososphaerota archaeon, assembly GCA_029786595.1. Taxonomy (GTDB): domain Archaea; phylum Thermoproteota; class Nitrososphaeria; order Conexivisphaerales; family UBA164; genus JAJZYL01. The sequence continues at coordinate 7,437 of JAFLXO010000012.1, read as the reverse complement.
GCAAGCTGGCTCTCCTATATGATGCCTTGGATCCGACATCCCCTTCACCTAGATGCAGGAGGGTTACATATCTTATATCCCCCCTGGGATTTGTGGTCAAAGAGTACAGACACGTAAACATATGCATACACGCTGAAGAGCTTGTTAACGCTATAAGTTACATCAACGGAATAACAAAGACGTAAAGTAGGAGAGCATGCCGGTCCGATATAGTTAAATTCATTACCAATATAACCATTGTACTTGGATAAGAGGATTATTACTTGGCAGGAATTCGGCGATTATAGTGAAAAACTTGCCCAGCTAGTTATTGACGGCAAAGGCCAAGGCATAGATATAGTGATAGGCATAGCAAGAGGTGGGCTCCCACTTTCAATGGTTGTATCGGACAGGTTGCGGGTACCTATAGATTTCATCAACATAAAATCATATAAGGGCATAGGCCTCAGAGAGAGCCCGCAGATCCTTTCCATTCTATACGAAAACCTGTCAGGCAAGGTAACGCTGCTCGTTGATGACATAGTTGATGAAGGGGATACGATGAAGGTGGCAATCGAACATATACAGTCAACTTTCAAGCCCAAGCAAATATTGACCGCAGCTCTCTTCACTAAACCATGGAGCAAATTCAGGCCAAACTTTTCGGTCGAAGTTTCCAGCGACTGGATAGTATTTCCATGGGAAAAGAATGAATTCTCAGCCGGTGGAAAGTAAGGAATTTAGTTCCGTCGATTCGATCACCATCGCGTCGTAAACGCGCTTAAAATATGACTCCCAATTTTTGTCCAATCTTGCAGCCACAGCGTCACGAACTACCACAATGCCGAAGCCTCTGAAATAGGCGTCCGCTGCAGTATGTCTTACACATATATCAGCATCTAGGCCTGCCAATATAACCGTATCAACCCCTATGCTCCTGAGTAGATAATCAAGGGCAGTGTCAAAGAACCCACTGTAGGTGTGTTTTTCAATTACATTTTCTCCATCTATTGCCTTGAGCTCCGCTATTATCATGCCGCCTTCCGAACCCTTCATAGCATGCGCCCCCCATAACTTGATTTCATAATCGGAGGCTAGGTGTGAGTCATTTAGAAAGAACACTGGAACACCATGGGACCTGCAGAGATTCAGGACGACACTAGTAGGCATTACCGTAGAGGCGGCTTCCTGCGTTCTAAGTGGACCACTGATGAAATCATTCAACATATCAATTATCAATAATGCGGGCTTCATTGATAATATTTGACAATCGCGCTATTTATATATTGCTGCTAGATGAAAATAATTGCAGCGAAGGAAGCTCCGTGTTACTTGAAGTGATTTCCAGTTTATTTACATGGTAAGGTACAGCGTTATAAATGCGGATGTGACGGACTCCGCTATTGATCCTCGTGCCAGTTAAATGGCGTTGGCAAGGGGGCACATGCCTAGTTTAACGATAAATATGGGCCATGGTAACCCGATTGTATGAATGTCACTATGTTAGCTGGGGGAACGGCCGGGTCGAAGTTGGCTGTTGGTTCATCAGCCACAGATGACGATGTCACAGTAGTGGCCAACGTTGGAGATGATGTTGAGGTGCTGGGCCTATATGTTTCGCCAGATCTGGATACGATCATTTATTCATGCGCAGGATTATTAGACTTTGATAGGAGTTGGGGCATCAAGGGCGATACATTTAACGCATTCGATATGTGGAAGAGCTTGGGTGTACAGCCCTGGATAATGCTAGGCGATAGGGATATATCGTTACATGTATATAGATCTTGGAAGCTGAAGCATGGATATACGTTAACCGATATCACACAAGAAATTGCCGCCCTTCTTGGCCTTAAAATACAGGTTCTTCCGGCAACGAATGATAGGCTAACAACGGTGATATCAACGAACCTAGGAGAAACGTCGTTCGAAGAGTATTATATCAGATATTCTAGGGAACGTGACATCCGGGCGGTTACGTACCGGGGTAGCGACCACGCTAGGGCCACACCTCAGGTGTTGAGCGCCTTGAGAAGAACAGAACTCCTCATAATCCCCCCTAGCAATCCGCTCGCTAGCGTATGGCCAATACTTTCAATCGAGGAGATAAGAAGGACAATAATAAAAAGGAAATTCAGCGTTATAGCGGTATCTCCATTTATAGGAGGTCGTGCTGTCAAGGGGCCTGCAGAACGCATGATGAAAGGTGTTGGCCTTGAAGCCTCAGCGATGGGATTGGCCAAGCTCTACAAGGGTTTAGTTGATATTTTGGTCATAGATGCCACTGATTCCCAGCTAGCATCGCCTATAAGAGATATGGGGTTTAAGGTGTACATCGAAGACACGCTTATGAACAACAGGGAAGGTATGGGCGCCCTATATAAACGATTGAAGGAGCTTGCTACCTTTCTGTAGATGCAAAACCGAGATCCGTATTCGTCTTATCATTTCCTTTCAGCAATGTTTAAATCGAGTATACAGATACCCCCTTTAATGGTAAATACCGAAAATTTGACAAAGCGTAAGCTCACTGGGGGAAGGAGAAAGGCATACCGCGGTCGGAGGAGAAGGGAATCAAAGCGGCTACCAAAGGAACCAGTAGTTGACAAGCAGGTGGTTCAGAACAGGCGCATAAAGGGTGGCGCCTACCAGGATTTTCTGGTTCAGGCTGCTACGATCAACGTAGCCACGGTAGATAACAAAGTGCAGAAGGCAAAGATAACTGCCTTTATAAGTAACCAGGCCAATCGGGACTACGAAAGGCGCGGCATCGTGACAAAGGGCTCAATCCTTAATACGGAAATCGGAAAGGTCAGGGTCACATCGAAGCCTTCATCGACGGGCTCATTAAACGGAGTAGTCGTTAAATAGTTCAGGACAAGAACTGTGTAATATCGAGCTGCCTTTTTGTCAGGAATAAGGAGCTTCTTATCCAGTTATCTTTCTTAGTGCTCATAAGGCAAAGCGCCGCATTTTTAGCACTATCAAGTTCGTCATAGGTTGTAAACTGCTGAAGCGCCCTCCTGATCCCCTCCCTTACCCTCCATACTCCAAGTGAAGTCGTCCAGTTCCTGTCCACCTCCATAAGGACTATGCCCCCTGCCTGTTTTCTGATCCTCCTAAGGTACTCCAATATAGCTAGCCTTGCAGCGTAATAAGCGCCTTCAATATTGCTGGCATAAGCCGACCTGCCAAAATAACCTTCATGATCAGCGGCTATAGTGGTGTCCGTGTTCTGGCGGCCAAAGAATGGCAACCAGCTCTCCAGCATCTCGAACTGCCAGTTATCGGGAGTCAGGATAACCACGAAACGGTTTCCCAAAAAGTAGCCATGGCTTACCAGATAACGATCTATCCTTGGGAAGTCCCTTATTAAATCTAGAAGGGCGTCGCCTATCATTGAATCGGTTGCTGTTATCCCCCACCTTGTCGGGACAAGCCTTCTCTTCCGCCCTATAAGGCCAATCGAAAGCAGATTTTGTATTTTGTAAATGGAGATGTCAGAGTTATAAAGGACCAGAGCCCCATCAGAGGCCTTCATATCCCTGTCACCTGCCACCTTTTCTATAGGCCTGGGCACTTTCGGATTTGCCATGTAAAGTACCTTCAATGCTTCGATTGATGTACCGACCGGCGCATAATAACCGTTGAAGACCGGTGATCTCCTGACGATCTTTCCCACCTTTAGTTCTGTATCCACAGGACTATCGCCCATTGTCATCTGCTGAAACAGCTCGATATCGCGGTCGCTTATGGGGGCTACCTCTGCCTTTTTCACGGGAAGCACGGCATACGTCCTTAGCGCCACAATTTCATCAATGGTCATGTCAAGCCATGATCTGGGATCTTCATATATGGATAATTGTCTTTCGTGCTGGGGCAGGGCCGAGCCGACCGAAACCTTAGGGTATCCGCTTTCCCCTACAAACGTGGCCGGGGGGGTGGTTCCCGTAAGCGTTCCAGGGCTCCATCGCCTTTGCCATAGGGGTTCCTTGAGCATCTCTAATATTTCATTTATTTTCATGCCCCCGCGCCATGCGTTGCCCTCCACACCCATCACCATTAAGGTCGGTTAAGTTATCCTACTAATAAATGGAACTGCCCGCGTTGATATAGCCAAGATATCGGAAGCAGTAACGCATATTGGACTAGTTCCCGAGAAAAATTCAAAATATATATTAGTACAAGGCTTGAACTAGGGCTATGGCCTTCCATGCATACGACATAAGGGGGATAGTGGGCAAGGAAATAGATGAAAATTTTGCTAGGCGGCTTGGGGAAGCGTTCTCTGTCTACCTCGGTAAAAGGTCAAGGTTGGCCGTCGCGATGGATGTCCGAAATCAGAGCGATGAACTTAGCAGAGCCCTTATATCTTCGCTCGTCAGATCGGGTAATAAGGTTGAGCGTTTGGGAATAGTGCCCACCCCGCTTTTCTATTTTGCAATAGCTCATCGAAGGCTAGACGGTGGGATAATGGTGACGGCCAGTCACAATCCTCCCGAATATAATGGGTTCAAGCTATGCAGAGAGGGGGCTTATATCGTTGCCGCCGGCATGGGAATGGAACGGCTCAAGAGTATATTCGATTCTGGAACGGAGATGCCGTCTGCCAAAGCCGGCGGAAGTGCTGTGGATGTGAACGTGGAGGAGGAATACCTCCGTTACATAGCTGAAAGGGTGTCACCTCTTGGAGGAATGAAGGTGGTGCTCGATGTTGGAAATGGAGCAACTTACAGGGTAGCTCGTCGGGCCTTGGAGGTGGTCGGAGCACAGGTGACTACTATAAATGACACACCCGATGGGTCATTTCCTTCTCGTCCTCCTGAGCCAAAGGATGAGTCAATAGGGGCTTTAAAGCGGTCCGTTATCGAGAGTGGGGCAGCACTTGGCGTGGCCTTCGATGGCGATGGTGATAGAGCCCTTTTCGTAGATGAACTGGGCAAGACGTTGTCGGGGGACGTCGCTCTAGCGCTAATTGGAAGATATTATCTGGAGAGGAATAATTGGGCGGGTAGAATTGTTACTGAAGTGAATATATCATCAGCTACTCAATCGTACATGGCAAGCCTAGGTGGAGAAGTGATCGAAAGCCGTGTCGGCCATGCCTATATTATGGACACAATGATCAAGGAGGGGGCGTTGCTGGGAGGCGAAATAAGCGGTCATTATTATTTTTCAGACGTCTATGGACTGGACGACGCGCTGTTCGCCGCTATAGTGATGGCAGAAGCGATCAAGCACTATGGAAGGCCTCTTTCGAGTCTGGCTGCGGATATACCGACGCTTCCATCATCACCTGTGCTTGAAATTGATGTGCCCAGTGAATTGAAGGCCCAAATAATGGAGAACATAGGGAATAAGCTTGCATTGGATGCCAAAAAGGTTAGCAAAATCGACGGCATAAAGGCCTACTTCGATGATGGGTGGGTGCTCATCAGGATGTCCAATACCATGCCTCAATTGAAAATTAGAGCCGAAGGGAGCGGAAATAAAAGGCTCGTAAAGCTGGCGACGGAGATGGTAAGGGAAGCCATGGACTCCATCCAATTGCCAAAATAGGATGTCGTTAATTAAAGCCTTTTGATCTAAATCGCGCTCGCTATCGGTTCATATCTGACTTCTTCCACATCCTTGGGTATGCCCCAGCTTTCATTATGACCCTATTGACCGTGGCCACGATCCCTCGAGGGGATTCCTCTATGTCGTGGGCATCCATTTTTGCGGTGGCCAAGGCTATTACTTCCCCCTTTTGTGTATAAATCGCCAAGGTATCACCCTTTCTGATACGCGGATCGAACCCTATTACCCCGGGTATGGCCAGGTATGCCCCCTGGCACAGCGACTCCACTGCGGAATCCTTGCAGACTATGGAACCAAGATGCGTTAGAGCTATTTCAATTGGCTTGACTGCGCTTCTAAGCGGCCCCTCGTCTCCCCGTCTTTCCAGCGCATCCTGCGCTATTCGTATGTCGAGCAGTTTTACGAACCCCTGGCTTTCATCCAGGTCTGCAACGCGCGTACGCCTTAGGTCAATCATAGTAGCGCCCGTCTCCAGGACCTCGCCTATATCGTATATCAGCTTCCTCACATAAGTGCCGGCCTCGCACTTGATGTTAAGAAGGAAAAGTTGTTGATCAACCTCTTCAACATTTATTTCATAAATGTTCTTTATCCTTCTCTGTCTTTTGACGGCGGACCTCATTGGCGGCCATTGATATATAGGGCCTGTAAATTCCTTAAGGACGCGTCTTACACTGGTTTCATCAATATTCTGGTGGACTTTCATAACGGCGATGTACGTCTTGGAACCCAGCAGCAGTGCGCCAAGTGCCTTTGTCGCCGAGTTTAAGCCTATAGGGAGAAGGCCTGATACTTGAGGATCCAGAGTACCACTGTGGCCGGCCTTTTCAGCCTTAAGCATGTGTTTTACCCAAGAATCCACCTGCTGGCTGGTTTGCCCAACCGGCTTATCAAGCGGTATAAAGCCGTATTCCAGAAGATCTTTTACGCTCCTGCCCTCAGGGGAGGAACCATAATTCAATTCCTCCTCCTCGTCTATGACCTTGATCCTTTCGAACAGCCTTTGTTTAAACTCTCCCATCTTCCTCATCGGATCAGGTTTATTTCCGCTTAAAAGCTTTTTATTGACTTTCAATTGACCTTTAGGGTAATTATACTTACATCCTTAAGCCGTAAACATGCTAAATATCAAATCTCGTTTTAGCTGTCCTGCCAGTAATCAGCGCTAGATCGGAGACGAGGGAGATAAACTTTATCTATAGCATTACGTGCTTTACCAACCATGAAGCCCGGAGGACGCAAGCTAACCGGTGTTAGCGAATACGATCTGAACATCTCCTCATTCTTTGACGACCTTATCTACAAGGATGAAGATGAACTCCCCGTATTTAGATTATTCATTGATGGCGAATGGCAGGATGGAAACGGGGAAAGAATAGAGGTGATTACCCCCTTTGACGGAGGCCATTTCGCCTATCTGGGCACTGCGTCCTTAAACCAGGCCGGCCATGCTGTAGATGCTGCCAAGGAGAATCAGAAAAGGATAAGGGAACTTGCTGGGATAGAAAGGGTGGAGATACTTCAGGAGGCAAGGCATATACTGCTTGAAAGAGAAGAAGAAATGGCCAGAGCCCTTATGCTCGAAGGGGGAAAAACTAGGGATGATGCAATAGGTGAAATACGCTCATTAGCATCAAGGATGAGCTTGACTATGGAGGATGCCAGAAAGATCTTTGGAGAATATATGCCAGGAGACTGGTCCAAAGATACGTCAAAGAAGATGGCGCTGGTAATAAGGGAACCTGTAGGAGTAGTCTTAGCTATAGGCCCTTTTAACTATCCGCTCTACATACCCGGATCAAAGATAATACCGGCATTACTTGCCGGTAATAGCGTCATAGTAAAACCTGCCACCGAGACCCCGATATCCACCATCCT
>JAFLXO010000011.1 GCA_029786595.1 Nitrososphaerota archaeon | reverse complement strand
CACGGGCACGCACTTGAAATTAATTGCTGGTAGCTTGGTAAATGCACCGTTTACCACAGGAGGACCTTAACTGTAGGTTACTACTTTTCGCGCCATCTAGTAAAGTGTATTGCAAGCCCTACGTAAGCTATCGTCTCGATCAGTAGTACTGGGATCATTACAGGGTCGAACGGCGAGAGATTGAACACACCCTGTGCAAGCACCGCTGCTGGCGTAGCTGGTGAAATGGCCAATAAATACAGCAGATACTGAGGAATAAGCCGATAAGGATAGAAGGTCGGTGGAAGGACGGTCATTACTACTGAGAGTATGCTAATTATGCCCCAGACGTTCCTTACATGACCTACCAATCCAGCAATAATGAAGGAGATCGCCGAGGTTGCGAACGTTAAGAGCAGGAGTATGCCTATAAGTATGAGTGAATTTGTAAGGCTGAACAGATGATACCAGGCTCCAAGGACGGCATAGAGCACGAGGCCTGGAATTGAGAACACTATGAAGCTAAATGTGAGCCCCAGCATATAATCTAGCGGGCCTATATTTGTGGCTACAAAAAGGTCCTGGATCTTTAATTGAAGTCTGAAGAACGCGGCGTCACCGGCACTTGCAAGGCCATTTGAAGCTATTATAGCTATAAAGCCGCCAGTTATAGCATATGCGACCAGCCTTCCATCAGATATTATATATATGAGGAAGAGCAGCGTCAGCGGCGTAATGAGTGATGCTATTACATATGAATAGGCCCTCCTTATGGTCTTAAAGCCATAAAACCATGCCATTGAGAAGATATACCTAATGTTCAACTGTAACCCCCCTTATTACGAACAGGTCATCCAGAGATATCCTCCTTATAGTTACCCCTTTGTTGATGAATTCCGCAGCCTCCTTCTCATTTACATATTTGATATATAGGTCGCCTACCTTAAAGGCATCCTCGATAACATTCAGGCTCTCTATTCGGACCCTGCCTTTGAATCTGTTTAAGAGTTCAGCGACGCTCCCGCGTTCTAGAATTGTCCCGGAGTCTATCATGATTACATCTTTTGATAGATTTTCCGCCTCCTCCATGTAGTGTGTAGTTAGTATTATCTTTCCATCCAGTTTCCTTACTGCGGCCCAGACTTCCAGCCTTGAAATGGGATCCAGCCCTGTGGTGGGCTCATCTAAAAATACTATTTCGGCATTAGAAGCCAGAGCCATGGCCACAAATACCTTTCTTTTTGTGCCCCCTGACAACATATCCGTTGGTTTGTCAAGGCTATCGCTCAACCCGACATCTTCCAAGGATTTTTTTGCGGCCAACGATGATTCACTCGACGTCATTCCTCTCGCTATAAGGTAAAGTTTAACCTGTTCAAAGGGGGTAAGTATGCCGATTGGGGAGGCCTCTTGGGGAATGCTAACCACCTTCTTCCTTATCCTGTCAGCGTTCTTGATTACGTCGAGGTCGTCTATGAATGCCCTTCCTGAAGATGGTTCCAGCTGGGTAGAAAGTATCCTCACAAGGGTTGTCTTGCCGGCACCGTTCCTGCCGATAATAGCGGTGAAGCGACTATCAATGTTAAGGCTGACACCATCAAGCGCCTTGGTCCCATCAGGATACACCTTTGAAAGTCCTTCCGTTCTAATCATTTCTACCTATGCCCCGGTACCAACCATGTGGCTGCAGACTACAACTGAGTGAAAATTCCCACTATCCATAAAATATGACGCCACTGTTTTGGTTATTTAGAATATAATCATTTTTGCCATTTGCCACCGCTCTAGCTCCAAAGCGCTCTAGCAAGCGCCTTTGTTGTACTATATGGGTGTACTAGATTTGTTCGCGCTATTTAAAAATGATTAACCGAATAACTCCTTGGATAGCCATGGAACAAGCTATATTCTTGGACATAGGCGGGACTCTGGTTGATTTTGAACCACCATTTCACTACAACATCTACAGCTACCTGAAGAGTGCAGGGTATAATATAGGCGAGAAGGACGTATTTAGAGGGATGGCATTGCAATACGGTAGGGCTGAAGATGCATATATTGGTAATGGCATACCAAAGCTCGATTATAAGGACCTATTGTCATACCTTGGCATAGATTCCGGCGATGGGGCATTGATAAGAGGGTTAGGATCTCTTGACATACTTTCGAATCAATATACATTGTACGATGATGCACTAGAGTTCATAAAGGAGGTAAAAAATAGGGGATTTAAGGTCGTGCTGGTAACAAACGCCACTAAATCCATCCATCGTATTATCACGGAATTGGACCTCGGAAGATATGTAGACGATGTGGTTGCGTCCTGCGATGTGGGTGCGGTTAAACCGGGTAGACAGATATTTGAGATCGCAAGAAGGAGGGCTGGCTGTGGAGGGATACACATAGGAGATTTGTATGAAGTTGACTATGTGGGGGCAAAGCTAGCAGGCCTTGGCGCTATCCTCCTAGACCGCGGCGATTTTTATGGCGAACTGGATGTCAGGAAAGTGGGTAGTCTGACGGCCGCCCTTGGCCTTATTGACGGGCTGGAGCAGGGCAACCTCAACGGATCTCCTAACGGAGGGCACGTTAAGCTTAAATCAGACTGAATAATTTTATGATACGGTTCGGTATTATTTAGGAATTTGCAATATCTTTGATATCATCATAATATGGTAGGTTATCAACAAGAGACGGGCCTCTGATCCTCTGTATGAGAAATGCCGCTGCCCTGTTGGCAAGACTGGCTGCGGAGAAGGGATCACGGCCTTGTCCTATAAAAAACGTGAATGCAGCGCACCATTCATCTCCAGCACCGGTGGTTTCCGTTTCCTTGACGCGTACAGCAGGTATACGTTCTTCCCTGTTTCTGGACACTATAAAGGCCCCATGGGCGCCAAGGGTCAAGGCTACAATCTCCACGTATTTGGAGTATTTTCGCGCAAGTTGAAATACATCAACATTTGCATCAGGAGCATACCCCGCCAGGATTTTCATCTCGGTTTCATTGGGGACTAGTGCGTAAAGGCCTTTAAAATTCCGTGGTTCGATAGGCACAGCTGGTGCTGGATTAATTATTGCCTTTGATTTTTTCATCATAAGCCTTGAACCATACATCGCAATGGGAACTGGCAGTTCAAAGTTGGTCAGAAAGTAGTCTGTATCCATATCTTTAAGCGAATCGCTTAGAAATGGCCTATCTATATCCCCGTTTGCGCCTGTGTTTATGTACATCAGGTTCGCCCCTTTATTAAACACAAATACATAAGCAGTACCAGTTTCCTTCTTGGACACTTTAACCCCGGTGCAGTCCAATCCTTCCCTGTGCCACTTTTCTATGGCCTCTTGCCCGAAAGTATCGGCCCCTACGCTTGCTATGATATTAACTTTGGAGCCCAGCCTCGCTAGGGCGATTGCCTGATTTGACCCCTTCCCTCCATGTTCTCTTCTTAGCTTCGATATTCTGACCGTTTCTCCTATAACCGCGGCCCTTTCGGGAACGATAACGAACGTTGAGTTATAACTGGCAAGCACGGCGCTTCGCACATTTTTATGTAAGGGCATTTATCATCCAATAACCTAAACCGCTGACATCCATATAAGCTATGCCCTTATGTACCAGCTTGATAGCCTTCTAAGGTTTGTACGCTTATGGGCAACTCCTTTCCCAATTCAATGGCCTATAAGGTATGGATCAGCATAGCCGTAACTTCTCTTATGCCAGCCCTGAGTTCAGCCGGAACAGGTTCAAGTACATGGGCCACTCCATTATTGTCTCTTTGCTTTATATGCCTGGGCCTCGAACTGTGCAATAAAACGAAGGCATTCACGGCCTTGTGTCTCTCCGGTTATCGCGGACATCCCCGCTTCATGTGTTTTAAACGGTCGCTTTAGACGCTCATATTTAACCTCCTTTTCATACTTTATTTGTTGATTTTACCATGACTAAGGCATGGCATGCTGAAGCGCGTTTCGAATAGTATAGGCTTATATAGGTACCAATGTAATAATAGGCGATATCCAAATGGCTGAAAAAATGGATACCAACAAAAAATATCCATGGTTAAGGTACGGGTTATCTCTACGATCCAAGCAAAGGGTTAGCACTACTCGTTATGTCCTCTATATAACTCAAATAGCTGTCGTGATAGTACTTTCATATCTTAGCGTAGTACTACTGGGTCCACTCAGTTACTCTGGCATTTCACTATTTTACTTTGTAACGCCATTTTTTGTACTATTCACCATGTGGTGGGGAGCTTGGGGATTACTCGGGGCATATATTGGATGCGTCATAGGAGCTGGATTAATGGTGGGGCTTGGCGTTGTACCATCTCTTCTCTATTCAGTTGCAGATCTTCTTACAGCACTTCCGGTTTTCCTGATTTATAGGGGTATACTTTCTAGAAGGGGAATAGACCCCCTGTTCAGAGACCTTGTAGATAAAGAAGTGGAAGGGGTAAAGATGAAGAGGCGTGAAGCATGGTTCTGGTTCATACTTATCCCCACTGTACTTGTAAATTTGCTTGGCGCGCAGGTTGGCGTCGGAATTGAATACTGGCTTGGCCTTATTCCACCGTCACTTTACTGGTACTGGTGGTGGGGCTGGGTTGCGAGTGGTATATTCCCGATGCTTATATTTACTCCAATACTCGTAAAGGGCCTTTCAGAAATCGTCCTTCGAGCAAATCTTGTCAATGAGGGTTGGCTGACCTAAGGTCAATCCTCTACCTATTTTTTTATTAAATGATTTTAATAAACCGCGGTTAACTTGTATTGTAATAAAAATAACTCAAAGATAGCCAAAACTAATGTTGGACTTGTAAGCGCGGCTTGATTATTTTATTTTTAATCTAAGAATTATAGACATAATCTCAAATGTATTTATAGAATTTCAACTGGATAATCAGATCAATATAAAATAAATTGCTTGTGGGCTAGGCCTTCTCTATCGGAGGCACTATTTTAAGTCCCACACAATCTACGAGCCCCTTATCAGTCATAGCGTAGTCAGGTATGGCGGTCACCGGCAGAAAGATCATGGTGCTCATAGGCGATGTGAGCCCTGATCCCATTCGCCTTAACAGTTCATCTACTGCTAACTCTTGCTTTGCCATTTCCGCAGGTTCCATATCTGCTATTATACCGCCTATTGGTAGAGGTAGCTTCATCTCTATTGACCCTCCGCGCGTCACAACCTGCCCTCCCTTCATGTCTATTAGACTATTCACTGCAAGTGCAATATCGGCCTTGTTAGTTCCAACAGCCACTATGTTGTTGTCATCGGGGGCTGTTGAAGAGGCCATAGCCCCCTCTTTTAACCCGAACCCTGTAACAAACGCCGAGGCAACTAGGCCAGTGCCTTTGTGTCTCTCTACTATGGTTACATATAAAAGGTCCTGTGAGGGGTCTGCCATAGCCTCGCCATCAGAAACCTTTGTAAGCAGCCTTACACTAGGCCTCTTGAACGGGTTTTCATCACTGACCTTTATTGCCAAAGCCATAGCCTGCCGTTCAGCAGGCGCTGGAACTTTGATAAAAGAAGGTTCGATCATCCTTTTGACATTAAATGTATTAAGCATCCACGCTTCCCTTTTAGGGGGGACAACCTCAGTTAGGAATCTTCCATCCCATGTGACAATTGAACCGTGAGATATCACCCCCTTGATGGCCACCTTTTCCATATCGGTTAGCAGCACTATGTCTGCGTACCTTCCAGGCGCTATAATGCCGATTTCATCGTCTACCATGTACATTGCCGCCGTATTGATAGTAGCCATCTGATATGCCTCTATCGGAGGCACGCCAGCCATGATGGCCATCCTTATGACGTTATCCAGATGCCCCCTTCTAAGCACGTCATAACTCATCACATCATCTGTGCAGAATCCGACCCTGCTTGATGGAATCCCGTACTCAGTTATTATCTTGATATTCTTATCCAGAAAGTGCGTTACAGTTGACTCCCTTATCATCACGTATAGCCCATTCCTTACCTTTTCTCTCATCTCATCGGGGCTATAACTTTCATGGTCCAGGCGAACGCCCGCTGCGGTCGCAGCATTGAGGATATTGTTTCTGGCCAGCGGGAGACAACCGAACGCGTGTTTATGCAACCTTTTAGCCATTGAGAGCGCCTTTAACTGGTCCACATCCTTATTTGTTATGAATTCTGTAATAGTCTCCCAGAGGCCATATGTATGTTCCATGGGTAGCTGTCTCCTTACTACCTCGTAGTTAACGGTATGATTAAGGGTTGACGAAGGAATTGTGTAGGGTAACTTGGAGGGTATGGCAAAGAACAGCCTAAGAGGTGATGCAGCAGATTCACTTATGGTACTGTAGACGCCGTCCTCACCTAATACGCTGTATGTTTCATCTACTCCACTAACTATTGATGTTGTGCCATGAGGTACCAGAAGTTTAGATAACATGGTAAAGGATAGCTTGCTCACTTCAAAATGCAGATGGCCATCTATGAATCCTGGGGATAGAAATAGGCCTTCACCGTTGATTTCCCTTGTATTCGGGCCCTTATATTTTGATGAGTCACCTGTAGAAACTACCTTATCCTTGTAAATCGAAATGTCAGACTTGTAGACCTCTTTTGTGAATACGTTGATCAATTTGCCGTTTTTGATTATTATATCGGCCTTCTTGTTTCCCAGCGCTGCATCAATCAGATCCTCAAGTTCCATGCAAAGGAGGACATCGATCTGCTAGATAATTGTTGCGCCGTACATTTACTGGGTCTGACGTTGTTCACCCGTCGCTAGTGTATAGAAACCCATTAGGGATGGTCACCAACTTCGGCGCCGCATATTTATATATGGCATCGGCATATTAGAATCATGGGTCCAAAATCCACCGATTTAAAGGAGCTTGCGAGGCTTCTGCCCAAGGCTGAGTTGCACCTGCATATAGAAGGAACGCTTGAACCTGAGCTTATGTTTGAGCTGGCTCAGAAGAACCGTGTTAAGCTGCCCTATAAATCAACAGAAGAAGCGAGAAGGGCATACAATTTTAGTGACCTTCAGGATTTCCTTAACATATACTATAACGCAATGAAATCTCTGGTCACTGAAACCGATTTCTACGATCTGACCATGGCTTATATCAGGAGGGTTGCTGCGCAAGGGCTGGTTCACGCCGAAATTTTTTTCGATCCACAAGCACACCTATCTAGAGGCATTTCATTCAAGACTGTGGTCTACGGGATTCATAGGGCCCTGGAGGATGCAAAAAGCAAGTACGGGATATCGTCCTATCTAATCATGTGCTTTCTAAGAGACCAGAGCGCCGAATCCGCTATGGATGTACTTCAGGAGGCCAAGAAGTATAAACCTTGGATTAAGGCGGTTGGGATGGATTCGAAGGAGCTTGGTAACCCCCCTCACAAGTTTACAACAGTATTTGAAGATGCTAGAAACTCGGGGTTTCTTGCAGTAGCGCACGCTGGTGAGGAGGCACCTGCAGAATATATATGGGAAGCATTAGACCTTCTTAAGATTTCAAGGATAGATCACGGTTATCATATGTTTGAGGATCAAAAGCTTGTAGAAAGGGTGGCAAAGGAAAAGATCCCGGTCACCGCCTGTCCAATTTCGTCGGTTGGTGTAAACTATTTTAAAAGAATAGAGGACGTCCCAATAAGGAAGATGCTTGATTTGGGAATAGTTGCGACGGTCAATTCAGACGATCCGGCATACTTCAAGGGCTATCTGGCTGAAAATTATGCCGCTGTTATAGATGGCCTGCGGCTGAGGAAGGACGAAGTAGTGAGGCTGGCTAAGAATTCTATTGAAGCCTCGTTCCTACCTAATGCCGAAAAGGCAACGCATATCAAGATGGTGGATAAAATCCTAACCGAGAATGGCTGATCCATTTTCAGTTTTTTCACTGATCTGATCTCTTCTACTAGCTTGGATAAGAGTAATTGTAATGATCATTGAAGTTTAATATCGGATTTTTCGTAACCAAGGTTAGTTCTGCAAACTTGTCAATGATCGGGGTGAGTTCTTAACCGAACCCGATATTCTAATTTGTAAGGGTTAAGAAAACGATTTAAGGTATTAATTAATACCGATGGGCATCATGGGGAGTTCCGGCGAATTTGTTATCTATTATGATGAGAAAATCGAAGAAATATCTAATAGCATATCGGCTTCCCTTAAGCTTGAGTCTAACGCTGTCAAGTTCAGTTCGGACTCGGGGTTAACTAGCAATATAGGCGGCTCATCTGGAAACAGGCCTATCGTCATATGGAGTATTGTCCCCCCATATGACAGGGATATGTTCAAGTTATGCCTTACACTTTCGAGGCTCAATTCTACAAGCGTGCTTATCCTTCTCCCGATGGCTTATCAGAAGGGAGGTCTACCCGACTCAGAGGAAGGATTTACTCAATACATGGATTTAATAAATCAGTTTAAGGTACAGAGATTAGTGTTTGTGGACCTGACGCCTATAAAGAGGTTGGGGATAACTGCAGCTGAATCGGTTAGCCTTTCAACATTTCCACTCTTGATAGAACAATTAAAAAGGGACAATTATAGGGCCAAGGTTATAACCTTCAACCCGGACCTGAACATAGCAGTTGAGGTCATCGAACATCAGGTTGGAGTTGAAGACGGCAACGTACTCATTATTGATAACCTTGTAAGCCGTTCAAGTGAGCTGAAGCCGGTAGCTTCAGTGTATCTCAAAAAGGCCAACAATGTGCGCTTTTATGCCACCTATTTTCTTGACGATCCATCTGAGTTAAAGAGCTTTGGCGAGGTTACTTCTACAAACACGATAGCGTGGGATGTCAGAAAACTCGACCTAACCGGCCAACTCATTGATTATATCAAGACGCTATACTGATGTCAATTACCATGATCCCAGGATAGAGCTACTGGGAACACCGTCGACTTAAATGGATAAGGATATTTCCTTATCATCGGGCGTATGAGACTTAAAATGCCATTCGATCGATATGGCGGCGATAAAAAAGAATATTGCGGCTAGGAAGTATGTCATGAAATAACCCAAATAGAATGAGATCAAGCCCGATAAGTATGACCCGAAGAAGAGGCTCAGGCTGCTGATGGCGCTGTAAACGCCCAACATGCCACCCCTGCCCCCACTTGGCAGCCTATAATAGAGGAGGGAGTTCATCCCTATAAATATGGGCGTATAAGCCATGCCGAGCACGCTGTAGATGACAAACGTATAAAGCAGCGTATTAAATCCAAATATGTAGGCAGCGAGCAAGGCAGCGGAAAGGGCTCCGAGCGCCCTGACCATGATCATGTTGACAATGAATTTTACATCGCCCTTCTCTGCTGGGGCCTTGATTGGCTTAACTGTGCCTATATAGTTGATGATGGTCAAATAGAGGCTTGAGAGCATTATTAGGCCGAATGATATATTGTTCGAATAAAGAAATGGAGTGTAAGAAGTGAAAAGGAGGTTTGATGCAAAGAAGAACAGACCTGCGCTCAGCATGATGACGGGCAGGTCTCTCGTCATGCTATTTTTACTGGACCTGTATATGGCCTTAAAGTCCAGCAACTTTGGAAGGCGCAAAAAGAGCACTGGATATTTTGAAAGCCTCTCTATAAAACCGCTGAAATTGGAAATCTGGGTACGTCTTTCGAAGGTAACCAGTGGTTCCTTTATAAGCCTGACTGCGAAAAGAAAACCTATTATCAGGAAAAGGAAGGGTATGATGAAGAAATCGTAGAATGGAAGATATAGAAGGAAAGCTATGGCGGGGACAAGCCCCAATATATAGCCGATGATCATAAACCTAAATGAAATCGAGTTGCCTTCGCCCCACTTCTCCTTTGGCAGCGTTTCCATCACCAATAGTCCGACAATCGGTATTGTAATGGAATAGCCGAATGAATACACCGTAAAGAATCCTTCTATGGAATAAATGGACCTTAGCAATGACATGCCCACTATACTAACGGCCTGAAAAGCTAGCCCGAGCAGCGCGAGGGACCTTCTCTTCCCTAAAGTATCGGCAAGTTTGCCTCCAATGATTGAGGCGGGCATATATGCGATGCTGTATAAAGCCACGGCGATGCCTACATCAACGACATTGCCCCCGATGTGCAATATGTATATTGGAGTGAAAGTATATATTATCTCTTGAATAGCATAGAAAGGTATAAGAAAGTAGAACCATCCCGGAAGCTCTCTTGCCAAGGCACCGAGAATAGCTTTAAAAGCGGCACTAATAAAGTTAACAGCGCAGATTGAAGTGGGTTCTAAATCCAGGGTCGATAAAACCCATTGTATTCACCCTCATCATCGGCGCTATAATCGGGGGCGCCGTATCGATAGCCTACAGGGTATCACTGGCCGTATGGAATGGGTTTTCCCCTCTGCTGACGAGGGAACCACAGCTTTTCTTGATATTTGCACTCATGGCGCTTCTGATTTCGAGCCTGCTAGTAAGACTCTTTCTAAGGAAAAAGGCGGAAGATTCGTTCGAAACGTTTCTCGAGTATTACCATTTATCTCCTGAAAAGCTAAGATTAAGGGATGCCCTTGTTTATTCGCTCGCTTCCTTAGGCGCTTTTATGTTCGGGGCACCGGTTGGCCCGGAAGGGGCATCAGTGCTGATGGGTGCCGGCATAAGCTCCTGGTTCAAGAGGAAATTCACCATAAACATGACCTATCAGGTCATGCTGCTGACCGGTTTGGCAGCAGGTTTTTCAGCTGTATTCAAGACGCCTCTGAGCGGCTTCCTGCTGGCTCTAGAGCTACCCTATAAGCGAGACCTTGAGAAGGAGCCATTCATTGCAGCAGCGATAGCCTCAGCCGCCGCGTATTTAGTTTCATTCTTTCTGAATACACCATCGATAATCAACGTAGCTTTTACTCTTCCGCAATTAAACGTTGGGCTCATCCTCCTGACCATCCTGTTTGGCTTTATTGTTGGTGGGCTTAGCATAGCCTTTGTCAAGCTTTATCAGCTGTTTGGCAGGCTCTCCACCCTTTTGGTTTCTAAAGCCAGCCTCCCTTTACTGGTGCTGATCGGCGGCCTTATCCTTGGGACATTAGGTTACTTAGAACCGCTATCGATAGGGCCGGGCTTGAACCTGATCTCCATCACCATTGCGGGCGGCCTGGCGTTAACTTCCATAATAATTATCCTCCTGTTTAAGTCATTCGCGGTCATTACCACGCTTAACTTTGGCGGCACCGGTGGAACCTTTTTGCCGGCCATAGAAATGGGGATGCTCATTGGGGCCGCCTTTGGCCTTATCTTCTCCCCAATCTATGTACCTTTTTTTGCGCTCCTAGGAATGGGAGCGGCAGCCTCTGGAGTTAATAAAGTGGTCCTTGCGCCGATAGCATTCGTTGCAGAGATAGTTGGTTCAAATGCTATCATACCGGTGCTGCTTGCCTCCATAATAGCCTACTTTGTTTCCAACAACTTTTCGATTTATCCTGTACAAGGCACTTCGAAGAGGGAACACGAAGGTCTGGCGCTGGAGAGGTTCTATAGAAGGGCTATCTCAATGGATCCGCATATAATGCTCAGCAGGCGGGTGAAAGATGTTATGACGCGTAACCCGCTGGCTGTTGAAAGCAGCAGTTCAGTTAGGGATACGCGAAAGCTCTTGGAGGAGAAATCTATAAGGGTAATTCCGTTGGTCGCCGAAGGCGGGCTATTCTTTGGCTATACCACTTTAGAGGACCTTTCGGCCTTGCCCACTTCTGCCTACGATAGACCGCTATATACCCTAGCTATAAAGAAAGGGCTGACCTTTACAGAGGATGCCGCACTCGAGGAGGTAATACAAACTATGATAGAAAGAAATGAGGATCATATCTTTGTTATAAATCTAACAGGACAGCTCGTGGGCATAGTAGCCAACATAGATCTGATCAGGATGCTAATGAATGTAGTGTCATCATAAACTGATTCAAGCACGCCTTTTACATTAATGCGAAAGGTAAGTCCTTGCGCCGTTATAGGCGCTCGTTATTAAGGGAGAATCAATTTGATAAGACCAGCCGACAGTACAAGCCAGATAACAACCGCTGCATTTATCGATCTCCTTCATTGCTTCGGCCCCATGCTCATCAAGGAGCTCCCAGAAGCTTTTCTCCAACAGGCTGCCTAGCTTGATGTCATGCCGGGGTGGGCATGCAGTCAACTGTCCCATTGGGTCCACTGCGAAGTAAAGTTTGGTTGCCTCGCACACCTTGGTAAAATTCCCATCGAAGTAATCTCGAATGCCCATTATATACTTGTAATCCAGCGGAAGCTTTCCCTTATCTTTCATCGAAATCAGCGCTCCCATAGCTTCGTCGCTGAACTTGAACCTCACAGATGGGTTCACAGGCTGTACTGTTATGAAATCCACAGAATCAGCAATATAATCGAAGAATTCATGAAGGGTATCGGCGTTCCTTTTAGTTATCACCAAGTTTATACCTACCCGGAGCCCTGCCGCCTTATACAGCTTCATTGTGCCAAATGACCTTACGAATGCCCCCTTTATTCCCCTCTGTTCATCATGCACATCGGGCAGGCCGTCCAAGGATATGGTTACTGTGTCCAGATATCTGGATAGTTCTTTGACCACAGCCTCCTTCCTGATCAGGCCACTGGTGTTCATCGTGGCCAACATGCCATCCTCCTTGGCCCTTTTTGAAAGTTCAACCATATCATTCCTTAATAGCGGCTCTCCTCCACTGAAGTCCATCATTGGGACTCCAGATTCTGCTATGCGATCCACTATTTTCAAGGCGTCTGCGGTTCCCAATTCTGGGGGGTCGCTCTTCCAATAGTCACAGTACGTACATCTTGAATTGCACCTGAAAGTTACGTTGTATGAAGCGTATAAAGGCCCTCTCTTGAGATACTTGTATTTAAGGAAGCCGCTTACCAGACGCGCCTTCTCCAGCATGCTTCGAGTTTACCCTTTAGCCTTTTAAAGTTTGACTAATTTTTCCTGGGATAAGCTGGTTCTAAATGACATCGAGGCCAATCTAGAATGGCGTTTCTGCAGTAGGGTATTTCGATGGCTTTAGTAGCTTTCTGGTCGATTTAAGGCACAAGTTTGTGGCTAGAGATTCCTCAATGAATGGATGAACTCCATTTATCAGCGCTGTTTGCTGTCTTTGATGGAACACATATGTTTATTACATATTTAATAAGCTTCGCGGCATAGTACCGGCTATGAAGATTGCAATAGGGATAGATAAGCCATCTAAGGGGCAAAAGATATTGATGAGCCTGGTTAAACGGCTCAGGGATAACGGCAAGGGGGTAGGTGGCGCCATCATCCTCAGGGAACCAAAATATTCTCTACTTGTAGTCGATCTGGCTAGCGGAGAAAGAAGGCGACTGTCAGCTCCATCCGGAAGCGGTGCGAGATTCGGCGGCCGCCGCTTGGACCTGAATTCACTATCAAAATTCGCGACGGAAGCGGTTGAAAGTTCAGTTTCAGGCTTGGAAGTAACGGTCTTTCATGAAATAGAACCATTGGGGCTTGTCAGCCCCGAACTCAGGAAGACTTTGGAGAAGGCCGTCCATAGTGATGCTGAATTGGTCTTTACCTATAAATTCGGATTTTTGGATCCGCTTGTAGAATTGATTACGTCAACCTTCAAAGTCCTAACTCTTGACGATGTTGAAAAGGTTTTGATGGGTGAAGATCATGAAGGTAATTGGGATAGATGAAGCTGGTAGGGGGAGCGTCATTGGCCCGCTAGTTATAGGAGCTATTTCTACAGATGATATTCCGCTTTTAAGGAGCCTTGGCGTAAAGGATTCGAAGCTTCTTACACCGGAAAGAAGGGCTGACATATTTAGGAGTATGACTTTGACCGATATCAAAATCAAATACATTGCTATACCTCCATCCACCATTGACAGATACGTTCTCCATGGTAAAAAGCACAGAAGGTTGAACTTTCTGGAAGCTCGCTATATGGCTAAACTTGTAAATAGCTTGGACGGTGAGTTAGCCATGGTTGATGCAGCCGATACGGACGCCGAACTATTCTCAGATCAGATAAAAGACGAACTTGATCGAGATATAATGCTGGTGAGTTCGCATCATGCAGACCTACTATTTCCTCCAGTATCGGCCGCCAGCATAGTTGCAAAGGTAAATAGGGATATGATAGTGGAAGGCCTCAAGCGCGCTTATGGCGATTTCGGTTCAGGGTACCCATCAGACCCTAAAACCAGAAGCTATTTGCGGAAGCACATTGCGGATGGCACCCTTCCTCCTATAGTCAGAAGAAGTTGGAAGACTCTAAAGATTTTGGATATCCCACAGGATTAATTGCCTATTAAGGCCTTTCTGCGAACAGCATGATGATGAAAGACCACAGCCTTGTTAGGGCGATACAGGATACACCGTGGGCCAAGTTCTGATAAATGGTTAACTGGAAGGCAGAGCAGAACGGCGCACTTAAAGTTGCTGTGGAGCTTTAATATTATACGCAGGAATGTCCAGTTTGCCATGCAAACCATAGGTAAACATGGGCATAGAGGTATGGGAAGCTCACGTATTTGGTGTGAAAGAACGTAGTGCTCTTTCATAGACCTCACCCAAGGTTTTTATAACAGCACTTGACAATCTGACACAGGTATATGAAAATGAGTCAATCATTTGAAACTGATTTGATATGGATTGACGGGGAACTTGTCCCCTGGAAGGATGCCAAGGTTCATGTAATGACAAATGCCTTGCACTATGGAACGGGGGCGTTTGAAGGTATCAGGGCTTACTGGAATGAACCTCAACTCTATATATTTAGGCTCACCAAACACATCCAAAGGTTGATAAATTCAGAGAAGATATACGGATTTAATTCACCGTTAAGCCTAGAAGAGCTTAGATCGGCTGTTATTGAAACGGTTAAGGCTAACTCGATCAGGTCTGACGTTTACATACGGCCGTTGGTAATAACTGGGTATGGGCCGGTGGGTCTGGACATAAGGAAGCTCAAGGCTAGCACCATAATAATAGTTGTGAGGTTGGGGCGTTATTTTGAAAAGGCCGGCATTTCTGTGGTCGTCTCCAGCTGGAGACGGCTCAGCATCCAGAGTAACCCCATTACAGCTAAGGTTACTGGGCATTACACCAACAGCGTTATGGCAAAAAATGAGGCGTTGAACGGCGGGTATGATGATGCCATACTCTTAAACGATAGAGGCGAAGTATGCGAGGGCAGCGGTGAGAACATATTCATGGTGAGGGATGGAGAACTCACCACGCCACCCATATCGTCCGGAACGCTTGATGGGATAACCAGGTCATCCATAATCAAAGTGGCCCGGGATATGGGGTTGAATGTAAGCGAAAGGAGTATAGAAAGGTCGGAGCTATATTCGGCAGAAGAGCTATTCTTCGTGGGAACTGCAGCTGAGGTTACACCCATCTTTGAAGTGGATAGAAGGAAGGTGGGGGGAGGCACGGTAGGGCCTATCACTGAAAGGATAAAAAGTAAATTTGGCCTTATAGTACGAGGTATGGATAATAAATACATGGACTGGCTGGAACCGGTGTATTAGGATCGATGAAGGTCAGCTTTCAAGGAGAACGGGGGGCATATAGCGAGGAGGCAGCCGCAACCTACTTCCCCAGCGGTGTATCATTGCTTCCAAAGCCTTTTCTAGCCGATGTATTCAGGTCGGCCGAAAACGGCGATTCTGATTTCGCTGTGGTTCCTGTTGAAAACTCCCTCGAGGGAAGCGTAAATGAAACCTATGACCTACTGCTTAATTCAAAACTTTCAATTATAGGTGAAATAGTGTACCGGGTAAACCATTGCCTGATGGCGCTACCTGGCCAGTCGCTAAATGATATAAAGGAGGTCTGGTCCCACCCTCAGGCGCTTTCTCAGTGCAGGAAGTTCATCCAAGCCGGTGGCTTTGTGCCGGTTTCGCTTTATGATACCGCGGGAAGTGCTAAGCTTTTGGCTGAAAGGAAAGCTACGGGCTGCGCGGCCATAGCCAGTCAGAGGGCTGCACAGTATTATGGGCTCGAAATCATTAAGAGAGGTATCGAGGATTCCGTAAACAATTACACCAGATTCTTCGTAATGAGCAGAAGGGAGGTTGATGGTGAGTACGTGACACAGGTGAAATACAAGACTTCTATAATCTATTCGGTAAAACACATGCCAGGTTCACTGTACAGTTCACTTGGTGTATTCGCAAAAAACGGAGTCAATCTTACAAAGATAGAAAGCAGGCCGACGAGATCAACCCCTTGGGAATACTACTTTTTCGTAGATTTTGAAGGTCATGTCAAGATGGAAAATATCAAGAAAACACTTGAAGAGCTTGAAAGGAAGGCTATTTTTATAAAGGTGCTTGGCTCCTATAAAAGAGGGGAAATCTTATGATAAATAAAATAAGAAAGGAACTGGTTCAGGCCGGGAGGTATCTGGCCGAGCTGGGTTACGTTGAAGGCCGGGAAGGGAATCTAAGCGCCAGATCTGAAAAGGGGATCGTTATCAAGGCGACCAACATTTTCCTAGAAAGGGCTTCGTCAATTGACTTTTCCATTATGGGTCTGGATGGGTCATTAATTTCGGGTCCCCAGCCCTCCTCCGAGTACAGGCTTCATCTTGAAATATACAAAAGGTTGCCTTCCATCAATTATGTGATACATACTCATCCAACTTATTCAACAGCGCTCAGTTACGTGGAGGATGAAATAGATACCATAACAACTGAATCACAGTTCTATCTGGGGAAGAGGGTGCCGGTTATTCCTATAATTATGCCAGGGACGCAAGAACTAGCATCAGCTGTAACTGATGTATTTGAACATGGTGCACTAGCCGTGGTAATGAAAGCCCACGGCCTAGTATCCGTAGGAGAGGACATGACCACGGCGGTCATGAGGTCCATTGCCACTGAACGGTGCGCCGAACTCACCGTGCTCACAAGGTTGCTAAAGTCCGCCCGGTCATGATATAATTTGTAATAGCTATTTATCCTTTAGGGCTGCCCATTATTCGTCCATTATTCGTAAAGCAGCCTCTTCCTATCGACATGGTAGAATTTTTTCATCCTTTGTTCGTAGGCCATTATCTTATTTTCATACTTCATCGTGTTTTCAATTTCGTCCTCCCCGCTCATCAGCCTTCTTCTAACTGATGGTTCCATTGTATAATGTACTGACTGTGATCCGTAACTCAGGCTTTGCTCCTTAATGTTTATCCTCACCGTAAGTCCACCTGCTTCCGCCTCCCTTCCAATCTGCTGGATGAGTTTTTCATCCATCCTTATGCATGCCAGCCCGTTCTTCACCGCATTCTCATAGAATATATCCCCAAATGAAGGGGCTATAACGGCCTTGATCCCGTAATCTGTAAGTGCCCAGACGGCGTTCTCCCTGGATGAGCCTATTCCAAAATTTTTAAGCGCAAGAAGCACTGTAGCCTGCTTGAACCGTTCATCGTTAAGAACGAATTCGGGCTTGGGTTTGCCATCCTGATCATACCTCCATCTATAAAAAAGGTACCTGCCCAGCCCGTTCTTTGTAAGTATTCGCAGGAACTGCGCTGGAATTATCTGATCGGTATCCACGTTCTCACGTAGCAACGGCACTGCAAGGCCCACTATTACTTCCATACTAGATCGCCTCCGGCATATCCCATTGTGTTATATCTACAAAATGCCCTTCTATGGCCGCCGCCGCCGCCATTGCTGGACTTACAAGATGCGTCCTTCCGCCGGGTCCCTGCCTATTTTCGAAATTGCGATTGGTTGTGCTGGCGGCCCTTTCACCTGGTAAAAGCTGATCTTCGTTCATACCTATGCACATGCTACATCCTGCGTTCCTCCATTCAAATCCGGCTTCGAGGAATATGGAATGCAGTCCCTTCCTTTCGGCGTTTCTCTTCACGTACTGGGAACCAGGTACGACCATAGCCCTTACCGAATTGGACACCTTCCTACCCTTTACTACCCTGGCCGCTATGGTCAGGTCAGAAAGCCTTGAATTAGTGCAGGAGCCTATAAAGACGCGATCAACCTTTATGTCCGTTATTGCCTGACCAGGGGTTAACCCCATATATTTAAGAGCTGCCTCAATGCCTGGCCTCCTTGACGCTTCAAATTGGTCTGGGGACGGAATAGATCCATTTACAGGGACTACCATAGAGGGGTTTGTACCCCATGTAACCATCGGCTTCAAACCTGACACGTCGAAACTATAGGACTTGTCATAGGTGGCGTTAGGGTCAGAGGCCAGAGTCCTCCAGTATTCAACGGCTTCATTGAAGTCATCTTCATCCGGTGCGAATGCCCTTCCTCGGACATAATTAAAGGTTTTATCATCGGGCGAAATTATCGAAGACCTAGCGCCAGCTTCTGTAGAAAGGTTGCACAGCGTCATCCTTTCATCGGGGGTCATAGACCTGATGGTCTCACCGGTATACTCTAGAATATGTCCTATTCCTCCGCCAGTACCTAGCTGGCCAATTAGGAATAGTGCTAAATCCTTGGAGTATACTCCCCGCCTCAAGCTTCCCGAAACTTTGATTTCCATAGTTTTAGGTTTCTTTAGCCAGAGAGTCTGTGTAGCGAAAACATGTTCAACCTCGCTCGTACCTATTCCAAATGCCAGTGCCCCCAAGGCACCATGCGTACTGGTGTGGCTATCGCCTGCCGCCAGCGTCATGCCAGGGAGAGTAAGGCCAAGTTCAGGTCCGATGATATGTATTATACCCTGAAATGGGCTGTAATAGTCAAGCAGCATTGTTTCGAAATCTTCACTATTTTTATAGAGCGCCTGCATCTGTTTGTAAGATAGCTCGTCCCGTATTGGCTCCTCTCTTGGGCCAGTCGGCACATTGTGATCCATGACCGCTACGGTGAGGTCGGGCCTCCTGAGCTTTCTCCCCCTTATCCTGAGATCTTCGAAGGCTACAGGTGACGTGACTTCATGCGTCAAATGTCTATCAATATATATCAGAGATCGGCCATCGTCATCGACTGCAAGTTCATGCTCCTTCCATATCTTTTCTATTATGGTCGTCGCCATGTTGACGCTATCCGTAAATCGTTTATATACTTTTCTTACATTATCTAAATCGTTTATTATTAATATTAATATTAAATAATTAAGATTTTACAGTCGAATATATTCTTTTATCAACGGAAAATGTTATTGAAATATCATCAAGAACCTTTAATTGATACGTCTTTAAACCATGGGATATGTATAAGGTTGCGTGCAGATCTTGCGGCAAGCCTATCTCCGTAGGTTATGAAATAATACCAATAAAAACTATCCTCAAACAGAATGGAGCCAAGTGCAAATATTGTAACGTCAAGCTTTCCGCCCGTGATCCAGTAATAACAGTCAAGCCAGCGGAATGAGCAAGATTGACCAGGCGCGTCTTACTGGTAACAGAAATCGATCCGTTGACAGGGAAGGTCAAGACGGGCCCTGCAATGAGATTAAGGTATCCCCCAACTGGGTACAAATACACCGTTATGGTGGATCGGCTTTCCTATACGTCGCACGTCAGGAATTATGAATTTAATAGCATGACGGCCTTCTATATGCTACTTAAGGTTATCATGCAGAGGCTGATGGTAGTTGATGAGCGCGAACACGATCTGGTACATTCTTTCTTCTGGACAATGTACAGATATAAGCTTCCATGGATTCATGAAAATGACCAGTCACCGTCACAGCTTTTGCTTAACTATACCAATCTGAACCGCCCATTTAGCCAGTTGGCCGCTAGGAGGTTCGCTGATAGCCTGAACATGGATAACTGCAAGGCCGTAGTTGTCTGGTCCAGGTGGGCTAGGAATGGCTTTATAGGTGATGGGGTAGAAAGACAAAAGGTAAGAGTTATCAATGTGCCAATGAGCCTTCCAACACCCACTCCGAATAATACTAAACGTTCTGGATTAAAAGTGGTTTTCGTAGGAAGAGAGCCTCTCAGGAAAGGAGGGGATATAGCTATTCGCGCCTTTGAACGCCTGCACGCGGATTTTAATGATGCAAGGCTGATATATGTTGGCAAATTACCTCTGCTTCGTTCAAAACCAGATTGGATGATACACTATCAGGAGGTATCCAGGCCGCTTTTGGAAAAGATTTATCAGGATGGTGATGTATTTTTCTTGCCTACGCGTTCCGAGGCCTATGGCCTGGGCATAGTCGAAGCTATGAGCCATGGGATGCCCGTGGTGGCCAGCTCAATAGCATCAATCCCCGAGATAGTGGAGGACGGAAAAAGCGGTTATCTGGCTATGGATCTGGACGGCTATATTTCTGCGCTTGAGAAGCTTCTAGAAGACCCGCACAGGAGGGAAACGATGGGTATAAATGGTGCTGAAAAAGTTAGGAGGGAACATGACCCATGTAAGATAGCGGAAGAAGTGAGGGCTCTATATGAATCAATTTAGAGTTCTTCCCCTGACGATGATATTCAGGGCCGTTGGCATTTCAATTCAAGTTGGACTGCCGATCATCTTGGCCACATATTACCATTTAGCGCCTGCCTATGTAGGATTTGCGATATCGGCCTACTGGCTATTGAGTTCATTTGGGGGGTTAGTTAGCAGCTATTGGAAGAAGAAAATATTATTGGATATAGGGCTAGCTTTATCGATAGCATCCCTGCTCCTCCTTAATGTTTTTAGATCGGCTATAGCCTCCATAGTGATCTTCTCCATGGTGGGTTTCGGTATCTCCATGGGGTATCAGTTTCTGCCAGTTTTTGCCTTCAAGAAGGAGGATAGTGGCGCCGGAATATCTATCTATGGAGCGGGACTTTCACTAGGTGCCATATTGGGCACTTCCATCAATTTGCTCTATTCAAACGCTTCAATTGAGGATTTTGCCCCATACCTGCTTGCCCTGCTTTGCGGTGCGGCGATGGTGATAGCGATACGTATAACCTATGTGCATAGGGGGTCTACAGGGCTTTCTATATTTCGGCCATTCAGGTCGAGTGAATTTAGGTCAGTGTTCGGTATGAATTTCATTAACAGTATCTTCCTTCCACTATTCACTACCTTTGCAGGAGTTTATGGCATAGAAAGGTATCATATATCAAGTCTGGCCATCTTCCTCGCTTTTATATCGATGTTTTTTATTTCGTTATCAACAAGGTTTCTGTTGATAAGAATAGGTATGAGACGATCCAACGTGCTGCTAACTATTTCATTTTTAAGTATGGCTTTATCCTTCGGATTGATCGCCATATCCAATTCACCATTAATCTATATGATCGGGTTCTTGCTATATGGCCTCAACCAGGGCATAGGTTACCCGGTTCTAACGTGGAATGCGCTCAGGACCGGTGGTGATGACATAATGAACTCAAATTTTGTATACTCCTCTTCATCCAGTATGGCCGAATTCCTCGCCCCTACTATTGGCTCAGTTATAGCGATTGGCTCAGAAATCAATGGCGTGTTCGTATTTGCCACGGTAATCTCGGTATTGGCCCTTGTATATTCCGTATTTAATGCCTTCCGTTCTTCTGCACGGAACCTGCGGTCGGCCGGAGGCCTTGACCACGAACGATAAATATACATTATGACCTATGGTAGCCGTGGTAGAATTTGGCAGATAATACACATCATGGAGCCCAACACCATTTAATGGGTTTAATGGGCGCCAGCCGGGACATTTTCATGCCGTTAGCGGATATACTGAAAAGTATGGCAATCAGAGAAAATGACGTGGTGGCTGATATTGGAGCAGGGGATGGATATTACGCGGCTCTTTTTTCAAAGCGTTGCAGCAAAGTGTATGCTATAGAAGTGGATAAATCAGCGGCCGCGCTCATAACGGCCAAAAAACTCAATGGCGTAGTCGTCCTTAACATGGATATATGCCAAGGCTGGCCAGTTGATGACGCTACTTATGCTTTCTTTTCCAACAGTTTTCATGACTTAGATTGTAAAGAAAAGCTAATAGCCGAAATGTCAAATAGACTTGTAAACCCTGCTAAGATAGCCATGATAGAGTTTAAGCAAGACACCCCCTTCGGGCCCCCGGCTTCGATAAGATTATCAACTGACGAACTTGATAGATTAATGAAAAGAGGTGAATTTCATTTAATAGGTAGACAGGATTTTAGGTTCCATTATCTTTCTGTATATTCAAGGATGCCTATAAAGCAGATGTGAAATGTTTGACCCTTAGGGGCACGACGGATAAAAGCCTGTTGTCGTTACTCGCTGCTTCTATGGATGGAGGGCGGGTTATTATAACTGACTCACTGCCTCACGTAATGATCAATCCACTGACTCCGCTTCTAGATGAGCTAACGGATATTGGTATACTCGACCAAGACCTGTCCATCAGAAGAGGGAGGTTCAACGACCTTCTTACCTTTATAGTGAATAGAGGTCTTACAACTGATGAACTGGCCAAGGCGTTAAACTGGAGGGGGTTTGAAGCCTTAGTTGATGACATATTATCTAATAACGGATTTATTACAAGCAGGAATGTCAGAATTAGAAGGAATGAGATAGACGTGACCGCAATGAAAGACCATTTCGCTCTATCGATAGACTGCAAGCACTGGTCAAGGGCCTCCTTTACGGCACTTAGAAACGCCGCTGTTAACCAGATCGAAAGAACCAAGAAAATGTCATCAGCTTTTACTGGCGTTTCAGTAATTCTACCGTCAATAGTAACCCTAGTCGTTCCCCCACAAAGAATAATAGAGGGAGTTCCAGTGGTGGTCATAAATGAACTTTCGGAATTTTCATTAAGCCTTCCCGGTGATCTGGAGCTATTCACCCTGATCAGAAGCGGGCCCGTGGCCTAGGATGGATAAGGCGCTGGCCCCCGAAGCCGGAGACCGTGGGTTCAAATCCCACCGGGCCCGCCACGCTAAATTCTATATTTATCAATTTATATTTCCACGAAAAACTATGTAAAGGGCAATCGAGTCTATTAATAAGTTTCGTTTTGGGAAAAACTGGTTGAAATAGTTGCGAAAGCAAGCTTGGTCTATTTTTTAAACCTTAATTTTACAAGCTTTGGTCCTTTTTCTTTCATTTTATTCATTTTTCTTATATGGCTAACAGCGGGCTATATTTACTAATCCGGATGCTATGTCCAACTCATTAGCAGCTCAGGATACTACTAGTTAGAGCCGGTAGCTTGGATTATGCTTAATAATGGACCTGCTAGCTTATATGGTATGGAAAGCGTCTGACATCCGCCTCTGACTAATCTTTTTGTGTTTATTAATAAATTAATTAATTTTTATCTATTTTAGCGTTTTCGTGAAGATATTTTCTAAATAAAATAATTGGCGCATCTGATTGTACCAACAGTTCCCTATTGTAAATATCACTTACTTTCGGTATCTGTGATGTGACTACGTTCTTATCTTGATTTAAGACTAACTTGTTAAATCTCATTATTATTGAATTTATTAAAGTGCTTATTATTGGAAATCTAACAAATTTTTGGTATACCCTAATATATATAATAGTTGTTCCATCATTTTCCGGAACAAATGCAGCCATTACTCTTAATTTATTACTTATAATATTTGCCAATAATTAGGGAAAATGAACTGCAATCTTCCTATGCATTCCTCCTTTTTTATTTCATTTGATTTCTTAGGCTTTTGGCCTTTGTCTATTTCATTGCATACCCAAACATTCAATATATTACCGTTTAGCTCTACAATAGGCCCATTTACAATAGTCTTTTTACCCCTCCCGATTGTAGTTCTATGAACAAATGGAAGGTGTGATACATCTAATTGATTTTCTATAGCTCTTGTATAATTAACATCCCAAACAGCCTTCATTGTTGAAAAAGAAAATAAATCATCAATGCCTTCAAGCCAACTGATTTCATCAGTTGCATTATCATCCCCGTACCATAAAAATATGAAATTTTTATATTCCTTAACTTTGTAACTTTTTACTTTGTAATTGGGATTTATTGTTGCAGATTTACCAAAAGATGGAATTAAAACAGCATCTCCATCGCCATTGAATAAAAAACCGTGGTAAGGGCATTGAATACAATCATTTATTATTTTTCCTAAACCTAAATCCGCCCGTCTGTGTGGGCATCTAGCTTCCAATGCGTGAACCTTATTTTTACTATCTCTCCAGAAAATTATATCCTTACTAAAGCGCTTAATTTTAATTACTTCATTCTTTTTTAATTCGTCTGAACTCAGAACAATATACCATTTGTTTTTTAACATCATTTGGATTCTGTTCAATTGCGTATTAATCATGCTATTAACATCAAGGTTTGGCTAATTGGTAAATATAAATATTATAAAATAGCTTCTAAATTATCCTTTTTTAATATATTAAAAGGATGCCTCTGGCTTCCAGCCCGAGGTCTAAAGCGCTTATCTTTCTGTACAATCCATCTCCAACAGGGGCTTGGCCTCATCGCTCCGAACCCCTGTGGCCACAAGAGGTTGGATGAAATAGATACACGCTTGATTAGAAATGCTTCTAGCGGAATCAAGTTCGGGGCTAGTTTCCATAGTCAGCTATATGTTGTCTATGTTAAGTATAAATAGAATTAAATCAAAAATCATCCGATAATCAATTCTAATCGTGCAATACGTTGAGAAAAATTTATAAATAAAAAAGTGATAA
The DNA here is from genome assembly GCA_029786595.1 of Nitrososphaerota archaeon. Lineage (GTDB taxonomy): Archaea > Thermoproteota > Nitrososphaeria > Conexivisphaerales > UBA164 > JAJZYL01. The sequence continues at coordinate 7,993 of JAFLXO010000011.1, read as the reverse complement.
AAATTACTGTGAAATGGAGTGATAGCGTAGAAAGACAAGCAAAAGCGCTTTTATCTGCTTTCAATGATAAAAATTTAAGAAAAGACATGGATGATTTGATTTTTAATTATTTAAAAAATTTCAAGGATATTATTTATTTTACTGGAATAGGAAAAAAATATGCATGTAGCAGCTAGAGTTTCAGATACCTTTAATTCATTAGGAATTAGATCCATATTTGTTGATCCGATAGAGACATTACATGGTAATATGGGAATTTTTACAGGCAAGGAAATATTAATTGCGATATCAAAGAGTGGAGAAACAGAAGAACTTATTAATTTCATAAAAACTTATAAAAGTTTAGGTTACGGTGATATAATTCTTTTTACATCTAATAGTAACTCAACATTGGCTAAAATGGTAAAAAAAGTTATTACAGTAAAAATATTAAAAGAAGGGGATCATCTAAACTTAGCCCCTATTTCTTCTACAATGATTTTTGGTGTACTACTTGATGCTATAGCTGTTCAATTGAGTTCAGAAAGAAATTTTACCAAGAATGATTTTATAAAAAATCATCCCGGTGGAAGTTTAGGCAGAACAAGGGTTGCAATAAATTAGTCTCTTTGAGTGATGAGTTAGATAATCAGGGGTGGTCCCCTTTTTTCTAGCCAATAAATTTCAAGCAGGACAAGTTTAATTGCAAGCCTGTTTAATTCTGCCAGGCGTGTAATTATTCTATTCGCGAGCTACAGGAAAAATTTGCAATTACAGTTGATATCCTTTCGCCGCGTTTTACCAATACAAATACGGCTATTAAAATAAATATGACAGCTGCTTCAACAATGTATATTCCTCCATTCCTTCCTATTACCAACAGCGAAATGGCCAATGCGAGGAGTATAGCAATAAATATTATGGATCCTGGCCCCCATCTCACCCTTGAAAAAAACCCAGCCATTTCCCTTTCTGCACTTTTCATTTTTAACATAAGGAAATTATGCCAGTATATATATTCTATTTCCTCGGATTAATTCTAGCTTTTGTATTCTTAGGCTCAATTTTAACAATCGAGAGCGCAAACCTACCTACTCTATGAATGCATCAAAGGGATAAAGTGCAACGGAGTAACCCCAGATGAGCATACTTGGCCTATAACTTTTAATTATGCCATTGGAAGCTGATCTATATGAAAGAAATTTACAGAGGTGGTGTACAAGCGGTCAGGCTGAATAAGCTCACAAAAGGGTGGGGCTTGTCCTCGAGCGCTCTAGAGGAAGCCAGGCACCTGCAAAAGGCGTTACTTATGAACTAAGGTTGAAGGGTGGCCATCAGCAAGAATGGAATAAAAGTGCTCGAGGCCCTAATGATTACGCATCTAGCGCTCGAAACAGCTTTTGTAAGGCTGGGGATGCTGGCTGAAGATGTATGTACGGCGGCTCATATCTTCGATTTTGAGGCTCCCCAGGAGCTTGGTCAGAAGATATACCGGACAGTACGCAAACCCGCGAAATGTTCGAATGGTAAATCCGGTTGTTAAGTTCGATGATATTGGAGTTAACCATTTAAAACGATCAAGGGTTGCATAGAAAGTTAACTGGTAGAGGATATTAAGAGGAACTGTGGTCCGGATTTTCTTCGTTAGCCGGTTCGCTAGGGCACTGACCGCGTTCATTATTTTCCAATTTGTTATTCCGTGAAAACTTCCTTTCGATAAGAATGATGCCAGCTAGTATAAGTGCCACCACTAAAAGAACAACTATTATTACTACTACATAACTTCCTCCCATTTTAATTCCGGCAGGAAAGCCATTTATTTCCGGAGGCTTACCGGTTATCCCAGTCAGGCTAGCCCCAAAGTTCGGTGTTCCTATGACAACAGACGGGGTTCCGTTAACCAGTACAGTTTTCAAATTGTAAGCAGCCTCTGCCGTATCACTTCCAAAAGTGTAGAGCGATTCAGGAGAAGTTACAGTTCCATTAGGCATAGCATAATAAAGGTCTAGCGACGCGTTCATTGAGGTGAATGTAGTAAGTTCGCCACTGTTTTCACCACCGAACACCAGTTCTACATCATAATAGTTTTCTAGGGGTGTTCTAACGAGGCCATCAACAATTATGGCCGCATTTAAAACTGAACTTGGCTCTGTTATTGTTACACGATCATAGGTGACCGAACTGCTGTTATAGATTTGGTATCCAAAATACACAGTGACCTCTTTCCCTGAATAAGAAACGGCAATGGGCAAAAGCAGGTCAAGTGGTAATTTATACGATATATTTTCTGTAGTGTAACTATAAAATGATATGAGATGATTTAATACTGGCTGGTAACCTATCGAGTTGGTAACCGATCCCCCTCCTTGTATTGCCGAGTTCGATAGGAGCGATGATGCCGACGAATCGTTCCAGATGTTATCTGCAAAATAGAGGTTATCATAGTTGGTTGTGAACTCGGCCACATTCTGAAGGAAATAGTTGTATTGTCCGCTCGTAGTATTAACTTGCAATACTGCATTGAGCTGAAGGCTGGCTCCATATGGGGATGAAAATGATGAATTATATGCCTGCATGGCACCTATTTTTGCCTTTCCTATCACCTGGCTCAACATCAGAATATAGGGTGTCAGTACCCCCGAAGAATTTAATACGCCATAATCTACAATGCCGACTGGAGCTGGCGCTGAATCGTACAGAAGATATATGTTCACCGGGATAGTTGAATAACTGAATATCAGAGATGTAAAGGTTTGTATATAATTTACCATCAAAAGTTCGTAGATTCCAGCAGTCGCTAGGGTGGCCGTAGTAGACAAATTTAATACACCGGTATAGTTATAGAGTGAATCAATTGTACCTCTTAGCCTAAATTGAGCGAACTGCTGTTGGTTCATGATATAAATATCCATAGGCTCTGTGGATTGAATACTGAAAACTAACGTTGTATTTTTTCCAATTGTTTGCACAATTTGATTATAGTATGAGTTTGGCGGGATCAAAATCTGATTAGAGGAAGTTGGATATTCAATAAAGGGAAGAGAAGGTGAGTCCATGGAGCTTATCCCTGCCCCGGCCTGCGCCCGGGTATAAATCGGATAGATAGCGGGGTTAAGCAGTAATAGTACGCCTATTGCCACTATTAATATTATATGCTTAGTTGACTTGAGCAATTAATGGACATTAAATTTCACCTCTTCGATACAATATAAATATTTAGCTAAAAATTACATAAAGCGGTTATCTTGGCTCTAATCAATACAATGCAGAAAATTAAGTAAGTTCATATAAATGTTTTAAGGCTAGGTGGCTCATCATCGTCGGCCTATAGGTAAGCATTTGTGCAGTAGAGTAATAGGCTTATAGCCCAATAGAACCTTATATTCCGTGTCCCGTTAAGCTTCCTTAGCCATATAATTTTGGGCTAATAATCTATAGGCCTACATGATAGAACCTACTTACGCCGTTTTAAGCGTATTAAAATGGGTAGCCCTAGACATCACCGAACTTGGAAGGTGCACATATCAGCCTCAGACTTTTGGCATTTGGTAAGAATCACTTGGGTGACGTAATGATGGTTATTAAGGCGTCCATGTTAAGCTGGAAGTAAACGAAGATCAACAGTTCAACTAATACCTCTTGAATAATTCGATGTTCGTCTACCCATGTTACTATTTAGGGAGGCCGGTCGGATTGGAAGAGCTTATATTGCTCTTATATTCTACTCTACAGTCATATTATGAAGTCAGTTATCATAGAGGGTGGAGTCGGAGCCGTTGTGAAGGAACTACCTATTCCGACAATATCCGAGGGCGAGGCGTTGATTAGGATGAAGGTCTGTGGTTTGTGCGGAACCGACATAGAGAAGTTACGAGGGCAGTATACGGCCTCTGCACCGATATTAGGCCACGAACCTGTCGGAATAATAGACAAGCTAGGTGCAAACGTCCGCGGATTTAACGTAGGTGATCGAGTATTCGTACATCACCACGTTCCATGTTACAACTGTTATTACTGTAAGCATGGAAGCGAAACGATGTGTGACCATTATAGGACCAGTAATATACACCCAGGCGGGTTCTCCGAATATTTTAGAGTCCCGGCTTGGAACATAGAAAGGGGAGGTATGCTTACCTTGCCGCCGAGTATATCTGATGAGGCCGCTAGCTTCATAGAACCTGCGGCTTGCTGTATACGTGCCCTCAATAGGGCCAGAGTGGAAAAGGGTGATGTAGTACTGGTATCCGGGGCCGGCCCGCTTGGCCTAATTCATAGTAGGCTCCTGGAAGAGAGAGGCGCTAAGGTTATCATTAGCGACATCAAGGATGAGCGCTTAGCAATGGCAAAGAAACTAGGTGGCAGGCTGTTGTTAAACGCTTCTAAACCAGACTATTTGCAGGCGATCAAAGGTGAAACGGAAAATAGGGGTATAGATCTAGCTGTCATCGCTACCGGCAATCCGGCCGCTATAGCTCAGGCCTTCAAAGTAGTAAGAAAGGGCGGTACAGTTTGTCTCTTCGGCGTCCCAGTTAAGGGCTCCAGGTTGGATTACGATATAAGCGATATATTTAATTCAGAGGTTAAGATATGTACTAATTATGGGGGAACTGAGAAGGAAACCAAGGAGGCGTTAAGACTTATGGAAAGTGGTAATCTAAATCTAGATGATCTTGTAACCCATAGGTTCTCATTGGAAAGGTTTAATGATGCTGTTGCTACAGCATCAAAGGGGGACGCGATGAAGGTGATCATGGTGCCGTGATGACGATAAAAATTGAGCCTAATAATATGCCGAAGTGCTTATTTGAGATGGTGAATAAAATTTGAGCTGGGGCTTAAGAAATCGGCTGGCTAAGATATTGGATCCTAATACTGGAAATACCGTGATGCTAGCCGTTGATCATGGGTACTTTCAGGGTCCGACTAGCGGGTTGGAAGTTCCGCGAAAGACCATAACTCCATTGCTTCCTTACGCTGATAGCCTGATGCTGACCAGGGGCATACTCCGCACTTCCGTAGATCCATCGAGTAAAGTTCCAATAGTGCTCAGAGTTTCGGGTGGAACCAGCGTATTAAAGGAGCTATCTAACGAAGTTATAACCACTTCCATTGAAGAGGCTATAAGGTTGAACGCTTCGGCGGTGGCTGTATCAATATTCGTGGGCGGGGAGCATGAGAAGGAAAGCCTCAGTAACCTTGCCGAATTAGTAAATCAAGGGGAAAGATATGGTATGCCGGTTCTAGCAGTCACAGCTGTGGGTCGTGATATGAACAGGGATGCTCGATATCTTGGGCTGGCAACTAGGATAGCTGCAGAATTGGGAGCACACATAGTAAAAACATACTATTGTGAGAACTTTGATAAGGTGGTGGAAGGTTGCCCTGTGCCCGTGGTCATTGCAGGAGGTAAGAAGGTCCCTGAGCCAGACGCCCTAAAACTGGCATATGATGCGATCAATGCCGGGGCTGTAGGGGTAGATATGGGTAGAAACATATTCCAGTCCGACTATCCAGTAGCTATGATAAAGGCAGTTAGGGCTATTGTTAAGGAGAGGGCCAACGTTAGAGAGGCCTTGGCAATTTATCAAAAGGAGAGAGATATTACGTAAGGTTGGTGGCATAGAAATTGAATGAGCCCCTAGCCTAAGCGTTTTATATGGCATTCAATATAGCTTAGTATTAGACTAAAGGAAATTTGATTATTAGTTCAGACAGTTACAAATTGATATTTTAGCCCTCAGTTTGATTTGCAATTATTACGATTTTTACAATTGTTAATATACTATAATTACGTGTTCAGGCTGGCAGGTTGTTATTAGAACCAGTTGAATGTCCGGGATTTTATTTGGCAAATATAACATATTTATATTATCAAAAACGATGGTAATATCATGATGGAAGAATATAAAATCAGTCCGATAGGTTATGTCCTGACTGATGCGCCAATAAAAACAATAAAGGAAGATCCAGACATGGTAACATCAAAACTCATAATAAAAGCCGAGTTTGTCGATGGTTTGGTCGGGCTAAATGGATTTTCTCATATTATAATTCTTTCTTTTCTTACGGAATTGAGGGCGTTTGAGAGAAATGTCATGCAGATCAAAATGAGGAGATTCACAAAGCACGGGTTTACCCTTGAGGAATTACCATTGATTGGGGTCTTCGCTTCTGATTCTCCAAATAGACCGAATCCTATTGCTATTTCTATCGCTAGACTTCTTCAAATTGACAAGAATGTGCTTACAGTAAAGGGGCTAGACATATTTAATAATACGCCTATCCTAGATATCAAACCATACACTCCGGAGAGGGTCGTTTCTGGCTTATCGTTGCCCCCCTGGTATGAAAATCTCATTTCCAAAATAAGGGGCAAGTAGCTTCGGAACTTGACGCGTGCTAAGTGTACCTCTCTAATCAAACATTAACCTATTTTTTTTACAATTAGATTCCTTGTAAGTCAGGATTTATTTAAGTCCACTTGGCTATGCGGGCCATATCTTCCTATTATTCCTTACTGCCTTAGATAGCCCACGTTAGCATCAAAGAGTTTGACCGTGGCTGATAAAAAATTAAGGGCCCTCATTCAGGTGTGATTATACTATGTCATTCTACAAATGCGTAAACTGATGGGTATACTTTTATGAGCGCAAGGTTTAGCGCAAGTACATTAACATAAGGATTGCCGAAGAGCTTGGATATCGGATTGACGTTTGCGTTCACCAGCGCTATAAGGGAAGCCGATGGAATACCCGTTGACCGGCTTATTCTTGGCACCTGCGCATAAGCTTGTTGCAGGGTGATGTCAGGGTCCACGCCTGATGCTGACCCAACTACATTATGGAAGAATTCGGGCTGCGTGAAATTCTGCGCTATCAGGTGAGATCCCACCGTACTACCGTTGTAGTGTACCAGTTCACCGTTCGCCTGATATGGAACAAATATCTGTGAAACGCCCGTGATGAGTAGCGGATAAGCAACGCCACAGATAAGCAAGAATATAAGAGATATGATTATCAGGGGCCTGACCCTTTGGCCAAACTTGTTACCTTTAATTTTACTCAATTTTTATCACCCAACTAAATTCTTAGAATTATAAGGAGTATATCAATGGCCTTTATACCTATAAAGGGTAATATGACACCGCCAACCCCGAATATAAGTGCATTCCTTAGAAAAAGAGTCATAGTATTTGCAGGTTTGAATGATATGCCTCTCATGGCCAAGGGTATCAGAGCCGGTATTATTGCAGCGTTAAATATCAATGCTGAAAGCACGGCCGTGTGTAGCCCTAGCCCAAGGATATTCAGCGCTTGTAGCTGTGGGATTGTGGCTGCAAAAAGTACGGGCACTATGGCAAAATACTTTGCTACATCATTGGCTATACTGAAGGTGGTTATGGCCCCCCTCGTCATCAGCAGCTGTTTTCCAAGCATTACCACATCCATAACTTTAGCAGGATTCGACTCAAGGTCGATCATGTTTGCAGCCTCCTTTGCAGGCTCTGTACCGGAATTCATGGCAAGACCGACGTCAGCCACTGACAGCGCCGGGGCGTCATTGGTACCATCGCCTATCATAGCTACGATCTTTGACTCAGCCTGTTGAGCTCTTACTATATCATATTTGTCAGCAGGCTTGGCGCGCGGTACATATTTATCAATGCCGACCTCATGTGCTATACTTTCAGCCGTAAGTGGTTGGTCGCCCGTTATCATTATGGGTTCAATGCCCATCAACTTTAGGTCCGCGATTTTTCCCTTTACCCCCTGCTTAAGGACATCCTTCAGCCTTATCATTCCTATCGCCTTTCCATCCTTAGATATCGCTATGGGCGTTTCACCGACAGAGGATATCTCATCGGTCATTTTATCGAATTCCATTGGTACTGAATCGACGATATCCCTAATAGCGTCCGGCGCGCCTTTCATAATTTCAACTTCTGTCAAAGGCGTCGATCTGACCAGCTTATCTGCATGCTTTCTACTGAACCACCAGCGTCGCCTGTTTTCCT
>JAFLXO010000110.1 GCA_029786595.1 Nitrososphaerota archaeon | reverse complement strand
TTGAAATCTTCATCCTTCAGCCCATCGGCCCGTAGTAGAGATCTATGGGGCGCCCTGTCCACACCCTCTTTAACGTTAACGCTTGGCATGTTTCAACTGGCGGCGTATTGTATAAAAAGGTTTTTGTGTTTTGGCGGTGACGGCAGGCTTGATCTGGCATTTAGAGAAAGTATATGCTGCTCATAAAGGACGGGCCATAGTGGGGGGTCGAACATAAAGGGCTTATTGATCAGCGGGCAGCTACAACAGCCTAACCCCAGGTAGAAGTTGGCTAGTTTCATGTATGCCAAAAAACTTTAAATGCTCATCCATTGATGTCCAGCTATGCACTTTGAAAGGGGCATCAAGGTGCCCGCCGAAAGGCTTCCGATACTTATAGGTCGGAAGGGCGCCATAAAATCCAAGATCGAGAGGGAGTTTGGAGTGAAGGTGTCTGTGGACAGCAGGACCTGTGATGTACTGGTAACTACTGACGACCCGCAGGCCGACCTGTACCTCGCGACGCAATTTATCGAAGCGATTGGGAAGGGTTTCTCCCCGCAGCGATCGGCAAAGTTGAAAGAGGAAGGGTATGCCCTGGGAACACTTGAATTAAGAAAGTATGTGAAGACAAAAGATGGGCTGTCCAGAATCAAGGGCAGGCTAATAGGTTCCAACGGAATAGTTAGGAAGAACCTTGAGGAGTTGACCGGTACTGAAATATCCATCTACGGGCACTATGCGGCTGTCATAGGTGATGTGCAGGGGCTAAAGCTAGCCCTGAACGCACTTGAAGAGCTGGCCAGCGGTAAGAAGCATGGTGGAGTTTACTCTAGGCTTCAGAAGGTTAGGAGCATGAATAAAAGGAAGGGATTGGAACTCTGGGAGGAGCAGTCTTGAACAAAACAGAATTTCAGGAGATATCCCCCAGCGAATTCTTTTACAGGAACAGGGACCTTGCGGGGTTCAGCAACCCGTCAAGAGCACTATACTCCACAATAAGAGAACTCGTAGAGAATTCCCTAGATGCGTGCGACCTGTTCTCCATATATCCAAAGGTCTATGTCAGGCTGACAGGGCTTGAGAATCAATCAAAGGAGGATGTTAAGGAATATACGCTTGTGATATCAGATAACGGCTCAGGTATTCCCAATGAAAAGATACCTCTGGCACTGGGAAAGGTCTTCTTCGGAAGCAAGTTCAAGCTTAAACAATCCAGGGGGATGTTCGGCATGGGTGGGACCATGAGCATGCTCTATGCCCAGATAACCACCAACAAACCCATAACCATAACCAGTTCCGTTGATGGGAAGACTTATCACCGCTACAGGATGATTATAGATATAGAAAAGAACCAGCCCACGGTTCTGGACTACTCCTCAGGCGACTCCAAGGGGTGGAGGGGAACGAGGATCGAATTGAACCTGATGGGGGACTATCTAAGGTCTGCATCCAGGATAGTTGAATATTTTAACAAGATAGCCTTGGTTACGCCATATGCCGAGATAGCGTTCTTGGATCCTATGGATCGGCTTTTCGTATATGCAAAGGGGACTGACCAAATGCCGACTCCTCCGACCGAGGTACTCCCTCATCCTCTGGGGGTGGATGTAGAGGGGCTTCGTAGGGCAATAAGGAGCTGGAAGGGTGGAGGGATAAGGAGTTTCCTTATCAAGAACTTTCACAGGGTGGGCCCCGGCATAGCCGATAAGTTCCTTGAATATGTAATGATAGATCCGACAAGGGATCCCAGAACGCTTTCAAGCGAAGAAATGGCCTCTTTAACGAATTCCCTTCAGACGTTCGGCAAGTTCCTCCCGCCGGATGGCAGGTGCCTTTCTCCGCTTGGCAGGGAGATACTCCTTACCGGAATAAACAAGGAATTGAACCCCGAATTTGCGGATGTAGCCATAAGGGCGCCTGCGGCTTACGGGGGATTTCCATTTGTGGTTGAAGTAGGGCTGGCATATGGTGGGCAGATCAAGAGCGATAAATTATTGCTCTTCAGGTTTGCAAACAGGATACCGTTGCTCTATGATGAGGGAAGCGATATAGCTTGGAAGGTGCTTATGGAGGATATTGACTGGAACCACTATAAGGTGCCCATGGAGTCGCCACTTGTAATAATCACTCATATATGCTCAACAAAGATTCCGTACAAGACTGTAGGAAAGGAATATATCTCGGACAGGCCAGAAATAGAAAGGGAGCTGAAGAACGCCATTAAAGAGGTACTGAGGGGGCTCTCACTGTACCTTGGAAAGAAGAGCAGCATGGAAAACATACAGCGAAAGTATAATATATACGCCAAATATCTCCCTCTGATCGCACAATTTTCTACATCCCTGGCAAACAGAAAAAGGAAGCCCAATATCCAGCTGCTTCTGGGAGAAGGATCTTTGGATGTTTTTACATAAGGGCGGATGATATCATATTTTCCGAAGCAGCTTGGGATTTTGCGCGCAAAGCAATGCTATCCAGCTGCCCTGAAGGTTCCTGGGCATTAACCTTTTTATAATCGCAAGGAGCAGCCCCCCCATGAAAGGAGCAGACCGAAAATCCATCGTCAGGGATCAACTGCATGAGATGGGGGTTAGGATATATGATCT
>JAFLXO010000010.1 GCA_029786595.1 Nitrososphaerota archaeon | reverse complement strand
CCTGCAGCCGTCCATCGTCCAGCTTAGAAGGGCGGCCCGTGTGAGTCCTGCTCCTGAGCGCATCATAACCTCCACCATCCATGTATGCGCTGTACCACTTGCTTACGGCTGCCTGCGACACTCCTAGCTTCCTGGCTACTTCGTGTTCAGATAGCCCTCCTTCGATGATCATCTTAACCCCTTTCACACGCCTTTCTTCAAGCGTCAGGGAATCCCTCCTTTTTTTGAATCCATTTAGCCATAATGGGCATATTTGTTCAGGATACATATATGATAACGACAAAAAATATTGACTAATAACTAAATTATGCTTAAATCAATAAGCTATCTTATACCCATCCTGTTCAATAACTCTTCGGCTTTTTCGTTGGCTATTTTTATTACTTCCTCTTCATCTATGTTAATCATTTTGCGGTTCTTCATAGAAAAACGTCCATCGACTAAAACTGTCTTGACATCGGATGCCATGGCAGAATAAACGAGGTTCGTTAATGTGTTATCTATGCCTTGACCTCTAAACATAGGCATAAGATGCGCACTTTTGAAATCTATGATGGCTAAATCAGCTTTATACCCGGCTTCAATCCTTCCAATTTGACTACCCATTCCAAGAGCCTTAGCACCATTAACCGTAGCCATCTTAAACACTTCAGCAGTACTCATGATCGACGCATCCTTCAAGTGGACCTTTTGAAGCAAGGATGCGGCCTTCATTTCCTGAATCATATCGAGCCTGTTATTACACTTTGAGCTGTCTGTACCAAGGCCCACGTTGGCACCCATTTTTAACATCTTTGCCACTGGCGCAACACCAGAGGCGAGTTTCATATTAGTAGTTGGATTATGTGCTATACTCGTACCGGAGGCGACCATTTCTGCGATTTCTTTGTCATCAAACCAGACACCGTGGGCAAGAACTGTTTTCGGACCCAGTAGCTCATACTTCCTTAGAACATCTACGGGGCTCATCCCAAATCTCTTCTTTACTCTCTTAACGACATCCAAAGTTTCTGACTCGTGTGTGTGAAATAGAGCATTATATTTCTTCTTTATTTCTCCGTACATGCGTAGACATTCGTCAGTACAATAAGTTGAATGCTCAAACCCTAGCCATATCCTGGCCAACCCAGTATACGCTATATACTTTTCAAATAAACGAATGTTCTCCTTGGGCTTTTCCAAGTATTCATATTCTGGCAGATCAGACCCATATGGAAGAAGGTTTGCCCTTATACCAATCAGATTTGCTACATTTACCCCTTCTTCCAAGAACCTGTACATGTCCAACGCGCTGGTTATACCAGCCTTGATCATTTCCATGTAAGCAAGCAAGTAATCACTGCGCGCTTCATCCTTATTCAGAAACTTGTGAGCTGGCAAAACGTACCTATTGAGCCAAGGGGTCAATGGCACGTCTTCAGCTAGACCACGTAAAGCATTAGAACCTGCATGAGTGTGCAGATTAACAAAGCCGGGAGTTATGACACAGCCACGCGCATCTATAACTTCATCTGCTAATGATTCTCTATATTCCCCATCAAGGTCCCCTACATGAACTATAGAACCCCCATCTACAAAGACCGAACCTTCAAAACTCCTTAAGGTGTCCGCATAAGTCAATATATGGCCATTTTTAATGGCTATCTTTTCCATGATATCACCAAACCAAGAGAACTTGTCTCAATTTTTGCTTTTAATTTCATGCACCCAATTCTAATCATTTTGATCGACACTAACTGTTCCCTTTATCGATTTAAATCTTCACTTAATCTCTAACTCCAGCTGTTTTATACAATAGATATTTTAGCGCATCAACTATATCCTTGGATTTCTTGGGAATTTCTGAAAGCTTCTATTCCTCGCCTATTTTCAGCATGCTTATTCGCTCAATGTATTCTATTACATCTTTTAGCGAATACCTTCTCGGCAGATCTCTTTGCTTGAGCGTGCCGTATATCCGGTAATGGAGGATAAACGTAATGAAGTTCAAGAAGGTCCATCCCTGCAGCTGCTGATTATCCCTCATGCAAGTCCTGTCAGCATGGATGATATTCTTAAATGTATCATAAGACTGCTCTATGTATGAGCGGGGGTTTAGAAGGCTAAAGGCCTACTCCGCAGTTGCATTCAGGTTGGTCGTTACCGAGATCGTGCCCATCCTTTCCTTGAGCTTGCCTAATGATCTGTGCCTGTTAAGGTAGTTCCTTTTCTCCTCAGCCCTCAGGAAATCGTTCCTGAATGTGTAGATTGCCCTGTTACTCTTTCTGTATTTTGAAATGAGCATCAGCGCATTGGAGTAATTATAGGCCTGATGTTTTTGCCGTAGTTCATGTGTTCCAGTGGCTTATACTGGTCAACCGAGAGGCCGGTGTTGATAAACACCTCAACTACTCCATTTGCAAGGTTATTACCATATTCAGCCCGATCCCTACCTGTCAAGGTCGGTTAGTCAATACGTCTATCCTATTTAGACAATTAGGTTATAAATTAAATGCGATGGATAAACAGGTTAATTTATGCAATGAAGGATTTCCAACAAAATTTTGTGGCTAGTAAATCCTCCTCTTAGCGGACGGTACAGATGCCGTATACCTATTCGAGGCCCTATCCTCACTATCGTCATTCCGGCACCATGTTAAGGGGCGCGATGCAAATAATTTCCCGGCACTTACTCCCATTAACGCGCCGCACCCACCAATCCCCCTAACTGTAATACTCCCTCTTCTCCTTCAGGACCCAGTAGATGATCCTGAGAAGCTTGGAGGCGGCCGCCACCGTGGCCTTCGACCCGCCCCTCCTCCTCGCCAGGTCCCTGTAGAAGGCGGTGAGGGCGCTGTCCGGCTGGGTCCTTATGTGGGATTTGGCGCACTCAGTAACTATCCCCCTTCGGTATCCTTTTCTCCTTAAGCAATTTCCCGTTATCGTCGACCACTGCGGCCTGGATGTAGTTTTTGTGCAGATCCAATCCTACGAACATATGCCTGATATCGTTTGAGTTTCGTTTATCCCCTCCGTCCACATATGATTAATTTAAAGAAAAGAGAACAAAGGAATTGAACCAAAAAATATAAATAGATCACAAAAAGAAGCTATCCAGAACAAACATGGCAAACGCAGAAAAGGATGTAGAAGGAGCGACAGAAGAGGCAGCTAGAACAGCAGCGCCACGTAGAGAATCTCCAGCTAACAACATATTCATAGGAAAGAAACCGGTCATGGTGTATGCCCTTTCGGCCCAAATGCAACTCGCGACTTACGAAGAAATTATACTGAGGGCTAGGGGAAGGTCAATATCTAGGGCTGTTGATGTAGCAGAAGTGCTAGTTAACAGACTTGGAAACAGCACATATGAAATAAAGAATATAAAAGCTGGAACAGAGCTCGTCGGAGAAGCTGATCAAAGAAGAAACGTTTCTACAATAGAAATAACAGTGAAAAGGAAGTAAACTCTTCCTTTTCTATTTATTATTTAAAAACATCAATAATATAAGTTATTTTTAATATATCAAAGATTTTTAATCATTTACGCTCAGTATTTACCTGAAAAGGTCCCTTGAAATAGGCCTGTTTAACTTGATAGCCCTTTCTTCCCCGGTTTCGTACTTGTAATTGCGTATGACTGCTACAGGAATCATCATTGATTTTCCCATGACCAGCTCGGAAGCCGCCGCCAGTTCATCGGCTTGAGCTATATTTGTAACCCTTAGAGGCCTTCCGAAATGATCCTTTTTACCCCTATAATCCCTGAAAAGCCTCAATCCGGATGCGCCTATCGTATAGTCAATATGACCATCCCTCCAGGCACGGCTATACGTATCTGTGATCAACAGGGCTATTCTCTTCTTTGACATCTTTTCTATTTCACGCCTCATCCACCTAGCCGAACGATCAGGATCCTTAGGTAGGAGGAGGACCAGTTTATCTCCCTTCAGGTTTGACCTGTCTATACCGGCATTAGCGCATATAACGCCTTGGTTGCTCTCTACTATTATTATCCCTCTACGTATCTTTATTATACTCTTGGATTCTCTAAGTATGACTTCTACCTCTCTTGGGTCCTTTTTCAGTGTGTTTGAAATCCGCATGGCGAAATCACTGGGCTTGACCGTATTCAAATCAACATATCTCCCTTCAGCCTTTGAAACGATCTTGGAAGTTACCACTATTATGTCGCCGTCTTGGAGCCCATCCTTTTTTGTAATAGCATTATAGATTAAATGGGGGAGATCGTCGCCGTATTTTATTTCCGGAATACCTTTTACCCCAAATATCTCCAGATGAGTGCTAAGATCCTCATTCATTTGGTGTGGCGTATACAGCGGATTATTTAACGCTTGCTAACTGTAAGCATATATATCCTCCAACTTTAGAGTATATTGTTCGCACTGCAAACTAGCGTATCGAGTTAGGGCTATACATGAACCAGATAGAAATCTAAATTTATTTTAACCCGACACGGATGCTGGTTAATCATGTTTAACAGTCGACATCTTAACATATTCAGTAAATGATTCTCTGAACACCTTGGCCATCGGCTCTGCATCTCTGCTTTGTGATTTTTCCATGATTATTAACCCCAAATTTTCTCTATACATATCCCTTGCATTATTGATATTAAAGACACTCATGTACCAGTGGTAAAAAAGGCTCGAGCGCTTAACTGGGTTGAGGCGAAACGCTATTCCATAATCCTTACCTGATTTCTTATAGAGTGCCGAGCCTGTTAGCTTTAGAATTAAGGCCAAATCATCGATTTCCTTTTGTGTCAATTTTTGGAAGGGTTTCGAGTGTAGAATGGGCAGGACCCTTATCTCATTATCCCGCGCCGGCGACCATGGCAAGACCACGATGAAGTTATCGCTTCTGTATATTTGTCTTGGGCCATTTGTCTCAGCTTTTACTATTTCACAAACCGGACATGACGCTCGATTATCATATTCATCCTTAAAGGCCCTCATTTCATTGATTATTGACCTAGGAATAAATGTCAATCCCGTGATCGAAAATGCCGGATGGTCAGAATGATCAGTCCCCAGCGCTGAATTCAAAGCCATGCTTACATATGTAATGCGGCTTCTGGATGAAATCATCTTGATATCCTCCTGAGCCGCATAAAGCCCTTCAGCGATAAGTTGAACGCTCAAGTTGTGAAAAGGTAGATGTGCAGCGCCTATAACTATGAGTTCATCGGTCCCCTTCGCAGGTTCACTCTTGAATGGACCTTCCCCCCACTCGCCGCTAAAATTTTCGTCGAACAATGGGTGAGGGTTCTTTATGACCTTTACATCCCAATCGGCGTCTTCTTCTTTGCTTATCTTAATGTAGTTCCCAACCTTTTTTATAGATAAAATTAGGCCATTGGAACGACCACATAGTTCACATTCAGATGCCCCGCTATTTAGCTGTTGATCAATGCTGCTAAAATCCGATAACTGGTCGTGCCTGATCTCCGGCATGACATATGCAAATTTACTGTACCTTATTATCTCTTTTGCATGGTAGCCAACGGATCAGTGACTAAAGCCCTCTCCAAGCATCATAGCACCTATCTTTAGCCTATCGAAGTCCTTTTGCTCTACAGGTTTGGATGTTTTCCCCCTATACATAACCACTATCCTGTCGCTAAGGGCTAACACCTCGTCCAAATCTTCTGACACGAGTAACACCCCACCGCCCTTGTTCCTATAGGCTACAAGTTCATTCCTAACATATTCTGTTGCACCTACATCGAGCCCGGATGTCGGGTTGACTGACATCAAAAAGCTAGAATTCCTTATCATTTCCCGTCCTACTATGAACTTCTGTAGGTTGCCCCCGGATAGATCCCTAGCGAGAACGTTTTCGTCCTTGGAGGCCACCTTAAAACCGGAGATAATATCACCTGCGAATTTCTTTATTGCTTTATAGTTGAAAGCGCCCCTTGTGAGATATGGTTGCCCCCAGTGATCATGCATCACACTATTAAGAGTTAATGGAAGGGAACCTGCTGCACCACGTGTCTTCCTTTCCTCTGGGATATATCCTAGGCCAACCTTAATACGTTCCTTGACTCCTAAATTAGTTATATCATTCCCGTTAATCGTTATCCTGCCCCTCTTGCTTTTCCTAAGCCCAAATATTGACTCGACAAGCTCCTTCTGGCCATTGCCGGATACTCCAGCTATTCCAAGTATTTCGCCCGCGCGGACCTCCAGGCTGGCATCGCTTACCACCTCATCGTTCCTGTCACCCCTAACCGAAAGCCCCTCAACAACCAATGAATTTCCGGAGCTTACCTTCTCCCTCTTATAGTTTGATAGCTCAACACCTCTCCCTATCATGGCTTCGGTTAGGACCTGAGAGGTCAATCCTTCCTTCATCGATTTGAATACGACTTTGCCCTTCCGAAGCACTGTAACCCTGTCTGCAATATCGAGCACTTCATATAGCTTATGGGTTATGATTATTATCGTTTTACCTTCAGACTGTAGAGCCCTTAGGCTCTTGAACAGGTTAGCCACCTCCTGAGGCGTCAGTGAAGATGTGGGCTCATCCAGGATCAACGTGCTTGCCCCCCTGAAAAGCAGCTTAAGGATTTCCACCCTCTGCTGCTCGCCGACGCTGAGCTGTTGCACCTTTTTATCAAGATCGATTTCTATGCCGTAGTTCCTTTCGGCTTCCTCTATTTTTGATTCTATTTGATTAAGATTTAACCTGAAACCGCCGGTCCTGAGGCCTATCGACAGGTTTTCCTTAACGGTAAATACCGGAATAAGGGAAAAGTGTTGGTGTACCATACCTATGCCGTTACTTTGGGCGTCCACAGCATTCCTAATTTTGACCTCCTTTCCATTTATTAATATCTGACCTTCATCAGCCCTGTATACGCCATAGAGCACGTTCATTAGGGTTGTTTTGCCAGCTCCGTTTTCCCCCAGCAGCGCGTGTATTTCCTTCGGATAGAGCTCGAAGTCCACATGATCCACCGCAAGCACACCCGGGAATTGTTTGACTATCCCTTTCATTATTATAGCGGGTTCTGTGACCAAGCCTATCCCTCCTTAATGTACGGAAGCGCCAGCGCCGCAGGGGCGTGCGCCTTTGCACCGACTAGGATTATCAGAATCATGGTAGCTATATAAGGAAACATCGAAAAGAACTGGTAAGGGGTTGCAGGGAAGTAGGTTTCCAATGCAAGATAGAGCACATATACAGCCCCGAAAACTAGGGAACCTATCAGCACCCTCACAGGATTCCATTTGCCAAAATATACCAAAGCCACTGCGATGAACCCCATGCCAGCTGTCATATCAAAATAAAATGAGCCCACCAAGGAAAGCGTTATATATGCGCCACCCACTCCGGCCATAAAGCCGCCGAATATAAGTGCAAGATACCTGTAAAGGTCCGGGTTAACACCCATAATTTCGGCCACAAGGGGGTCTTCGCCAACCGTTCTCAGGTTTAGCCCAGCCTTTGTATGAAATAGGAAATACTGCACAGCCAAGAACGTTATAAGAAGTGCATAAACCACCGGGTCCTGCCCGAACAGGAATTTGCCGATATACGGTATATCGGTTAGATGAGGTATGTATAGCGTAGGAATGGTCTTAACCACCGGAGGTGAAGAAGCTTTACCAAAAAGGGAGGAATAGATGAACCCAGATAGGCCCCATCCAATGAACCATATGGCAGTACCACTAGTGACCTGGTCCGCCTTAAATGATATAGTAGCTATCCCGTGAAATAGCGCCAATAGGGCCGATGCTAGCCCCGCAACGATGAAAGCCAGTACAAAGTCCCCCGTTTCGAAGTCAATTACAAACCCTATTATGGTCCCCAAAAGCATCATACCTTCTACCCCTAGATTTAGCGTTCCAGCGCTCTGGTCCACGTCTTCACCAAGTGCCGCCGCGAATATGGGGGCTGCACGCGGTACCATGCCCAGCACCACAGTAGGCAATAAAAGCAGTAAAATGGATACTAAGGAGTTCATTTCGCTCTAGGCCTCCTAAAGATCTTTCCAAGGTTTATCATAACGCCTATAACGGCGAAGAACATCATCAGGCCATATATTGTGATTACCAGGTCAATAGGTATCCCAAACGAAATCTCCATAGCATATGCGCCATTAAGAATACCAGAGAAGAAGAAGGCTGAGATGATCGTAATTAAAGGATTGAGGGATGCAACAAGCGCCACCGGTATTCCCACGTAACCAAAGCTAGTCGTAATATCGCTGAACACCTGTGGCAAAAGCACGGTGGTTATTCCAAAAACCTGAATCATACCAGCTATTCCGGCGATTCCGCCGCTGAGTACCATGGATAAAAGCAAATCCCTCCTTAACGACGCCCCTGAATACTTGGCAGCGTCAACGCTGCTACCTATCAGTTTCAACTCATAACCAAAATTGGTATATCTTAAAAGAAGAAATATTATTATAGCAATAGCCAGCGCCAGAAAGATGCCGGTGCTTACCCCCCCAATGTGAGGTAGTAGATCAGGTGTGGGAATTGGCGCCGAAGATGGCACGTGGGTTATCTTGGCCAAAGCGCCTTCCATGGGACCTATGGTCATATAGTCCAGGAAGTAGACCGCGATGAAGTTCATCATGAGGGTCGTAATTATCTCATTGGTCCCAAAGTAGATCTTCATCAAGGTAGGTGGTATGGCCCAAAGAGCGCCGCCTATGAATGCAAATATTATTGCGACTGTTATAAGGAGGGCAACCGGCAGGGAACCGGCTAGCTCAAGCCCTATCCATGTAGCGAATATGGACCCAAATATGTACTGCCCCTGCCCTCCGATGTTCCAGAACTTAGCGACGAACGGAATGATGATAGCCACGGCAACTATCAATAATGGAATGGTATCATTAAGGGTCGCCATAAGGCCGTAGTGGGTTAAAAACCCGCTGGAGATAAGCTCAGCTATACCGGCTATCGGTGAAACATGATCGATAAGAAGTAGGAATGAACTAATCAGTAAGGCTAAAATTATAAAAAAAATGATTTGGATTGGTTTTCCTATGTTCAAGGGGAACCCTATCCAAATAGAGAATTATAGGATGGAGTTACTGGGGAGTAATACAAGCTTCCAGTAGTGGTGTTTTCCTGATATATCATTATCTTATTGCTTGCAAGGGCGCTCTCTATGTTGTTGACTATGGTTGTCACATTTGATGGGTTGTAAGGTGTAAGGTTCAATGTTAGTCCACCATTGCCGAAGTTCGCATAATACGGTAGTGGCGATATGGTCTTGTTTACTAACCAGCTTGTAGCCGCCTGATACAGCAGTGGTGCAAAGGTAAATGAGACACCACCATAGGTGGTTTCTGGGTCAAAGGATGTAGCATTGTACTCTGCATACAGGAACGGAACATTTGCTGTCGCAGCCTCCTGAGCTACCCCTTCGGTTATGCCGTCGCCGCTACACCACAGGACATCCGCTCCATCGGATACGGCGGCTGTGGCTGCACTAAGTGCTGCAGCAGGATCGTTGAAATTGCCTGTATAAGTAGTTATTATTGTAGTATTTATCCCATTTAAGAAGTTCTGATCAGCGTACTGGACACCCAGTTCGAATCCGGTCGTCGCCCACGTTATATCACCCACATTCTCTCCTCCTATTGCTGCCACTATGTGGTTCTTGCTCAGTAGGGCAGCTTGGACACCCTGTACGAAACCAAGCTGCGCAGCATCATCTATAACGGTTTGCATATTTGGCCCTGATTGATACCCGTCAGCTATTAGGAATAGCGTATTTGGATATTGGGCGTAAATCGAGGTTGCAGGCGCCTGGTCTTGGAAGCCCATACCTATTATTATGTTATATCCTTCAGATGCATATGTCTGCATGGCCGGCTGGATCTCTTCGGACGTATACAGCCCTTCTGCAACGCTAACCGTGACGTTGTAGCCAGCATTAGTGAGATCTTGCGCTAACTGTTGTGTCATGGCATACCCGGCTTCGTTCCATGAGAGATCGGTGCTTACCCCAGCAAGAAGTAAGGCAATCTTTACGGAACCCTTTGATGGTGTTGGTGGAGGTGTTACCTTGCTAGAAGTTGTCATATAATAGTAATATCCGCCAACTCCTGCGACGACTATGATCACGATGATTACTGCTACTATTGCTAATGTAGAAATCGACTTAAGTTTTTTTGTCAATTTAATAACCACTATTATTGTTCATATATATATGTTTCGTGTGATGTTTCTGTAATAAAAAAAAGGTCTTTTACATAAAAAATTTATATAAAAGCAGATTTTGCAGAAATAATCAATAGAACATCCGTATATTGATTTTTTTCATCAGTTTCGCCCCCAGCTTAATTCAGAAGTATAGTTTCGATGTTTTCTCCACTCCTCAAATTGGGCGATTCAACTATACTGAACCCGTCCGCCCTCATAACGATACTCTTCATCGGGCTTCTTGCCATAAGAGGAGACCCAAAGAGCTGATTCCCTATCTGATAGAGCTTAAGCCATAGTACGCTTTTATAGCCAGGCTTGGTATTAAGTTCGACATCCCTGTCTATCATACATGTCATTCGTTTAACCGTAATACCGCCTCCTGACAGCAATCTGGCAATTTCACTAACAACTATCATCAGCTCGATGGTTGCAGCTTGTATATTTCCTGAAACGGAGACTATTGGTTTTCCATTCATAATTGCAACTCCGGCAGTCCTTCCAGGCTTAAGTTTTAAGCCATGGAAAATATACTTGGATTTGATTTGATGCAGTGCTTCAAACACCATGTCGGTATCTCCAACGCTCGATCCCCCGCTCATAACCACAATATCGCATTTCCTTAGCGCGGTTCTTATCTTCTCGGAAATTTCAGTGACATCGTCCCTGACTATACCGAAGTTCTTTGGATTTAATCCCATTGACCGGGCCGATCCCATCAGCGATATATAATTAGAATTAACGACCTTTCCATCTCTCCACTTACCCATGGTAGTTAATTCAGACCCGACAGAAATGATGCCAACACTGATGGTTGAGTAAGTCAACACACGATCTATCCTCAGGTACGTCAGGAATGCCGCCATAGACGGTGTGATCCTGCTGCCCTGGCCAGCTATCAGCTCTCCATTTTTATATTCATAACCACTTTTCATTAGGCTACCCCCCCGCGGGATTTCACCCTTGATGGTTATCGAGCTGCCATCTTTTATTACCTCCTCCTGAGGTACCACAGTATCCGTGCCCTCGGGCAAATAGCTGCCCGTCAATATCCTTATACATTGTGCATCGGTTAGGGGCCCGCTGAATCTTTCTCCAGGTCCGCTCCTTCCCACTATGGTATAAGTAGTAACCCTTGAGTCAGCGCGAAGGGCGTACCCATCAACTTCGCTGATTGGCCATTTTGGGACATCTTCTCTAGAAACTATGTTTTCTGCCAGTACCCTTCCCACCGCTGATTCAACATCCATGGCCTCCAATGGCTTTGCTCTTAATTCTTGTGATAATAGGCTAAATGCCTCTTCAAGCGAAATCCGATTGATCCTTGAGTGCATAAAATGTGTCTTAATACCTAGATTAAAAAGCGTTTTGTGTAAAATTCTTCACTTTTAAATAAGGCATGCCGTTGATCTATCAACAGTATAATTTTGTAATAAATAGTTCAAAGGATAAACTTAAAACGGATATAGTAGGAGTCATCAAGGGCGCAATCTTTGAAGGAATGGACGAAGCGGCTCAGGATGTTTTCAGATAGAGATCTATACGAAGGGGGCATAAGTATTCAGAAGGCAGCAAGGATAACTGGAATAAAAACAGAGGATATGATTCCTCTGCAATCAAATGAAAACCTATTTGTAGAAAGGGAGTTTATTTCTGGCTTACTTAAAAGGGCCATTGACAGGGTGGACCCCAGGTTATATCCCCATATGGAGACAGATTATTTGAAGGAATCGATAGGAAGGTACCTCGGTATAAATGCTTCCAGTGTGTTTCTTGGCGCCGGCACTGATCAGATAATAGACTTACTTACGCTTGTTTTTAAAAAAAATGGAGGCGTGGGGATCGTCGAACCGACCTTTTCCATGTATAAAGTCAGATCAACCCTAAACCGGGTTCGCGCAGTATCCTTTCCTTACCGTGAAGATTTTAGCCTTCCAGTTGAAATGATTTTAAAGGGGGGCACCGATATGCTCTTTTTGTGTTCCCCAAATAACCCTACCGGGAACTCCATAGATGAGGAGGAGCTAAAACGGCTCTTGGATTCCTTTCCGGGTCTCCTAGTTATAGATGAAACTTATGCTGAGATATCCAAAAGGAGCCTGATTAAATATCTCAAGCGCTATGATAATTTAGCCATAATGCGTACATTTTCGAAGTCATTTGCACTTGCTGGAATGAGAATAGGGTATATAATTGGTCCGCCTGATTTAATAAGGGTGTTGAACAACATGCAGCTCACTTTCCCCATATCGAGCCTGTCTCTGGCCCTTGCAGCTGAAGCCCTAGAGCACCTAGATTATTTTAAAGCCAAGTGGAATCAGGCGTTGGAAACCATGAGCTGGTTCCTAAGTGAGCTAGATCAAGGAATAAAGAAAACACCAACCGATACCTTCTTCCTTACAATATCTACACAAACCTCGACTGAAAAGCTGTTTAATGAACTGCTCAAAAATGGATACATAACAAGGAGACTAAAACCATTTTTGAAATTCAAAAACCCACTGAGATTTTCCATGGCACCACGCCCCCTAATAGATTCTTTACCAGGCCTGATAAATAAAAAGAGGATCTGAGTTGATACTTTCTGATATTGAAATAAAGAAAAGGATCCTGAGCGGAGAAATTGGGATAGAACCCTTTTTGTCGGATAATTTGTCACCCAACGGCATCGATTTACGAATTGGAGATAAGGTTGTGGATATAAGCAATGAACTAGAATACAGTATGGATGAAGGATTTATGAGCAGGCCAGACACTTTTTACCTAATGAGTACGGCTGAAAGGATAACTCTGCCATTGAATGTGGTGGGATTGATCTTCCTCAAGAGCACATGGGCAAGGATGGGGCTCCTAATTCCACCGACGGTAGTAGACGCTGGCTATAGTGGCGTCCTCAGTCTAATTATAAGGATGGGGCCGCGCCCCATAAAGCTGGAGAAAGGTTTGAAGGTATGGCACTTTTTAATGCAGGAATCTTATGAATCAACTGGATACCGGGGTAAGTATCAGAACAGCGACGGTCTTAAGAGGGCAATCCTTACTGATAGACCTTAACTTATTCCCATAGTATTTCCTATTCCGGCTATTAGAACCACATCATCCTTACTAGTTCTTTCCCTAACTATCATCTTGACCTTGTTTATGGCGTCCAATGAGGCACGCCTTACAGCGTCAGTCATCTCCCCTATGGCCTCCTTTTCAGACATTTTTATTATAACAACGTACATGGGAATTTTCCGAGCGGTAGCGGACTCCTCGACAAAGAACTTGTCTGTTCCAGGGCCGCCAATGGCTACGCCATAACCCTCTATGGTCTGTCCAGAATTCTCACCTTCGAGCTTTAGCCCCGCGTCTACGGTTATTATATAATTTATATTATAACTTTCAACCGCCTTTTTGATGGCTTCCCCTGGCCTCCCTACAGTACCGCCTGGCCCTTTGGCCTTTATTAAAATGGCCTTTCGTTCTTCGACAGTGCTTTCTGCCACCACGGTTTCCTTTACTATTGGCTTAAATTCGGCACCTCCAGCGAGCTGTGTGATCACAAGAGGGCCTACGGCATCTCCGATACTAGTTCCCTTGGATAGGGCTGGAATAGCGCCATAATAAGCTTCAGCTACCTCCATTATCATGGGCATTTGCATCTGCAGGAGCACCAGCGAGTAGTAGTCATGGTATTTCTTAGCCGAGAGATAGTAATGCCTTATCTGCTTGTATATTTCATTCAAAACCAATGAAGCCTCAGCTACATCGCTCAGATTATATAGATCAACCTCATTAACCGCCGGTAACATTTTCCGAATCTTAGCCTTAAAGAATTCTTCATAGTTATGGACCACGTTATCTATTTTACTGATTATCCCTTTTGGATCCATATTTACAGGCTCGATCACAAATGTATTAACCATGGCATTAGCTTCAGTTTTTAAAAGAGCATCGCTAGCCCCTCTTTCTTTCAGGAGTAAAAAGAACTTATCCTTGGCTTCCTTATTCCAACTCTCGATCTTTACAAGGCTCTTATTAACCGATCGCAAGCTTAAAAATATTTGAAGCCTTTGATTATAGGCAAATATGAACACTATTAGCACTATCCAAGCTATGTTGCTTCCATATACTAGAGCATCAGTTAAACTAATAGCCACCATGAATATTCTATCCTCTCAGTACACCCATAGATAAGTTTAACTGAATCTTCAATCGGCTGATACTAACCTGTTGTTTTTAGTCCAGCGTTTATTAATTTTACTTGTCAGAGTAGGTGATAAGTTGATATGCACAATATCACCTAGCAGTAGCAGTCATGAACAAGGATATCCAGGTTATAAGGTCGAAGAGGAAGACGATTTCACTCCATGTAAAGGAGGATGCGTCTGTAGTTCTACATGCCCCATATGGAGTGGCAGATAGGTATATCGAAGAGTTTATTCAAAGGCATAATGTTTGGATACAAAAGAAGAAGGGCTTAATGATAAAAAGGTTGACCGAAGAACCATATCACAGGTTCGAGGATGGTGAGAAGTTACTATATTTAGGTAATCTATATAGGCTGAATAGGAAGGACTTTAATTCGCCAGTTTGGAATGGCGATTCATTTAATGTTTTAAAGGGAGTAGATATAGATGTTACCTCTATCCTAACCAAATGGTACAGAGAGGCAGCACTTAAGGTGATTACACAAAGGGTAAAATTTTTCACGTCGATCAACGGTTTAAAATACCGTTGTGTGAAAATCTCTAATGCTAATAGGAAATGGGGTTCATGCTCAGTGCAAGGGGACTTGAGGTTCTCCTGGAAACTGGTCATGGCCCCACTACCTGTTATAGATTATGTAGTGGTTCATGAGCTCGCGCATCTAAAGGTAAGAAACCACTCTAAGCTATTTTGGAAGCAGGTCGGGCTATTAAAACCGGACTATGAAACAAATAGGACATGGCTGAATGAAAACGGTCATATGTTAAAACTTTAAGTTTCTGAAGTATAAAAAATGCCGGCACCTTTAAACTCCTGCGATATATTATAGAGTAGTGAAAAGCCAATAGGATTATTCCCATACTAGAAATTATAATCCTGAAGCTTCAACCTTCACCTTTAGACCTACAGTGAAATGTGAAAGAGCTTCTATGGATTTTGGGGCATCACCAGCTGGCAGCAAGAACCACACCTGATCACCGAATCTGTATATACTGCTAACTTCGACGTTCTTACCCGCAAGCAAATATAGAAGAAGAACGGTTATACCTGGGGTCTCCTCCATATCCCGATTGAGTTTTATCTTAAGGAGGGCATGTCCTGTCCCTTTTTTATTTTTATATAGGACTTCGTACCTGTCGTTTAAGTTCACTATCATGATTTCATTTCCTTCATATTTGAATGATCTTAGTTCTTTTCTCTCATATCCATAATCCATCGAAATGGTGATCCTTGATAATGCGCCATAAGGATCTACGGCCTTCAGTTCTTGTGTTTTAATCCTAGTCAGCATCTTGACTATCGTATTAGTAGCAACCGGATACCCTGTTGTCCTTTCCAAGATAGGTTTTATCTTCTTAGCAAGCGCGGTATAATTGATCACGCCTCGAGCTAAACAGGTCCTGTAAGCAAAGTCCTGTTCTATCAGATGACGAGCTATATCTATATGTTTCACAAATTATGTTAGTATCTCCTCCTTTAAATATTTTCTATTAAGTAGAAGTTGTTTAAAATACTTGCTTCCCAGCATTGAAAAATTTGCGATTGACTTAAATATGACAATGTCATAGGTGTGCATAAGGAAATTGAAGCTCAATCTAAATTTATCAAGATATTATGCCCCGGTCCTTATAGGGATGGGCGGTTTCGCCGATGGGTTTGCCCTGCTGATCGCCAGCGGCGCCCTTTTAACACTTGTCCCATATTTCCATCTTACAAGCAGCTATACAGGATTAATAGTATCGGCGCCTTTTATAGGCTCTATTATAGGTGCCCTGGCATTTGGAAGGCTGGCTGATATAACAGGCAGACGCATTATATTTCTGAACGTCCTCCTGTTTTTCGTGCTAGGGTCGCTTCTAAGCGCCGTAGCGACAGAACCGTCCATACTATTGCTAAGCAGGCTTCTAGTCGGTATAGGAATAGGGGGCGATATTCCGGTAGGCGGGAGCCTGCTGGCCGAAATTTCCAACAAAGAGAACAGGGGCAGGCTCGTAGCTCTACAGTCTCTTCTTTGGGGAGTGGGGGGAGGTGCGGCCGCAATCGCTGCCCTGCTGTTCCTACCATTAGGCGCCGAATCCTGGAGATATATATTGGGGATGGGGGCTGTCCCCCCTATCGTAGTGTTACTACTTAGGAGAGGACTACCAGAAAGTAAAATCTGGAGCGCTTCGAAAAAGGATGACCTAAAAGCCCAGCCGATTGATAAACAAAGTTTCGCCACAAAACTTTCGTTTGTTGCTATTGCGTTCTTCATTTGGACCTTTATTTTAGCCATATTCGCAAGTTATACCCCATCCTTCTTAGTCCATGCTGAAGGACTATCAAAGGCATGGGCTCTGCTAATAAGCGGCTTTCAATGGATGGGATTCGCCGGCGGCACCGCGTTAACTTTCAAATATGTTGACAGGATAGGGCGCAGGGTTATGATCATCTCGTCCTCGATAATAGTCGGTGTATTTTTGATGGTAGGTTATTTATTGGCCAGGTCAAGTATAGCGCTTTTTATATCAGATATTTCAATAATATGGGTACTTGGTGGAGTAGGTTATACTACTAGCTCCATTTATTCGAATGAATTATTTCCAACCCTCTTTCGAAGTACTTCGAGCGGAATAGGCTTTGCATCAGGTAGACTCGGTGGATACCTTAGCACTCTCATATTCCCAACCCTCCTCATTTCATTTGGCATCTCTCCTTTATTCCTGGTACTGGCTCCCCTGCCCATGGCTGTAGGTTTGGCCGGGGTATCTATGGCACCAAGAAGTGAACGAAAGAACTTGGATGAACTTGAAAGTGAGGTAGTAGCGGCCCATAGCAGTTCGCCTCGAGGAAAATAAGATTAATGCGTAGTTGAAATTATTGACCGCTTTGCTATGTGAACCATAAGGTTGCGTTGTCAGGAACATCTTCTATCCTTCGTGTAGCTATATGGCGCAGAGGGATTTCAAAACAAGCATAATTATATTGCGACGTGCGTTATTTAATTGGAATGGGCATGTCTGAATTTACGCCTGCGAAAATACCAACAGCCGGCCATGAGCTGGATGCTAGCCGCGTGTCAATGAGACAGGATAAAAGTCTCATGTTACTGATGAATCCACAAAGGGATAATTACATGGGAAGCTCGTGGCCTTAGCGATAGAGAATGCCACTTTTCCATGGTCCTCTAATCTATTAACTTCAATTCTCTTAACTTTCCGAGCACTTCCTTGGCATGACCCTCTGGAGACACACTCGGAAACACGTAAGCTATTTTCCCATCGCCGTCTATTATGAAAGTTGTCCGCTTAGTGAAGAGCAACCCCCCTACTCCATATGCGTTTATGATTGATTTGTCCTTATCTGATACCAGAGTGAAGTTTAATCCATATTTTTCCGTAAAATTCCGGTGGGAATCTACGCCATCTGCACTTACACCAAGAACTGTAACCCCTGCATCCTTATAGGAGCCCATGTCGTCCCTAAAGCTGCAGGCCTCCTTTGTGCAACCTGGCGTATTGTCTTTCGGATAAAAATAGATGACCACTGGCTTTCCCTTGTATTCGCCGAGTGATACTTCCTTTCCGTTTTGATCCTTAGCCTTGAAATCTGGTGCAACATCCCCAACACTGAGCATATGTATCCAATAATTGTTTTCCTTATAGACTTATCTAAAAAATTATTCTGCTATTATTATTAACATTTGAGGCAATCTAAAACCAGCAATAACATGGTGTTTGATAAGGTCTTATCGTACCTCTTGTTTCACTGGATATGTAAATGGTAACTATGTTTTTTAAAAGTACTCCTGCGGCTAATTTTCTCTTGCTTGCCTCTATTTGACAAGACGCAAGGATTACTGAACCGAATTTTATATTGAGTTATGCCATTTACCTTCCTCTCAATTTTCAATGATGGTGTAGAGAATATATCATTAGCTCTGTTAATCCAACACAAAATGGACTGGTTATGTCCTAAGTGAACCACTACCCGCACTTCAAGACGGTTATAGAGGCCTCTGATATATTGACTAAGGGTCAGACCCGCAATTAAAACGTAATTATATTCATCTTACCGTCAACGAATTTCATATAAGCCGCATTTTGATTATAATAAGGATGCCCCTTACGAGAAAAAATGGTTATAACTCGTCCATGATGATCTAATTTAAATCCTTCACATGGTTCGTGGCCTCTAACAACATAAGTAGCCTTTAGTGACCTTAGCCAATTGATTGTAATATCCTCACCAAAAAGATACCCCAATCCACGGGGGGACAGCCTATAGCCAGAAATATCTGCAGGATCATTCCACAAAAATTGATATGCTTCCCTATCAAGCGACAATTCGTCCACTGGATCAAAAATGTTAATCGGGAGTCCGCCATGCATGAAAAGGAAACCATTAGATTCGGCTAATAGCGCCATATTTTCAAATGTGCCAAAAAGATCTTCATAAAGTTCATTGCCTCTTTCTTGACCAAAAACAGCATCAAATTTTAAAGGCAGATCGTGCGGTACTGGTACCGCCCATGCCAGAGGCTCATGATTCCCACGTATTGTGACGACGTTATTGGGGAAGGCATTTTTGAACTTGATAATACTCCACCATGTTTCCAATTGACCGTAACCCCTGTCGCCATAATCACCTAAGAAGATCACCAGCATTTTATCATCTAATTCCCCTTCTCTTGCAAATATAGTTTCCAAAGAATGAAGATCTCCATGGATATCACCTATTACCATTAATGAGGTGTCTTTCAATTTTATGAACTTATCATTATTGTATTTGGCATAGATCAATATGTCGTTCTTCAAATCCTGATAGTCATGAGACTTCACTTCATGAACGATAAGGTTGCTAAATAGTAATGTGATTCACCACCATTCCATGCAAAATCATTATCGTAAAAGCACTGTTATAAGACGATATATCCATAGGGTTAAATTTATACATCTCCGCTAGCATGTGCCTACATATATGGCAACCACTAAAAAACTCTATTCCCCCAAACTGCGATATTATACACTATCGTAAATTCTCAGCGCTCAGATAATAAGATTTTAATTAGTTCAAGTCCAGCATAATTGTAAGATGGGCATCAAGTCCTTTTCGCTAGACATATATTAGCGGATATCTGGTTAATATTATAATTGATCTTTGATGCTGATAGTCATATTGTCTGCGTGCAAGAAACCCTGAAGGACGCAAAAAGGAGAACGATATCTAGTTCGTTTTTACATTTACGCAAGCCCCGATTTCGTCCTCCGGGCTCCAAACCCTCAGCCCTCAGCAATAATGGTCACCCACCATTGCTTTCAGGCCGCCGATCCGGCGCCCGGAATCCTTAACCGGTTCTTTCGTTAATGCAAGAGCGACCTAGAAGGCCGATCCCATTTTTGCCTCCATCCGGGTTTCGCTTCGAGACATCACACATCGGACTATCCGGCTCTTCCATTGTGGCCACAACGGGAGAGGGCACCATTTGTCCAACGGGCGATATCTTTCCGCTCGCACGCAGGCAACATACCTTACCGTTTTTGGTTTTTTAACGATGTACTTGATAAAAGTCGACAATTTGGACAAAATTACTTGGCCATCAGGTATAATCAAGGATATCTGTCTGTAGATCACTGACCGATTTAGCGTTAAAGCCCTGCCTCCGGAGTTCTTCAGCTAGACCCCTGTCAAATCCGTATATAGTAAGAATACGCTCTGGATTGGCCTTCTTGATATATGTAATGAGCTCTTCGAAGTCTGCATGATCGCTAAGCGGAAGCGATGACTTGGATGCGTTATGTGCCCATCCGGTAAATTTAATCATTGGTACGTCGCTACGCAATTGGATGTTCATTGGCGCAATGAACACAAATGGGCCTTTATGGATTAAACCAACTATGTCATCAACTACCTTATCGGGCATAGGGATTGAGATTCCAAATTTTCTGTATATTTGATTAACTGCCTCTATCTTAGGATGGATAAATATAGGCCTCCATGTCTGAAACATATAATTTAGAAGTTGAGCCTTTCCAAGGGTATAACCCTCTAGAACTATCCCCTTCCCCAATTCATATGCGCTTGATATACTATTCATGGCCGCCCCCATCACCTTAGCGACGCTCGGAAAAACAATGCCCGGCTTCCCATAGGTAGCTTCTACTATCAGCGTTTTACATTTGACACTGATGAGTTTTGAAAGAAATGCCCTTGGCCTTCCTGCAAAGTCTCCAGTATATAGAAGATCATCGTCAACAAGCAGTGCGCGGCTACCCAGTATATGGCCACTATCAATCAACTTTAAACCTTCAGCTTTATTGATATAGCTTTTAATGGGCAACCCGCGTATCCTAGCCAATTCGACTGTTTCATTAGAGGCAAGGACTGTAGAAGAAACACGCCTAGGAAGGTGATCATAATGTGCATGAGAGATGAAAGCGATATCGGTCTGTAGGGGGGCTGTTGAATCCAGTGAAATAGTCCTACCTTTGGACCTGATTACGATGCTTCCATTCATAAGGTGGGCATCTATGGAATTCCAGATCCTTACCAAGGCACAAATCGTACGTTATCATAGTATATATTGCTATAGAATTGAATCTTAAGATATCCATTTGGCAAGCAGAATATTCATAAGCCTTAAACACCAAAGGATCATAGCATCCATAAAAGGTTGATTTATGCCACCTGACGGCAGATCGTAATAAGAGCGGGCACTTTTATAGCCAAATATTTATAACCTGACCATTTAGGGAAACTTCGGGATTGAACGAGCGATTACAGAAGTGGACTCAGGTCTTCGGCCCAGCTTGGCTTGTCATGATAGCTGACATAGATATCGCATCTATCATTACGGCCCTTCAATCCGGGGCTTCCTGGGGATACAGGATGGTCTTCGTAGAAATGATCCTTATACTTCCACTGTTTTTCATTCAGGACGCAGCGGGAAGATTGGGGACCGTTGGAGGGTGGGGCCTCGGTGAAGCCATCTATAAATTCTATGGTAAATGGATCGCTATTGTGGCCGCTCTACCCATGGCTATTTCCGATTTCCTAGAATATGTAGCGGAATATGCAGGGATAGCTATTGGGCTTTACCTGTTAGGCTTGCCGATAATCCTTGGGCTTGCGGCAGTGTTCATTGTCCATACGACAATAGTGTTGGGTAGACGGTATAGAAAGGCCGAACTATTGCTTCTTCCGATAAGCTTCCTTCTGGTCATAAGCATAGCCGCCTCCACACTGATATTCCATTTAGATATAAGGACTATAATTACTATAGGACTTTCTCCTATCCAGCCATATGGCAATGCCAGTTTCGATTATCTAATAGCTGCAAACACGGGAGCCGTGATCATGCCCTGGATGCTCTATTTTCATTCTGGTGCAGATTCTCGCAAGAAGCTAAAGGCCGCTGACCTGAAGATGGAGAGGCTTGAAACGCTCATAGGCGCTGTGATTTCGGAGGCCCTTATGTCGATCATAGTATTAGATGGTATGCATATAAAGGAGGTAAACGGCCTTATAGAAGCCAGCCAGATATCGGCTGCTCTTTCGGCGTTCGGAGGCTACGCAAGTATAGTGATGGGAATAGGCTTTATAGCGGCCGGCTTCTTGGCCCTGGTAGTAGTATCGTTAGGGTCCGCTTGGGGGATAATGGATGCCCTGAATCGCCGATCAAGAAACTCCTTTATTAAAATATATCTCCTGGAGAGCGCCCCGGCCCTGCTGTTGGTGATCCTAGTGAATAACTACGTATCACTGATGATTACCCTAATGGTCATTTATACCATTATAATAATACCATCGCTGTTCTTCCTAGGTAGATTGACATCTAACAGGGAGTGCATGAACGGAAAACCATTGAAAAGATATGAGACCGCTATTTTCTGGATCACATCGTTATCGATTGTAGTTGCTGGTATAACCGGCATAGCCTTAATTGTTTAAAGTGGCTAAAATATATGGAGCCTACTATCATAATTAATCGACCAGCAAAACGCCAAGCTCATGGGACCGTTAAGCCATAATTTATTGTACTGATTTTTTTAGCCAGCCGGCTTCGTCAACTCATAGGATCAAAATGATCTCTTTTCCTGTCCGACTGGTGATGGGTTTTTGGTTTCTTCATAACAAGAAGTGGGATAAGTGGCACCAGAGTTATGGCCGCCATAGTTGGCCAAAGCGCGGGCAATGCATAATTTTCAATTATCGAAAAGACCGGCGATATCCACATACCTATTGCCATGTTCAACGTATTTATCAACGCCAGCACTATGGCACCATTTTGCCTGTCTGCGTAGTCCAATGATAGGGAGTAGAATGATGAAAACACTATCGTACTGGAAAACCCCATCACTATCAAGCCTATCACTGTCCCCATGCTTCCCGTTTCAAATAGTAGAAAGCTGACGGCCACAAGCCCTCCAGCCCCAAAGAGAAGCAGTTCTCCTCTTTTGATTCGATCATATATCACATTAGCAAAGCCTCCAGGGAGGCTAGAAAACAGCATGATAGAAGTTAGATAGCTGCCTAAAAGGGGACTAAGATGCCTGGATAAGGTAAAATAGGACGGTAGCAGCGTTTCTGCGGCATAATTGGCCCCCCAGAATCCAGAAACCATGATCGCTAATAATATCACCCTATGGTTCAACAGTGTTCCCTTTAGGTTTTTCAGATTGGCCCTTTCAACACCGACCTCGGGCCTACGCGCCCAGCTGAGGTAATCGAGCGCTACAAACGCAATACCTATCAATCCAGCAAGAACAAGCGCCACCCTCCAGAAAATTATTCTGTATACGACAGCCCAGAGTAATCCGATACCAGCTCCAGCGCTGAAAGCCGCATTATAGAAGCCCATATATAGCCCCAGATGTTTACTGTTTATGGCCTCCAGGACATAACCAGCCGATGAAAAGAACATTGCCGCCCCTATCCCGCCTATTACCCTTGATAATAGCAGTACAATAAGAGAATTAGCTCCAGCGGTCAAAAAAATGGAAGACGCCAAGATGGCCAGCCCCATCATGTAAACGTACTGGGCATTAACTCGTGCGGTCAAGATCCCAGATGGAATCTGAAATATACCTGCGCCCAAAATGAACGCCCACGAAATAAGCCCATAGTCAATAGATGGAATTCCTATGGAACTTCCTATAACGGTATATATGGGCGCCAATATAACCCAAAACATGCTGTATATAGCCCTACTTGCAAGAATAGTATAGGTCACTGGTGAAGGGCCTTGGGAGCGAATCATATTATAGTGGTTACTTTAGGTATAGATAAAGCTCTTTTGATACGCCTCAAATAATAAAGATATTTTAATGGGAAGGGCATAACATTGGGAATGGCAAGATCCGGACTCTTCCCTGATGTATTTAGAGATACAAGTGGAAGATCATATCATGTAAAGGCGAAGAAGGGTGAACTGAATGGGTATATTTTGACTGCCGGTAGCCCTGAGAGGATAAACGCAGCAAAGGAACTGATCGAGGACGCGAAGCTGGTCAGCAGCAACAGGGGGCTAATAGTGTACAATGGTGTGTACAAGGGATCGCCCGTAACCCTTTTCTGCAGTGGAATGGGACCGAGCTCGGCCGAGATTTCATATACAGAAGTGATATCAAATATTGACACTGCCCGTTTTAGGCGGCCTACAATTATCAGGGCTGGAACTGCAGCAAGCTGGAGCCCCAAGGTTTCGGTAAATGATATAGCGGTGGAGCTCGGTGTAGTGCGTTCGGATGGCACCAGCTCCAAGATAGCACCTTTAGAATGGCCCGCCAAAACAGATCTTATAACCACACTGATGATCGCTCAAACAGCGCACGATCTTGGGCTGGATGAACGCATATGGTTTGGCACGGGCATATGCAAAGACACGTTATATGCGGAGGAAAGCCCTGAAACCAGATCAGCCATTTCAGAAAATATTAAGGAGGAGCAAAAGGCTTACGATAGGATGGGGGCCATATCTGCTTCTATGGAATCGAGCCCGATGGCGCTTTTGACAGATTTCTATAATAGAACAATGCAAGGTTCGGGTGTGAGGCTTTCCTTTGCCAGCGCCCTGCTGATAGTATCGCCATACTATTTAGAAACAGGTGATATACAATTTAAGGTCGATGAAGGATCGGAAATGAAACTCGTTACCCTTGCCCTTGAATCGCTAGCAAAAAAGATGCATCTCGATGATCTAGCCATAGATGGGAACTCGGAAATCCAATTTGATCTCTCCGGCGCAATAAGGGTCCTCTATAGACGAAGCCTTTAGCACTGTATCCTCGATTAATTGAACGCCTATTCAATTAATGGGACAAATTTGAATTTTTCCGTATCAAGCAACCCCATATCGGTTATCCTTAATGATGGGAGGACCGACAAGGCCAGAAAGGACATAGTTATCGACGGAGTGGGGATATTGCAACCAAGTTGTTTCCAGGCTTCGTTAACATTAGCCAGCTTCCTATTCACTACCTCAAGCTTCTCATCAGACATAAGCCCGCCTATAGGTAATTCCAAGGAAGCCAGGACTCGCCCTCCATAGACTATTACAATTCCACCATTCATCTTTATGACGTTATTTGCGGCCTCTGCCATATCTTCATCATCATTACCAAGGACCATTAGGTTGTGGGAGTCATGGGCCACGGTCGATGCGACAGCTCCT
This sequence comes from Nitrososphaerota archaeon, assembly GCA_029786595.1. GTDB lineage: Archaea > Thermoproteota > Nitrososphaeria > Conexivisphaerales > UBA164 > JAJZYL01. The sequence continues at coordinate 9,201 of JAFLXO010000010.1, read as the reverse complement.
CCCTTTAGGCCGAATCCTTTGACAAAGGCGAACGACCTATTGTTCCCCTTGCCGTGTCGCTCAAAGATGGCCAATTTGGAAATTCCCTTCGGTAGTACGGCCTTCCCACCAACTCCATTGATTGTTTCCGTAATGCCACGGGTAATGATGCTGTCATTAATCAGCTCGATCACCCTAGCTTTAGCCGAGTCCCCCTTAATCGCCACTTCGAAGTCGGATCGGGCTAAGGGATTCAGATGAACCGTATTTATAACTTCAGGAGGTGGGCTTATCTGTCTGATCTGCACGGTTAGCGCCTCATTCTCAGCTACAATCATCCCATTAGCAATTACATATTTTGGCTTAGGGTCTGCTATTTCTTCAAAGAGCACAGCGTCAGCCATTCTGAACGGAGCTATAGCCCCTAGCAGGTTTGAAACACCATAATGAGTTGCGGGATTGATGGTGGCCAATTGGATAGCAGTTATCGGGTTCAGTCCCTCCTCAATAGCTCTCTTTATTACGTAATTTATATGCCCCTGCTCAATAAGGGACGGAGGGTCGCGGTCATCAGTACATAGGGAAAAGTTACGGCTGTCCATTCCTCCTTCGGTGATCGCCTTTATCACTTCCTTCAGGTTAAGTTCGGATGAGCCCTCTCGCACATACACCATCATGCCCCTCCTTACCTTTTCCATAGCCTCTTCCTTGGTAGAGCACTCATGGTCCGTACTGACGCCAGCCGCAATATAAGCTGAAAGTTCTTTCCCACTTAGCTGGGGGGCGTGTCCTTCTACAACTTTCCCACCTATCAGCGTTTGTGTGATCTCACCCAACATCCTTCCGTCCAAGTTTATGACCCCTTCATAGTTCATCACCTCGCCGAGGCCTGCCACTCCATCAAGTCCTATCGTGCTCCTGATCTCTTTTTCACCAATAGTTGCCCCATTTGTTTCAAATGGCGGATTTGCCGGAACACAGGATGCTTCGAGCATATAAATCCTCATGGGCAAAACGCTTGCGGCTTTGAGAAAATAGCTGAGACCTGTTAAACCGCTTACGTTCTCTATTTCATGAGGATCAGCAAAGACAGTAGTGGTACCGAGAGGTAGTACGGCCCTAGCGAACTGTCCTGGTGTAAGCATGGTGGATTCAATGTGCATATGCCCATCGATGAAACCGGGTGAAAGGTAGAGGCCATCGGCCTCTATTATCCTCGTATTATCTCCAATGGAATCACTAGCATTTCCCACAAGAGCTATCCTATCACCCTGAAAGGCTACGTCAATCCCCTCTTCTATTTCAGATGTTAACACATTTACCAGCTTTGCCTTTTTAATTACGAGGGACGCCTTTCTCCTTCCCATGGCGGTGTCGATCAATTGCCTTATAACAGCCGGTTCATACCCTTTGACCCACATTAAGGCCGATGGGAATAGCTATCTTTTATATTTTACGCACTTTATTATTAATTCTCCCTGTCATCGTTTAAGGGCTTCGAATATCTTGTCGTACGTGTTCAGAAGTAGTTCCGGCATAACCTTTGTGCTTGCAGTAACCGGCATAAAATTTGTATCACCTGTCCAACGCGGTACAAGGTGAAAATGTATATGTTCAAACCCAGCGCCTGCAACTTCTCCTTCGTTTAAACCCATGTTATACCCATGTGGATGCATAACTTTATCAATGGCATACTTTGCAAGTTTCAGCATTTGAAATATTTCGTTTATTTCTCTTGCAGTTAACTCGCCAAAGTCATTGATATGCCTATAAGGTGCTACCATCACGTGGCCATTGTTATAGGGATATCTGTTCATCATCAGCATGGAGACCTCCCCCCTTTTAATTAGCAAATTTCCCCTGTCATCGCTCTGATCCTTCATGTTACAAAAGATGCAAATATCTTTATTTTCCTTGTCCACAAATTGCATCCTCCATGGTGCCCATAGCACGTCCACTTTTCATCACCACTTTATGAACGTTAAAGCGGGGTTATTTATCGATTTCGCGGGTGGACAAATAAAGGATGGCCACAAAGTTCTCATCATCCAAGTTCCTCGAGCTTTTTTTGCAATTTAATATATAGTTCTTTTCGGTTAAGTTGGCTGGATACCTTAAGTATTTGACCCATCAGATAATCAAGACGCCTCTTCCCCTCTAGGTTACCTATATTCTTGATTTCTTTTTCAAGCGTTTTGTCGATCAATGCATCGATATCGACTTTCGGTTTGTATTCTTCGGCCCTTACTGGAATCCCACTTATCCAAGAGTAAGTAGCACTGATGAACCTGCTTCTATCACCGTCCGATATATAGGCGCGAATAATAGTTTCGAGGCTACTTATATCCCCTGACAGGGAAGGATTGTTATGTTTTTTGACGACAAATGCGAATTCGTTAGCCAACACATTACCTACTCTGCTAGCGTCCATCCCACTGGCCCCTACTATGGACATAAATAACGTGTATAAGGCGGGATCACCGGCCAGCCTTTTGGCCGCCTCTTCACCAACGCCGTATTTAGTACATATCCTGTATCTGTCTTCAAATGAGCCGCGCATATTCAAGGCTATATTTTTTATTATAGCCTGATTCAGGCTCACAGGTGGGAGATCCTCCTCGGGCATATATCTATATTCAGCTTCTACTTCCTTAGACCTTGAGGAAATCGTTATTCTCCTTCTCTCGTCCCAGCTCCTGGTTTCCCTCCTTATCTTGACCCCCCTTGTCGCCATGTTCCGTTGCCTAACGGACTCGTACCTAAGCGCTTTTTCAACTTCTGTTGCCCCGCTTATATTCTTAACTTCAACCCTTTCACCACCAGCATACGAAATATTGGCGTCGCATCTTACTGAACCTTCATATTCGCTAACGTTGATGCCTATCTCATCAAGATTCTTCTGCAAGAGTTCGAGAAACTCCCTGGCTTCTCCAGGCTCTGTAAAATCAGGGGAGGTTACTATTTCAACGAGGGCTATTCCTGACCTGTTGTAATCTACTAGTGAAAATCGTGACTCGCCTCGTCCACCTTCATAGTAAATTCGCCCTGGGTCCTCTTCCATATGGATCCTTTCGATTCTTATAGTCTTTCCCTTCTTGAGAGTATAATATCCATCGTGAGCTAACGGAACGCCTCCAGCCTTATCATATTGAGTTATTTGAAAGTTTTTAGGGAGGTCAGGGTAGAAGTAGCTTTTCCTGAAGAAATATGAAGCAGAGCTGGGCTCTGCGTGCAAGGCTACGGCTATCTTAAGCCCTTCTTCGACGGCCTTTACATTAAGCACTGGAAGGGCTCCAGGTAGACCAGTACAAATAGGACATATGTTGGTGTTTGGGGGCTTACCCCTGTAATCTGTGGGACAGGTACAGAACAGCTTGCTTTTCAAACTGACCATTTGAACATGAACCTCTAGCCCAATCATATAATCACTCAAATCGAGGGCTCACCTCTAAATTTTAGCAGGCCAGATATCGTTGCCGCCATTTCAAGCAACCTATCATCCTCACCATATCGGCCCTGAAGCTGGCCTCCCACCGGCAATCCTTTCTTCAACGCGATGGGAATGGATATGGCCGGCGCACCGGTTAAATTTGCGATGACAGTAAATGCATCAGATAGGTAAACCTGAAGCGGGTCATCGATCATTTCACCTATTTTCCAGGGCAGGACCGGCATGGTCGGCGTGTAGATAAAATCATAAGACTCTGATAGTTTTAAAAGTCTAAGTTTCAGGTTCCTCCTTATATAAAGCGCCTTTAGATAGTACTCCTCATAATAGCCGGAGGAAAGCATATACGAGCCTAACATTATTCTCGCTTTAACCTCCTTACCAAACATTGTCCTGCTTTCGCTGATTGCCGATTTCCAATCCCTCGAAGGATCCGCAACTGGCCCATATCTTACGCCATCGTATCTTGCCAGGTTAGTAGTTGCCTCACAACATGCTACAACGTAATACGATTTAAGTGCAAGTTCCAGTTCTTCTACTTTTTCTTCAGCGAATCCTATGCCTTGCGAGTCTAGCTTTGCCACGGAAGAATCAAACGCTTCACGAACATCCTTCGAAACTAGATCGCTGAGCTGCGGTAACAACGCTCCCCTAAAATGGCCGCCACTCGGCAGTTTGCTCTCATTATTGCTAAGCGGTTTTGCATCCGTTGAAGTTGAATCAAACCTATCTTTACCTCGTATAACTCCAAATATTAAAGCTACATCATCAACGGTCCTTGCTATCACTCCGATCTGTTCAAGGCTGTTAGCGTAAGCAATTAGCCCGTATCTGCTCACGTACCCATAGGAAGGCTTGAAACCAACCGTTCCAGTGAAACTCGCTGGCGCCCTGATCGATCCTCCAGTATCGGTGCCAAGGGCAGCAGGGCTCAGTCTAGCAGAGACTGCCACCGCGCTTCCACTGCTCGAGCCTCCTGGCACTCTTTCAATATCCCATGGATTTCTTGTAGGTCCAAATGCACTGTTCTCTCCTGAACTCCCCATGCCGAATTCATCCATATTCGTCTTCCCTAGGATTGAAACCCCTGCGGCCTTGAGCTTGGCAACGGCCGTGGCATCGTACGGCGGCATATAGTCCTTCAGCATTAGCGAAGCGCAAGTAGTCCTTATGCCCTCTGTGGATATATTATCCTTGATTGCGAGTGGCAAGCCATATATGGACCCCTCCTTTCTGGCATTCGGCTTATATTCTAAGCTTGTTATAAAGGCATTTAATTTAGTGAATTCATTGATCCTTTTTCTATATGTTTCAAAGACCTCGGACGCCTCAAGAGATCCCCTTTGCAGCTCATCCACTAGTTGGCGAGCTCCCTTTGAAATTATCCCAGAGCTCAAAGTGTCCTCGGCGCCTTGATGTACCTATTCTTGATGGTGTGAAAGGAGGCCAATACCTTATCGCTATCGAATACAATAGGCTCATCTGCCCTTTGATTGATACCTTCTGGTGCAAGTATAATCGGAGAAGATGGCGTCTTGACTGAATTGATGGCATCTAGATATGACTTCAAGGCATTCAATCTCTTCACTATTTCCTTCTTTTCGGACCTATTGAGCTTTATAAGAGACATATTGGATATCTCATCTACATCGAATTTCAAGGTGTCAACCTCCTTATATCTCTCGGGTAAAGTACCGCATCCCTTATATTTTTAAGGCCTGCTATAACCATCAGTAACCGCTCGATCCCTACGCCGAACCCAGCATGAGGTGGCATACCGTAATCATACACAGAAAGGTGATTTTTGAACGCCTGCACTGGCAATCCTGCTTCCCTGATCCTTTTTTCTAGAACCCTTCTGTCGTATATTCTTTCCCCGCCGCTGCTAAGCTCTATTTCTCTGTACATAAGATCAAATGAAAAAGACACCTTATCATCCTTTGGCTTGATATAGAATGGCTTGAGCTTATTTGGCCACTCCGTAATAAAATAAAACCCGCCAACCCTGTCCCCCCATGCCTTAAGGGCTGCCGAATCCAAATCATCGCCGAATTCTATATGAAAACCAGTTGAAGCTAACCTGTCCACAATTTCACCATATTTAAATCTACTAAATGGCGTTATCGCGGTGATCTTTGGCGCCTTGATGATAGCCATTTCAGATCTGCCCGCCAGGTCCTCTAATACATGGACGAGGGTTCGCTCCAAAAGCTCCATCATCTCTTCATTATTAAAGAATGCGGCTTCGGCATCAAGGCTGGTGGCCTCGCTCAAGTGGCGAACTGTATGTGAAGGTTCAGCTCTGAAAATTGGCCCTATTTCGAATACCCTTTCGAACGACATGACCAGTTCCTCCTTATAAAGCTGTGGGCTTTGTGCCAAGAATGCCTCCTTATCATAGTACATTATTGGAAAAAGGGCCGCACCACCCTCGCTGGCGGTCGCTATTATCTTGGGCGTGTTCACTTCCAGGAATCCGTTAGCGGTAAGGTGCTCCCTGATCGAGGAAAGCATATATGCCCGCAGCTTAAAAAGCGCAAGGTTAAGAGGATGTCTAAGATCCAGGGACCTCATATCAAGCCTGGTTTCTATACCGGGCATGTTCTTGCCAATAAGGTCGAAAGGTGACCTTTTCTTAGGGGTTACAATTGTTTTTATGCTTTTGACCTCGATTTCAAATCCTGAGGGAACCCTATCCGTGCGCTTCACCGTACCCACGGCTTCGATCGCCGTATTTACATTGAGCCCGCTACACTTGTCTATTAACTTTGGATCCTTGATGACCAGCTGAACCTGTTCCCTCATCCTCACTACGATCAGAAACAGTATGGTCTTCTGCTCTCTTATACTTAGTATCCATCCCTTTATATTGACAGAAGAGCCTTCTTTTGTTTCCAAATATAAGGATGACATTTAGTGTATGTGGTATCTTTCATGAGCTTTTATATTTATCGAAATTTAATGGATCCATCCCATGTGGTAGAGTGCCAACGGGAGGCATATATATCGCTATTCAAAATAGCTTCTGTATAAAAAGCTAACTGGTGATCACGCACGGCTTCATAATATCAGAACTTAAAACCTGGGCGATAGATTAATATATACTGCCCTTTATGGCCAATTTATTATGGCGCGTCTACATTCAAAGAAGAAGGGAAAATCGCATAGCAATAGGCCACCGGCTGTAAGGTCCACTCAATGGTTGACCATGAGTGGCGAAGAGATTGAATCTATAGTGGAGAAGTTACATAAGGAAGGATTGCCACTGAGTATGATCGGAATAAAGCTACGAGATGTTTATGGTGTACCAGGCGTTAAATACGTCACGAACAAATCCGTGAAAGCGATACTCCTAGAGCGCAAGCTCTTGACCGGCATGCCGGAGGATATTGAAAACTTAGTTAGAAGGGCCCAGAGAATGACACAGCACATCAGCCAATTTAAATCTGATAGAAGGAATGTCCACGCGTTAGAACTGGTAGAAGCGAAGATATACAGATTATCCAAGTACTATAAAAGAAAGGGTATGTTACCCAAGGATTGGAAATATAAAACGGTAGTGGCACAGTTGGCCTAGAATGCCAAAGTTTAACGAACTGCAGAATGAGCTGGAAAAGGCATATAATAGGGTCAAGAAACCATTAAAGGAAAGGGGAAACTTTCTGATACTGGCCGACAAGAGCGTTGATGGTATAGCCTCTGCAGCCATAATGTACAGGGTGATAAGCGGGCGTGGTGCAAGGGTTGCCGTAAAATTTCATGAAGCGTACGCTCCGGTCAGTCAATCTGTAAAGGCTTATTCAGCCGATGCGACCATAGCGTTGGATATGGGTGGCGATACTGTCAACGAACTTGGCAGCCAGGGTTTATTGGTCTCGATAGACAAGGAGCCAAGTAGCGGTATAAGCGGCGAAGCCTTTGGGTTCGATGGAAGTTCGGATGTCAGCTGCGCTACCCTATCATATATGTTTGCTAAGATAGCTCTCGAGGAGGGATTTGGTTTGGCTACGCTTGCCGTCATAGGATCGCTAGGTGACTGGCAAGACGTGGGGGATAAAAGAAATCTGATATCATTAAATGAAGCTGCCCTAAACGAAGCTAATTTAAAGGAGGTCATAGGAATAGAAGAAAGGCTTGAATTTCCGCTGGGTCAACTTCTTCCATTGCACAGATCTCTGACGTTATCCGTAGATCCATATATTACTGGGCTTACGGGCAATCCACGAGCTGCCCTATCTTATATTGGTCAGGCTGGCGTCGAACTTAAAAAAGAGGATAGATTTAAGACCGCTTATGATCTGTCACCCGAGGAACTGGCAAAAATTGAATCATCTCTTCAGGAGCTAATACAGGACAAGTCCGAGCCGCTTAAAAGATTGTCCTTCTTCTCAATGTCGGAAGATAGGATATCACCAATCTGGAACTTAAGGGACCATTCGCTTCTGGCGCAAATTTTGATAGCGTCGGGCAGGTATGAAGAGGCATTTATGCTGATGCTGGGTGCGCATCGAGACCTTTTTTCGTCGTCCCTAGATTTGCTAATAAAGGAGTTGGAAAACCTGATAAGCAGGTTCAACAGGATGCTTGCGGATCAATTAAGGCGGATAGTAACGCATTCAATTATAAACATCTACGGTGATAACCTTTTTACTGCGATGGAGGCCCCCCTGATACTTAGATGGGCGGCATTATTGCCGGACTTCAAAGGAAAGACGATAATCGTCCAAACCAGCCTTGATTCGAATTCTATATTCAGTATCAATAATATCAAGAAAGATGTGTATTCAGATGTACGCAAGCTAGCCAAGGACTTCCATGGATCAGTTAAAGGTGATGGGAGATATATGACCGCCTCCATCCCCATATTCAAGGGAAGCTCATTCCTCGAAAAGTTGCGGGAATTACTGCAAGAAAGCGAAGCCGGGGTACCCTAGCCTGGTAGGGGGCAGGCCTGGAGAGCCTGTGGCCCTTTTCGGCCTCGTGGGTTCAAATCCCACCCCCGGCGTTTTTGTCATAGCTTTTTAGTACCCCCTTAGATGTCCATTTTCTTCATCAGTTCTATTGCTGAATATAGCGCTCCATTTTCAGCATTCAGCATGCTGCTACCCCATGATATTATCATTATGTCCCCATCGCGAATTCCAGTGCCCTTGACTTTTTCTGCAAATTGCGGATATTCGGTGCTCAGGTTTGTTAAAGAAGGAAACCAGATTTTGCCCCTATAGGCGGAAACCACCAGCGCTCCCTCTGCGCCCTTTTTAATTGCGTTATCCCTCTCTTGAAGACCTTTTTCAACATGTGAAGCCCCTCCCCTTACAATTACATATACTTCATGAGGATGATCGCCGGTTAATGCTAAATGTTCAAGTTTTATATGGTCCATAATAATATTTAGAAGTCTCGCTCCTTTTTCTGTAAGAGTACATCCATGCCGCTCTTCGGTTATAATTGAGAGGTACCTTAGTCTACCTATTAACGTCCTTACAGAGCCCTCCCCTAAGTTAAGCTCCTTAACTAAGCGCTTTCTTCCAATGGGACCATTACCTATTAACATGATTGCCCTTAACACGTGAACATCTTCATAAAGGGCGGTTACGCTGTCCTTTAGGGAGGAAGCTATTATATCGCATATCTCACCCATGTAAGAAAAATGAGGATGGCTTTCTAATAAATCATTCGCGTTAGTTTATGAAGTTCTTATGAGCCTTGGTATATCCTGCAAACGGCTTACCATAAGATCGGGCAGCATCATTATGCTCCTCCGCGGTAACCTC
>JAFLXO010000109.1 GCA_029786595.1 Nitrososphaerota archaeon | reverse complement strand
AATATAACGAAATATTTATTAATGCTAGGAACAATATTTATTTATGCCAGTGGCGTTCGTATTACTTAACGTTAACCCGGGTAAGGAGGAAGAAGTTTTGAAGGAAATAAGGTCTATTCCTGAAGTACAGGAGGCATTTAGGGTTTATGGAGTATATGATACTGTTGTTAAAGTGTCAGCACCGACCTCTGAAAAATTAAAGGATATAATTACTTGGAAAATACGTAGGCAAAGCAGTGTCAAATCTACACTTACAATGTTAGTTGTTGAATGATTTTTTAACCTTAACCCCCCATTTTTAGATATTATATATTATTCATATCCCTTTCAACAGCATAACGTTAATTGCTTCATTATCGTAACCTAGCTACAGATACCTTTTTGTTAATACATATTACTTAATAGATAATATAGAAGAATGGGTAGGCAAAGTTGCAAATGAACTGAAGAAAGGTTTGGGTCAATAGAGTAAAAGCGAAATGGCAACAACTACTACGCCTACGAGGTGTTCAGTGTGCATGACCTTATAAAGGGAAGGGCGAAGAAAATATCAGACGAATATATGGGAAAGATAGCCTGCAATGGCCTGGAACCAAAGAAAAAGGCTGTCCTGAGAGTGTATTAAAATATAGTAGCGCCAGCCTTCTCTGGGACCTGATGCGGGGCATAATTGAGGGGTTGAGGAGGCACTTCCCTGACTCGTGGAAGGAGATAGCTGCACTGTCAATCATAAGGGCCCTGAGATCAACCTATTAAAATATATGGAATCCGCATGGTCAAAGCTTTACCTTTCTGAGGAAATAGATGTCAAGCTGTCACCAAATATGGCTGCTCAAAAGCTCAGGGAAATAGGCTCCGACTGGGCATCGTAGAGGTACTTCTTCAGGTCACTGATAAGGAAAAACTCCGTAATTTTCCTAGAACTTTCATCCATATTCTCCGAGTCAGTTAACCTGAGGTTTGCGAAAAAGGGATATAATAAGGATCGCCTTAATCTCAAGCAGGTCAACTTTGCCCCGCTTTTCAATGATGGCTCGGTAATGCTGAAGGTCATACCGAGATCGGTGGGGATGTCAAGTATTTTCCTTCGGCGGTAGAGCAATTCAACCTAGAATCATGCACACTAGTCACCGATAGGAGATTCCTCTAAATGGATAACATGAACAGGACGAAGGGGATGAGCATTGGCTTTGTCCAAACATTGAGGAGGAATTAAAAGTTGATAGATTATTCGTTACCAATCAATGACAAATTCGTTTATCATTGTATGGTATAAGGTGGGACAGGAAGGAGGTTAATGATGATGACACTTACCTTTACTTATTTGATGACATTAAACTTTAGATGGGAAGAGCATTCTAATCTGGTTGAGATGGCAGTTAATGGGATAAATGTTGACATTGATGGGAATATTCTTGAGAAGATATCGCTTCTGTCATCAATGGATGTAGATAGAGAAAGAGTTTATCTGCTTTACAAGCAGAAGAAAGAGATTGGGTATGCACTTGATGTGATGAAGGATGAGATTGAAAACGATAAGTAAGTCATACCTCTAAGATGATTGTGTGTTGAAGGGCCACTTCTACATATCATTTGTATCCCTTTACCTTTACTGGGCGATATTGAACCTGCTGAGGAAGAATGGCCTTGTTGGTGATGTATCGGTTAATGAGCTGCTCTTTGAGCTGTCCAGGGTATTCCTGGTAAAGTATTCCGATGGCAGCACCGGGCTCAGCGAGATACCAAAGAAGGTGGAACATCTTATTCAGAAATTGGGCGTTGACATATTACCTAAAAAATGAGGATTTAAAGTTTTTAAAATAAGGGTATCCCTTAATAAGGTAATAATAGAAGTGAAAGAATCTTTATTTATTTTTAAGGCGAACTTCTATATTTACTGTTGTAGGTATGTTGATTCTAGTTAATTGTGCCATGGTTCTTTCATTAGCATCAATATCAATAAGACGGCGGTGAACTCGTAGCTCCCATTTATCATAAGAGTGTGTACCTTCTCCGGCTGGAGCTTTTCGGGTTACAACTTGCATTTTTTTAGTAGGTAAGGATATGGGCCCTTTAATTGATATACCCATTTTTTCAGACATATCTTTTATATTAGCGCAAACAGCTTCTAAATCTTTTAGTTCTGTTGAAATCAATTTTATCCTAGCTATTTGCGGCATTTTCTATCAATCCTATCCTATGATGATCCTTTATTAACAACAGATAACTTACCATATCGACCTACATTAAGCCTTTTTTCATCTCTGAAGGTAGTTATATATCCGTTTTCTATTTTTATAATATCCCCTTCTTGGACGGTTTCAATGTCATTATCCCATAAGCTTAATGTTATGGTTCCCGTATCGTCTTCTAATACACAATCAGCCACCATAGCTGTTCCACCAGCCCGTAGATTCACTTGTCTTGGTTCTTCTTTTTTTATTATAGTCCCTTCCACGTTTATATTTCTGCCACCCATATTAAGCTCCTTAATTTTCATGAATCTATAGTCCAAAAAATGTTTATTTAAACTTTGTTATATATTTCCTTTGTTGCATAAATTGAGTCTTCCGTTTTATTGCATCAAAGAGGTCCGCTAACGATCTTTAGCGTCTGTTCCCT
>JAFLXO010000108.1 GCA_029786595.1 Nitrososphaerota archaeon | reverse complement strand
TATTCATAGCAGCGTCGGAGGCTGGTGTCCTAGCCGCAGGGAAATACGAACACATTGGCGCTGCCAAGAGGTACGGGGAAAGCCTGGGGTCTGCCTTCCAGATAGTCGATGATCTGCTCGGTATAGTAGGGAATCCGAAGGATACGGGGAAACCAGTTGGGGATGATATAAGAGAGGGCAAGAAAACGCTTCCGATATTTATTGCTTTCAGTATGGCCGACGAAAGCCTGAAAAAGGATATACTTAGTGCGTATGAAGGTAAGAGCGGACAGGGGCAGATTGAGAGGCTAGTTGAGCAAATCAGGGAGCTCGGCATCGAGGAACGAGTGAAGGAAATAGCATCGGCTTATGCCGAAGAGGCAAGGGGGGCCCTGTCCAGCTTCCCAAAATGTCAAAGTAGGGATGAACTGGGAGAACTTGTCGAACTCGTTATCAAAAGATCTCATTGAAGCTGTTAAGCCGCTCATAAAAAGGCTGGCAGCCGAAAACGCTGTAAGGCACGGAGGGAAGGCTGAAAGCGGGGCGGTGATGGGTAAAGTAGCTGCCATGAGGCCCGATGTTAGGCCCATCATAAAAGATCTAGCGCCGATCGTGGCAGAAATATGCAGGGATGTTTCCGCGCTTTCGCAAGGAGAACAGGGCAAAATGGTGGGTGAGCCCGTAACTAGAATTCGGTCGGAGCAGGAGGAAAGGAAACTACCTCCATTACCATCCCGGGATAGATATAAGGAGATAAGGACACGCTTTGCACCTAACCCCAACAGCGTACTGCACCTGGGCTCAAGCCGCCCTGCAATACTCTCCCATGATTATGCTGCACAATACGGTGGTAAGTTCATCTTAAGGTTCGAGGATACGGACCCGCGCATCAAGAGGTCGGATCTGAAGTTCTACGATTACATTCGTGAAGACCTGCGGTGGCTCGGCTGTGAATGGGATGAAGAGTATATACAGAGCGACAGGATGAAGATATATTACGAATATGCGGAAGCTGCCATTAAGGGGGGCAGCGCCTATGTATGTACCTGTCCTCAGGAAAAATTCAAGGAACTCGCCCTGGCCTCCAAGGCCTGCCCGTGCAGGGGACTTGACACCAAGGAACAACTCTGGCGATTTAGGGAGATGGTTGAAGGAGGATATAAGGAGGGCTCGGCGGTCCTGAGGGTAAAGACGGACCTGGACCATCCGAACCCGGCGGTCAGGGACTGGCCAGCCATGAGGATCATCGATCCGGCCAGCCACGCCCACCCAAGGGTAGGAAGCGATTTCAGGGTTTGGCCGCTGTATAACTGGGCCTCTGCAATAGACGATCATCTGATGGGGATTACGCACATAATAAGGGGACAGGAACATACCACCAACGCCGTCAGACAGATGTATCTTTATGCGGCGTTTGGGTGGGAATATCCTACCACCCTCCATTGTGGGAGGCTGACCATCGAGGGCGGCTCGCTCAGCAAGTCGGAGATTGAAAAGGGGATAAGGGAACGCGCATTTGACGGATATGATGACCTGCGCCTAGGGACCCTTGTCGCGCTGAAACGAAGGGGTATAGAGGCTCAGGCCATAAGGAAGCTGGTTTATGAGCTAGGCGTCAAGCCGAGCGACGCGGTGATAAGCTGGGATAACCTCTTTTCAATAAACCGGAAGTTGATAGACGGCGTTGCAAACAGGTATTTCGCTATCATAGACTCACCGGTAAGGCTCATGATAAGCGATTATCCGTATTCAGAGACCACTGTTCAACTTAAGAAGCACCCAGATAGGGCTGAAACCAGGCACATCACAGTGAAGAAAAATGGACAAGACCTAGAGCTATGGGTTGAAAGATCGGACATCGAAAGGATAGGGAAGGGCAACGAGTTCAGGCTCATGGGATTGGCCAATGCGGTGATCGCTGAAGTCGATCCAGCGGTTGCAAAATTCACTGGAAACGACGTATCTGCTGCTAGGGGGAAACAGCATATACACTGGCTTCCGATCTCAGATCATTTAGAATTGGAGCTTATTAACTGGGAAAACGAGCTCCAGCATGGCATGATAGAAACCAATGTAGCATCAGAGCAGGCAGGTAGCCATGTACAGCTGGAAAGGAAGTTCTTCGCTGTGGTGGAGAAGGCAGAGGCTGGAAAGGTGAAGCTGATCTACACTTCTGCATAAATTTATGTACTATTTCGATCAAGGGAGACCATAAAGGAAATAGAATTTTAAGTGAGCCCCTGTTAGACGCGTAACAGTTCGTGCAATATATTAATTAATATGTCATCTGAGGCTAATGATATGAATGAAGTGTGCCCAGAATGTGGTGGCAGTCTGCTCTATGATATCTCGACGAAGCGGCATACATGCAAGAATTGCGGTCTCTATATGACGAAGGAGGAGCTGAGAAGGTTAACTGATGAGAAGGCCAAGAAGGCACCGAGCAAGACTGAAAGACAGTCCGAATACCTGCAGTGGTGGCTGAGTAGGAAATAGGGTCCTTAGCCTCATTGGTATGTATTAAGCTGGCCTTTAGTGAATTAACTTTGTAAAATATCATACATTTTCCATGCGCATCCGATAAGTTAAAAAGCCGTATAATTACGCTATTATCTTAAGCCGGGGTACCCTAGCCTGGTAGGGGGCAGGCCTGCTAAGTCTGTGGCCATTTGGCCTCGTGGGTTCAAATCCCACCCCCGGCGTTTTTGGAGCCTATACATTAAGAAATCATTTGTGCTATGTAGATCTTAGTTAACAATAAAATAGACAAATACAGGGGATGCAATTGCTATTAATGCATCACTAAATTGCTAGGAGACGATCACAGAGATACATCCTCTCACGGCTCAAGCGCGTAAGCTTCCCGTGGGGCTATCCCGTTTGCGGGTTCGTCAACCAGCAGGAGACT
>JAFLXO010000107.1 GCA_029786595.1 Nitrososphaerota archaeon | reverse complement strand
AAGGAGAAGGACCCTCCACTGACCTATCAGGAGATATATGTACGGGATGGGCTGGAAAATAACGAAGAAGGGAAGAGGTCCTCGAACCGTGACTACCACGGCTATATCACCGGATCAGCCCCAGATTACAAGGAAGTGAAGCTTGAGGGCATCCCGCTCATAAACTCGAAGACGGACAACATCGAATTTATCGTGAACCATGCCGAGGCCGCTGAGTCATCAGTGGATGGGTTCCAGGTCCCCCCTGAGGACCTGCCCAAGCTGAAAGAATATTTTGGCAAGAGGGTGACGCTGGATGAATACCTCGATTTTGCGAAGAAGAACAACCCCCGCATCGCCGGCCACGAGATGGCAAAGCTGGGGGTGCTTCTGACCTATCTTTCGCCCATCTGGATCGAGGTAAACGGGCA
The DNA here is from genome assembly GCA_029786595.1 of Nitrososphaerota archaeon. Taxonomy (GTDB): domain Archaea; phylum Thermoproteota; class Nitrososphaeria; order Conexivisphaerales; family UBA164; genus JAJZYL01. The sequence goes on along the minus strand of JAFLXO010000107.1, from coordinate 2,497 downwards.
GAGGAAAGCGGGGACAATCAGGACAATGCTGCTTGGCGACCCCCGCACAGGCAAGGGTTCGATAGAAGATTACCTGCGGCTTCATGTCAGGATGGGCAAGCACGCCATCGGTGAAACATCGAGCAGGACTGGCATAACATACACTATAGACACTGAGAGGGGAATAATCATATGGGGCGTCATGGTCGAGGCGGACAGGGGCCTTGTGGTCATAGAGGCTCTTCACAAATTCCCAGCTGAGGACCTGGCCACGATGCGGGAAACGTTGGTGAAACAGTACGTGGAGGTGCGCCGAAGCTTCAGCTCGAAGGCGTGGGCACGAACACGAATAGTTGCTGATTCCAACGGAAGGCAGGAGATGCATCTTTATCCATGGGCGTGCATGGCCATCCGGAATCTGGAGTGCTTCAAGGACCAGGTCGATATAACCAGGTGGGATATGTATTTCCCGTTCTGGTCCGGCGAGGTGGACAGCAACTCGATAACTGATGCCATGCTCGAAGGCAAGGACGATCCAGATTTCCTGCTGAACATCAAGGAGCTCATCATGTGGGCGTGGTCGAGGCTGACGTCAGACATTACGTTCAGCGGTGAAGCCCTTGGAGAGGCACGTGTGAAATACAGTGAACTACTGCGGGAATTCTCCCTGCCCGACATCCCTCTGATTCATGAAGACTCTTTCTATAGCCTGCTCCGTATAGCGACTGCCTTTGCAATACTTTCATTTTCAACGAAGGACGGGATAGTCGTTTCTGTCGAAGCATGCCACATCGACCTGGCAGCGCAATTCCTCAGGAACATGATGGAGGCGCTTGGGGTGTCAGATTACAAGACTGTCATAGGAGAAAAGAAGCTCGACGAGGACGATTATGAGAAGTTCGTCGAAGCCATGAGCTCCAGCGAGGTGCTTAGCCAGGCTATAAATGAGCTGGTGAAGGGCCAGAAGAACAGTACAGAGCTGGCCAACCTGACACAACGGAACGCTGGCTGGATCAGGGAACAGCTAAGCCCGCTGGAAAGGACAGGTTTATTAGCGAAGGCCTCAAAGGGATATAGGCTTACCGCCATCGGGATCGAGGCCTGGCGCAAATACCAGCGGGCCAAAACCGACACCCCATATGCGGAAAACAGGCACCTTGGCGATCTGTTTCATGATGCTAAAACCGACAAACCCGACAGAACCGACAGCAAAAACACCCCCCCCTCTCCGACGGAAAATAGTGGTCAAAAACAGGCCCAAAATTACCAAGATGGGGGGGGTCCAAAACCTGTCGGTTTTGTCGGTTCTGTCGGTTTTGACGCGATGAAACAAAACCCGACACCCCCCCAAAATGGGAAAACAGGTGTCGGTTATAACATTTTGTCGAACTCCCTGATTTTGGAGCTGACGAAGAGGGGCGGCAAGACGTATGTCAAGTGCAAAGACCACATGACGGATGCTGATGGGAAAGAGCGCTGGTTCTGCAAAGATGACGGCGAATGGGAAGTCCACTTACAAAGACAGCATAGCGCAGAACCAAAGGAAGTGGACGTGGGGAGTTCGCAGGCAGAAATAGCGTTAGATATATTCAGGAAGCTCTGCGGCCCAGATAACAAGGGGGCCACAGAGGCAGAGGCACTGGCCGAGCTGAAGAAGGCTGGCATAGAGGAGCCAGAAGGGGCAAAGCTGATCGAGTCGCTGCAGAGGAACGGCCAGATATATGAAAGTAGCCCGGGCAGGTTCAGCGTGACAAAATCATGAGGATGGAGAGTGAGTAAAAATGAGCGAAGATAATTTTACGGAAGATGAGATAAAAGAAATAAAGAGAAGCATTAAGGACTTTAAAGAAATCAGACACAAGAAATTAACAACTGATATTGATTTAGTAGATAAGTTGAATGAGGATGATTTAGTGCTCTTGGATGCTATACTTGTCAACGACTGGATAGTTAATTTGGTGCAAAGTGCTGTGGAAATGAGTGATCAGTCATGAGCAAAGAAAATAATAAGAAATATACCAAGCTATATCTTGATTTAATTGATAAACTTGGAGATATTTCGCCAGATGAAGTTAATAAATTAATACAAGAACATATATTAAATAAATACGGAATAGGAAAGATGAACAGCAAATTCATTGAAACAGTCACTATTTATGAGATATTTATGAAAAGTCGTAGCAAGGATGGGGGGTTATTCATTTACCTGTCGCCTTACTATAATTGTTATGTCCCTTCTAGTGAGAATATAATCATGTTCTCTTTTTTTAAAATACATAATAAGTGCAAGATCAGGAGCAAGTCGTTAGGCTCCTTTGGCATTCATATATATCAGATAGAAGTAAAACGTGAAATATGGGATGAATTTGTGAAACATGCCAAGAATTTTGGGGCAGTGGAGATACCACATGAAATCTGAGAGCGAAGGCATTAGTGGGCTACACATAAAGGTCTATACTAAACATGCCAGGCTTTTGGAGACTTTGGTTGTCAATACCCCTAGGCCCAATATCAATCA
>JAFLXO010000106.1 GCA_029786595.1 Nitrososphaerota archaeon | reverse complement strand
ATTGAACTATAGTAGGATTGAAATGTCAGCACAAACGAGTTTACCACTCAGATTTCAACGAGTTTGAATTGAACTATAGTAGGATTGAAATTCTTTCGCAGGAGCCGCAGCGTGGACAGCTTCTGCTCCTCCTGTGTAGTTTTGGAACTCGTAATCTGTATGTCCAGCCATTTGATCTTCTCAAGGTCAGTCTCGGTGGCCTTCCTCTCCTCCAGCTTTGCGATTTTCGCTTCTGTCAACCGGAGGTCGTTACGATAGACATCCAGGGCGTCGTTCGACACATCTACGATGGTTTCCCAGGCCGTGAATACCTGTGCCATGACTGGGTTGTCTCGTGCCTTCCCCCATGCTATCGCCGCAGCCTTTACGACCGTCTCTGATATGTTGATCAGCTGCTCTGGATCGCTGTTGCCCAGCAGCTTTTCGAGCATGACCCTGCTTGCCTCTATCCTGCCCATGAGGGTGTTGCTGCCGGCCAGCCACATGCCTAGGTCTCCTGGCTCGGCCTTCGGGAGCGCACTCTGCTTAACTGGCTCGAATATGTCGCTTATTCGATGAAGGAACCCCTTTTTCTGCTGCTGCCCGCCACTCATGGCCTCTTATTCCTCCTGCGCCTGAATAAGATGTAGGCTATGACAGCCGCTATGGCCGCTATGGAAACTACGAATATCTGGTTATTCCTTACTGCGGCGTAAGCTGTCAGGACCTCGACAAGCTTGGGGTTGTAGGCGAGCACTCCAGCGAACACCGCCACGGCCACTATCGCCGCTATTATTACGTATGGCAGCCTGTTAGGCTTCTGCAGCCTCTTTGAGGCATCCAATATGGTGGCGCTCGCATTTGCCAAAGTGCGCAGCACCCTTATGCCTTCGTCGTAGGAGTCCCTCTTGTCATCCATGATCCCCTGGATTTCCGGCCTTAGCCCTTCGAGCTTCGAAAGGACCCGAGCAAGGGTCTCCCTGATCTCTGATATTGTATGCAAATCCATGACGTGCTGCAGCACGAAGCCCTCCATCAAATTGATGAACTGTTGCGGTATTGGCTCCTTTGCCTTCTCCAGGCTTTCAGGCAGGATGTGCTCTCCTGGATCGCTGAACCTCGCCGGCCCGCTCCAATCGTGTATTCTGTCGCCGCCCGCTTCCTTGATGCAGCATATTGGATATATGTGCCCGAAATATTCGTACTGGCGTTCATATTCCCATACGGTGAGGTCATCTGTATTCATGTTCCCGAACGCCTCACCCTCAATATCTACTTCCCTCCTCTCGAGGAACACCCTCTCAGTGATGGGCCGAGTATGTATCAGGATGACGGCGTCAGTATCCCCGACTTCGTCGTCCCAGTGCACCTTCTCGACACCAAGGACTGTGGCATATACCGGCTCCGGTGCGGCCAGCGTACCTTCGTTTGCATCCATAAGCTTCCTCGTGGTCACAGAATGAACCAGGAGGACTGTATGGATAGTGTGCTTGACGTAACGCCGTGTCAAAGACCATACATCCATCTGGATATACTTGAAATACCTCATCGCATATCCGGCGCCCATGAACAGTATTGGAATGATGATGGCAATTATCCGTATTGCGTTGCCAAGTTCAGGATTATAGGATGATACCAGCGCTCCTGCGAATACGCCACCCAGGAGGCCGACATAAGCCAGGATAAACCAGATCAGGCTGTTTCCTTTCATGTTCATTTATTATTCCTCCTCCCTGACCCGTTTGCTAAAATCACCCATCAGGTCGTATGTCTTCCTGGCCACATCATCAAACAATGCATCGATCAGCTTGTCCAAATCGGTTGGCTGTGGGGGCGGCTGCTTCTGCTTGCGCTTAATCATTATTTTCAACCTGCGTATCCTCCTTCTGGTAAATCTCGAACTGCAGCACCATTTTTTTCGGTTCGTTGCTGAGAATCTTGCATTCAACTATAGACCTGTCAGCCCCATCCTTCTGCTGGCCATAAAGCGCCTGCACGACCGTCACTGGCAGGCGCAGGTAATATGACTTGTTAATCCTTATCCTGCCACTCTCAAAAATGATCTCCCGCTGCAGGACCGGCTCGTATATCCCGACTCCCTCCTTTGCCATGCTGTATTAATGATTAAAAGTATATAAGGGTTAAACAAAAGTTAAACAAATGTTAAACATGCGCCTTATATAGTAAATTATCATTAACTAGTGATGGCTTTCAAAACAAGGCAAGCAAAAGGCATCAAAATGGGCACTTTCTTAGCACTCTTCATAATACTAGTACTCAGCGTCATGGTCGGCATATATGGATACAATTACGTCGTGCAGCAGAACATCATCAAAAGTCCAGTACAACCACCCCCGAACAACAACCTGATTGGCGTGAACAAGCCAATTGAGATAGCAGTGAATGACCCGCTCCAGGGCGTAGCGCTTTCTGGGGCATCCATCAAGGTCCTTGAAGGGACTGTCGTGATGGAAACGTTGACAACCTCAGGCGCAGGGATAGCCACTACAGCACTCCCGTACCAGTCAGGAACATCATTGATACTCGAAGTTTCAGCGTCAGGCTACGTAACTGAGTACGTACCCGTGGTTGTCCCGCAGATGACACCTCAGGACGCTCAGGCGCAGGCAGACAACTACCTACATGTCACAGACATACAGGTCGGTGTGCCAAGCATACAGATCAACTATGCTGGAACGAACTACGCTGCCAGCACACTAAACTTCACCACACTGGGCATAAGCTCAGCCACGCTTACTGTCACCATATACAACACGAAGGTTAACAGCGGCTGGGTGAACAGCTACGACCCGATAAATGCACAGAACCTCAACATAGAAGCAGAACTCTCGACAACCGGCAGCAGCGTATCAGTAACAGGGCTGTCCTCAATTTCACGCGGCACTTCAACATACTACTTGCAGCAGGTCAACAGCGGCTTCAACGGCAACTCGGTGCAGGTGGGAGGCTTCTCAACGTCCTCATC
>JAFLXO010000105.1 GCA_029786595.1 Nitrososphaerota archaeon | reverse complement strand
TGAGAGCCGTTCCATATGCTCACTATGCAGTCCCTTTCCTTTTTGGTTATATTAGCATCAGCCGACATATGTTAGCATCATACTAATACCCTTTATAAGCTTATCCTAAAAAACGGCCCTAAGGAACGGTTGTTCAATGCCATCTCCTCCTTCGCCGTCGCCGGCGTGCCCACCGCCAGCGGATAGCCGTACTTCACCGTTGTTCGAGCAGATAGTGGAGCTGTGCGGGCAGGCACGGCTTATGACCGCCGACGCGGCGTTCATCTCAGAGAAAGGAGAACTGCTCGGCCGTGACGACGGCAGGAGCCCTTCCCAGGATATTCCCAAGAGGGTATGTCACACTGGGGCCGGATGCCTGGATGGAGATGAGTTCGCGTTCAATACACTGATGGAGAAATATCTCAGGCGGTCCATAGTGGAAACCGTGAAATCAACGCTGAAGGGATCCATGCCGTAACCCATCAGACGGAAGCTGGTCGTCAGGAAGGCGTAAAAGGGTTTCCCTTAACATATGTTAAACAATTCTGAATGTGGCGTCATCCCACGCTAAGGCGCGCTCGCTTCGGTTTCCCTTAAGAGTTTGAGCAGCTCCATTCCGTGGTCGGTCAGTTGATACATTACGATTTTTCCATATGATCCTTGGTCCTGGACCAGGCCATACTTCCTGAGGACCGCTATCTCCCAATCGACCGTCCTCCATTCCAAGCCCAATTCCTTTGCCAGCTGATGCCTGTCCTTGGGCGTTTGAAGGTTCTGAAGCAGTCTCATCCTCGTCGTTGCCCCCTTCATCCTCTTGAACAACTCGAAGACGTTCTGGTCAAAGCCCAGCGTTGCCCACCTGGACCTGTTACGGCCTCTCCATATTATGAAACCGCCAAAACATAGCCAGCTTCCAGAGGCAAATTGCAGTGAATGTACCCCGAGAAAGATTGCCGCTGGTTGAATTACTAGAGGAAGGATGGCACCAAGTGACGGAGGTCCAGTATACGGTACAGGACTGAATGGCCAGGGAAGCAAGGAGTGCGGGTTAACGATAAGATTGAAGAAAATTAGAAAAAGAGCAAGCAAGGTGCTCATGATTGAAAGTATCAATAAGGTAAAGTAAGCCGCCCTGTACCCATCCTTCAACCTTTATTTTATCTCGTATGTTGCTTATATATCTTGTTACCAGTACTGATAAGAACTCGTATAAGGATCTGCATGCATATTAACAGACCATGAACAAGATAATATCCCTTTTGCTTGTAGCTCTATTTGTTATGGTAGCAATTATACCTGCTATAAATAACAGGAGAGTGGGACCTGGGATGAATTTGGTTATGAATATTCCAAAGGTCCAACCTGTTGCCATAACCAATTCCACACTTCCCGCAGTGAAAGCGCCCGACCTATCTGGTGTTAGCCCCGTTTATAACTCGTTTTCCTTGACCAATATGACCATGCCGCCCACGGCCTATGCGTGGTTTAGAAATTATCTTCCATCTAATAAGATAAATTCGATGTGGAATACAATATCCTATAACAGGACCTTCCAGTTCTTGGTCGATTTTTTTGGGGCCCAGAATGTTACCTATGGATTCAACACTTTCGCCCCGGGTATTAATGCATCCCAGGTAATCTACAGCACAACGTGGGGAGACTATCTATGGCAATATTGGAATAACAATGGGTCCTTGACGTTTGAATATATCCCCCCGATAGCCAACCTACCCCGGCTCGGAGGTGCGCCGGTACCCAATCCCGGATGGGCAGGCTACGGTTTCGATTTCCCTATTCAGGGAGGAACAAGGGAAATATCACTTATAAGCTCGACCATTACTCAGCCATCAGTGGAACTCTCACCGCAATACGTTACAGGTAACCCGGAAGGAATGGCAGCATGGATAGCTCTTAGTCCGGATTATACAGGAGATGGCATGATACAGTCGGGCTATTTGTACACTCAGGTTGGGAGTACAGCCGATTTGGTCTACGAAATATTGCCCGGCGGCCTGCAATTCTTCTATACTGGTTCAGGCCAAGTTGTCACAAACGCCGCGGGAGATGACATTTCAGTGACTATTGATTATGACGGTGGCACTCAGTTCGCCATATCGATATATGAAATCAATACAGGGGTCGGTGTCAATGTTCTAGTATCAGATAGCAATACCAATACTGGATATGCCATAACGGTAGTTGAAGCACCCTATGATGCTCTCTTGGGCGCAAATGATCAGATATACGAATTCATCAATCTCCAGTTCATTAGCACGTCTTTAAATGTGGCTGGAAATTCAGGTGTCACTTATGTACAGAATGCCTATAATGCAGGAACATATTACAGTTACTTGCTGTACGGAAATATTAATTACCCTGTAAATGTAGTAAATAGTTTCACCACAAACAGCAATCCAGCAAACGCATATTCTACTGAAACGTGGCAGAACTCTTATTGGAATCAGTAAATGTCCATGGATACTGACATACTCCCACGACTAAACAGTGCATTACCCTTACTGCAATGGTAACCTGCATCTGTGAAGGACGTACTTCATCGTCACACAAATCTAATCCATCATCCCATTTATTAAGGTTATTTGGTGTTGGACGTAATGCCTATATTCCTTAATTTATATCCGGCTCTGTCGGCCATAACAAGCAAGCCACTTTAAGCTTGCTACTGATCACCTAACCCGTCACCGAACTTTACAAACGTATACTGTCTTATTTGTGTTACCTGTCTGTAAATTTTGATGTGTGGTTGTTAGGTAAATCGTCTTAGCCCTAAAGGATTAACCTGGCTTCCAGCCCCCTCCACTCCACCTTAAGGCCAAGTTCCACAAGGGTTGAGACGGTGGCCTCGATGCCCCTTTTCTTAAGCAGCCCGATCGCGGCTTCGGCGTCCTCCGTTTTAAGCGCAATTATCTCCTTCCTCAGGGCTTCAGCAAGCCCCGGGCCTATCAGATTAGAGCCGTCAAATACGTACCC
>JAFLXO010000104.1 GCA_029786595.1 Nitrososphaerota archaeon | reverse complement strand
CCTCATGAGCCTTCTACTTTTCCGCCAGCGTCAACTATTCCCTTCTTAGCCTCTTCGGTTATCCTGTCAACCACGATATAGTAAGGGGCTGTCACTCCTCCCCTTCCGAGCAGCTTCTGATAGCCCAGCTTGGTCAGGTCCAGGAGGGCCATTTCGTCCTTCTTTTCCTTGGGCTCGATCCTTTTATACAGGTCATCCAGCTGATCCAGATTAATCCAGGTCTTGATCTTCCTCTGCAGGGAGGTGAAACCGTGGTTGCCGTAGTAATCAGGATCATACTTGACGGTCCAGCTCCATTTGTGCTTGTGGAGGCCGGCCATCCCGTGCCCCCCCTGTGACCCAGACTTCCTGTGCTGCCCGATCTGCCCGTAGCTGACGGTCCTTGTTCCCCGCATCTTCCTCGTCTTCCTGTTTCTTGTGGCCATGTTCATTCACCCTCCGGCAACATCCTCTGAAGCAGCTCGGTCGCAGTATAGCTTTTCCTGGGAAAGCCCTTTTTTGGAGGTGGCAGCGAGAAATACGGCTTTATGCCGTAGGCCGACGGATTGAGCTCTCCGGCGGAGAACTTCTTTACCAGCTCGCTGAACCCCTTTAACCCCTTTTCCTTAAGGTACTTCTCATCGAGCCGCCTCCAGCCGGTAGTCCTTCCCCTTTCCTTGAAAAGCCTCAACGCCAGCTTGTCGTCGACCTCGGACCATATTATGAAGTCCTTGGCCAGTTGAAGCATCCCCCTCAGGACCGGCGAATCCCTTACTATGGTGGCGTTAAATTTTCTCCTCAGATTTAGGGATCGAAGGGTATCCGCCATATCGTATCTGACGTTAAGCGTGCCCTTGATCCTTATGATCAGGATGTTGGTCATCTGCTGGTCCTCCTCACGTTGATGACCTTCCCCAGGGCATCATATATAGCCATGGCCATGGATATGTCGGTGCTAGTGGAGCCGGACGTCTTCGTCCACGCATCCTTGATGCCGGCCAGGCTGAGCAGCTCCTTTATTGTAGACCCTGCGACCAGGCCAAGCCCCCGGGGCCCCGGTATTATCTGAATACTGACGCTACCAGCCTTGCCGTACAGCTTTGCCGGTGTAGAATGCGGCTGACCGCACCTGCACTCCCAGCTGCCGCAGCCAAGTTGCACCGGTATTATGTTCAGTATGGCGCTCCTTGTGGCCTTGTCTATGGCCGCCCTTGTCTGCATTGCCTTGCCGTGACCAACTCCGAACCAGCCCGAGCTATCCCCAACAGCGATGACCGCGCTGAACCTTGTTAATTCCCCGGCGTCGGTCTGCTTTTGAACCATCCTTACGCCCAGCAACAGGTTCTTTAAGCCGGGAAGGAGGTTCTGCACTATCTCCGGCTCCTTCACCTTTATTCCGCTTTCAAAGATTTCTTCAAGAGATGTGACCTTGCCCTCCTTAACGGCCAGGCCCAACGACGTCTTGGGAATCCATTCGCCCTTTTCTTCCATCATCCTAACTCACTTCTCCGCTCAATATGGCCTCCTTGAGCTTCTTTATTGCCTTGCCCTCCTCCTCCACCTTGGCAAGGCCCATCGAAAACTGCTGCCCCTTGTAGCCCTTTGCCTTCAACATGGCGGCATATTTTACTATCCTTTCTCCATTGACCGCATCGTCTTCAGGAAATATTTCATCACTGCACCTCACCTTCAATCCAGCCTCGACTGCCCCCTTAATGACGCCGGTCAGCTTTGTCTTGGCCTTGAATACATTGTTGCCTGAATAGAACAGCACCTCCTTCAGACCGCCCTTGATCGCCCTCTTGCCTATCAGCAGCCCAACCAGGTACGCCGATGGAAAGCTCTTTCTTCCATACGTCCAGCCCGCCTTCTGAAGCTCCTTTGAATTAGCCTGAACTACCGTTCGGTCGCCAACTACCTCCGGAACCAGGACCTGCGCGTATACGTTCTTGTTGGATACCCTTATGTACAGCGCAGGCATCCTTGACAGGATCATCTTCCTCCTCTTCCTGTAGTTGGTCCTTTTCTCCATCTTTCGCCTGAATATCATAGGTTGCTCCCCTCCATAAATGCCTTGAGCCTCCTGATCGTCCTTATTTCTCCTCCCTTGATCTTGCCATAGGCCTTCCAGTACATAGCCCTGTTCACGTTGGGCTTCTGCCTCTTAAGGTAGGCCCTGAGCGTCCTGACCTGGCTTACCCATCTTTCCTTCCTTCCCAATCTAGCTCCCTTTTTACCCTTCCTTGACCCTTCTCCTCTCCTCTTCCTGGCCTTTCCTACCTTGGTCTGGCCCTTCTCCCTGCTCTTGTATATTGAACCGTCCTTTACGAGCCTCCTTATTGCCACCCTTGTGAAGGCGGCCTCGTCTACGGAGTCCAGCCTTTTAGTGTCAAACCGGACCTTGTTCTTGCCAATTTTCATGACCTTGGCCGCCAGAGTTCTCTTATTACGCAGCTGCATTCTTAATTGACCTCCTTCCAGGGTTCAAGACCCTTATATTCATTTCTTCGGCTACCTTTAGCATTTCGGCGCGCTTCCTTACGCCAACGGTGCGCCCCAGCCTCGCAACGTACTTCTTTCCATCAACTGCGCGCATTTCATCGACGTTGTGGACCAGGACCTCCATCAGCCCGGACGGGTGAAGCCCTCGCTCCTTGCTAGGCGTCCTGTAACCCACCTTAACTAAGGGCGGCCACCCCTTCTCCTGTAGCCTCATCTTGTTGTCTATACCCTTCGGTTTACGCCAGTTCGGCTTCAGCTTCTTATAGCGCCAGCTCTCCTGTCTCAAAAACTTAGGCTTTTTCATATATATATACACCATCCAAAAATACCCTGACATCCTTCCTTCTTACCCTGGTCGCCTGCTCTATGTTTCCAGCGGTCTGTGACACATCTTCAAGACAGGGGCCCTCAACCACTACATCATCACCGCTCACTGAAATCTTGACGTCGGATGATGTTATGGATGCCGTGCGCGGAACCCTTTCACCATAGAAGTTTTCGAT
>JAFLXO010000103.1 GCA_029786595.1 Nitrososphaerota archaeon | reverse complement strand
AAGGAAACAGGGCTCTGCAAGGGTCATTGAGGCATATTATCAGGGGTAACTATAATGATATTTTACACTTGGCAGGGCGTGCGGCATTTAAAAAACCGATGGTGTGACGTACTGCTGTGAACATGGTCGACGAAATAGTCACGATAATGAAACATCAGGAGGGAAGGATGCTCTGTGTGCTGAACGGTGAACGCATAATGGAAGGGGTAACAGCGCGCTCTAATCTGATCACTGCGATGTCATATTGTTTTCATATCCCCCGAAAATTGAACTGGGACTCGAACCCTCCATCAGGCTGAACTGCGTCGCATCATTGGCTGATAATTTGCCTGTAGCTGCGACCATCGGATATAAGCGCCCTTTGGATTCTGCTTCACCTAGCGCCCACTTCCATGTACAGCTCCCTTAAAATCTGGTTCCTGCCGTCGATCGACCCATCGAATTCTTTCATGGCCCTTTCGGATGCCGTTTTGAACTCGGAAATGTTTGACAGTGTGTCAACGGTTGAACTGATTATGTCGGCCCACTTTGAGCTCAGGTCCTCTCTCACCGCCCTGACCTGTTCTCCAAAGTGCGTGTTGAAGGTCGCATCGTCTAGGAAGAGCGAAGCAGGCGCCGGGACGATAGCAGCTATGTCGCCGTAGAACTCCTTCATGAACATGGTATTGGACGTCAGCAGCGGGGTCCCGAGATAGGCGGCCTCCATTAGGCTATAGCACACCGTATCATAGAAGGCCGGGATTGCGGCCAGCTGAGAGGAGGCCATAATGTCAAGCGCCTTTTCGCGGGGCACGCGTCCATGGTCATTAAGCCACCCTGAGGCTGTTGCCTCCTTATACAATTCCGTCCAGTGCCTGCCCTCAGAGTCGAGAAACTCTAGCCCTTCCGGTTCAGAACGGGCCGTATCGATGTCTGATATCAGGTGGAGCTTGATCCTCCTGTCATGAAGCCGGTTAAGCGCATCCATCAGGTACAGCCCGCCCTTTCCGAAGAAGGATCCATCTCTGGTGGACCCGCCGACGAAAACTATATTGAAGTTGCCGTCGTTTGTCCTCGGCCTCCTTGCAACCCTTATCCCAGGACGTATAATGCGAACATCACACCTGTTCGCTATATTGGCTTCAAACGTCAACTTGGCGGAATTGGATAGCGCGACATATACGAAATCCGTCCTCAACCGCCTTCTTTCATGCATATCCTGGGGCCTTGAGTAGAACGACTTGACCGATTCGAAGTCCACTATGGCCCTCCGCCTAAGCGTATATGGAAGCCCGTTGCCGAAGTGGGTTATATGATTCGATGGAAGCCTTGAGCGCATGAGCGGCAACTGAAAGTAAGATACGCCATCCGCCGGATACTCCAGAAGGGAACGCCAGATGGCGTGGTTTGGGACCAGAACATCTACCCGCAATATGCACCGGCGTACTTGGCTCCCATTAAAAAGGTTAACATGCATGGCCCTTAACAGAGGGAAACGCCGGCGGTATTCCGATCCGGCCTCGCCCCCCAGATTCGATATCGTAATCCTTTTAAAATACAACATAGGCATGTGCTACATGAAAGCGCTGATCACTGGAGGGGCGGGCCTCGTGGGCTCGGAGGCCTCCAGGCTGCTCGCCGAGAAGGGATTCGAAATAATAACCGTGGACAACTATATGAGAGGAAGGATATTCGGCCCCTCCGGAGATACAAAAGGGGTCATGGAGGAGCTCCGCCACGCCTATAACATAACTCACTACGAAATTGACATAAGGGACGATAAGGTGAAGGAGCTGATGAAAGGGGTCGATCTCATAGTGCATACGGCGGCTCAGCCCTCCCACCCACGTTCAATCGAGATCCCCATGGAGGACTTCGAGATCAACGCCATGGGCACCCTAAAAATGCTGGAAGCAGCAAGGCGCACCGCACCTGATGCCGTATTTATATACACCTCCACCAACAAGGTATATGGAGACGCACCGAACTACTTTTCCTATCAGGTGAAGGATAAGAGGTATGAGCCAAACGATCCGAAGTTACATGACGGCTTCAACGAGGGGCTGAGGATTGACGGCGTCCTCCATACGCCCTTCGGCGTCTCCAAGGCCAGCGCTGACCTCTATGTGCAGGAGTACGCGAGGCTGTTCGGCCTAAGGGCCGGCGTCTTCAGGATGGGGTGCATAACGGGCGGAGCAGCCATGGCCGTCGAACAGCACAACTGGGAGCCTTACTTCATGAAGAAGGCGCTGTCAGATGAGCCCCTTACGATCTACGGCTATGGCGGGTATCAGGTAAGGGATGTGATACATGCCAGGGACCTGGCCGCCCTCTTTTTCGAATTTTTCAGGAACCCCAGGCCAGGGGAGGCGTACAACATAGGGGGATCGAGGGCCAATTCAATATCCCTTCTGGAGGCGATAGACCTCATAGAGGAGATAACCGGGAGGCGCATCAGATATTCTCACGGGCCGGCCAGGGAAGGAGATCACATATGGTATATCTCGGATATAAGCAAGGCGAAGGGGCATTTCCCCGCATGGAACGTGAGGCTGTCGCTCAGGGAGATATTCACTGAGCTTAGGGATGTCCTGGCGGCCCATTCAGCCCGATAGCGCCTCTAAACGTTCATTAAGCTCCAGCCGGATGCTATGCATGTTGAGCGCCACTGAACGCAACGCCAGGGGGGCCGTAAGCGTGGTCATCCTTACAAGGAACTCCGCCAGGACCCTTAGGCAGTGCCTTGAAGGCCTGGAGGCCTCTAGGATGAAACCTGCCGAAGTTATAGTCGTAGACGGGGGGTCCACTGATGAGACTTTGGATATCGTGAGGGAGCATGCTTCAACGCTTAATGCAAGGGTGCTATACGATGAAGGCAGGGGGCTGGGATATGCAAGGGATGTGGGCTGGAGGGGGACCCTGCCCTCGTCTGGATATGTGGCCATGGTGGACAGCGATGTAGTGGTTGACCCCGGGTTCTTCGGCTCGGCGATAAGTATCATGGATGAAGATAGGGGGCTTGGCGCCCTGGCAGGGAAGCTGAAGTCCGAATGTGGGGAACGGGGGCTGACGGCCAGGTTCCAGGTAAGGAACCTGTCGATGCACCTGCACACGAAAGATGCGCCCTACCCAGCCCAGGTCCCTTCGGTTCACACCGCCTTCACCGTGTTTCGAAGGAGGGCGCTTGAGGAGGTGGGCGGGTTCTCAAGCAGCTACAGGCTTGCCAAGGAGGATAGCTACATCT
>JAFLXO010000102.1 GCA_029786595.1 Nitrososphaerota archaeon | reverse complement strand
GGCGTGTCGGTTATTGAGTACAAAAAATACAGCCCTCCCCTGAGTATCCAGATCAACCGGGGGGCCTGGTCCACGGTCACCCCGAAGAAGTCGGCCATGGTTATCAGCAGCTCGCCGACGCGGGTCTGTGTGAGAAGCTTCCTCTCCTCCTTCGACTCATATGGCCCGAGCTCGAGCGGGTTCAGGGCGAAAGGCAGGTAGTATGGATCAAACAGCTTGACGGTCTACATCCTGGCAAGGTCCAGCGAGGCCTCGCCGTGCGGGTCGATAAATATCACGGCTGAATCGGTGCGCTTTGCTATGTAGTTTATGGTGTACAGCAAGAAATTGGACTTCCCGCTCCCCGTGCTGCCGATCACGAATATGTGTCCCCTCAGGTTATCGTCCGTAAGCTGATTCATGTGGCAACATGTAAATCCAGCTTTTAAGGGTGGCCTTCATGACCACTCGGTAAATGAAATGCTAAAGGGGGCCTCAATGGACAACGATATCCAGTGCTGGTGGCGTGGTGCGCCAATACAGGAGCATGGCACATCGGAATACGGCAAGCTGAACATAGGGTTCCTCTGCGACCATGAAAAGTGGGTACGCGAACAAATGCCGCCCAGCTGAACTACGACGGGCCGAGGCCCGTCGGGTCTGGCTAGATAAAGTCTGTAAGCCTTATTTGAGCTGGTTCATTTTCCATAATTTTTGCTTCTTCGTAGTCTGTCCAGTGCTTCCTTTGCTCAACGTAATACTGAACCGCTTATGCGGTGGTTGAACCTACAGACCTGTAGAAGTATCCATCGCTCCAGAAAGAGTCCCCCCATAACTTGCCCTTCACGTTATCCCATAGCTCTACCCTTATCTTTCTTGAGCTTGCGCCCTTGAACATCTGAGCCATGTATGGAACGGAGTATTTCCTGCATCCACTGACAAATAAGTGCACATGATCAGGCCCGAATTCGCACGCTTCCATCCTCCAAGCCTTTAACACGTTTCAGCAAAGCTCTCCAGGCATGCTTCCCTAACCTTTCCGTCCATGAACACATCCCTTCTGTACTTTGGCGTAAATACAAAGTGGAAATTCGATTCACCAATGCTCACACTAACCAACTTCAATTCTCTTCACCCCTTTGGCCAAAGGAGCCCCAGCATGGGCCTCGTTATAATATCTGTTTTTCCTCCTTATATTGCTTCCTTGCAACTATCGTCTAAAGACCGATAGCTTCCTTTTATATCAGTCAACTGCTTCATTAACCAGCTTCTTGTTGTATTCTGGCCAATCTGTCATAATTTGGTATTATGTAACCTGCTTAAATTACTATAAAGTCAAAAATGTTATGCAACGTTGTCAAATTTATGCAACAAAGCAAGGTAAACGCAATGTTTTTAATCTTCCTTGACAAATTTGACCGGTATGGATGGAGCTAGACAGCTACTATCTGATAGATGGTTCTCCGACAACGTAATGAAAATAGACAGGGCAGTGACCATAATTTTTGGCATGATATGGGCAATAGATGGACAGTTTAAATTCTGGCCCGGGTTTATCCAGGCCTTTCCAAAGATGGTGGCTACTGCGGCACAGGGTCAACCCGCGTTTTTAAGCGGTTGGTTCAACTTCTGGGTAGCCAGCGCCTCCATTAATCCGGCCCTTATAGTCTATCTAAGTGGCTTAGCGGAACTTGCGATTGCGTTCTCATTGGTAGCGGGGTTCATGAGAAAGCTTTTTTACGGCGTCGGGTTCGTTTTCAGCCTTATAATATGGATGGTCCCAGAGGGGTTCGGAGGCCCTTACGGCGTCGGATCCACTGATATTGGCACTGGGATAATATACGCGATCGTGTTCCTGTTTCTTGCTATCCTTAACACCACGCATGGGGGCGAGCCATATACTTTGGATGCAAAACTGGAAGGAAAGATCAAATGGTGGAAGTTGTTAGCTGAGATCAAATATGATTAAACAGGCCCTAGGTAAAGCCTTAGCATAGCGCTGGCATAGTGACTCTGAAGGCTATATTAACTGCTCACAGAACACTTCCCAGCTCTTGGTATCAACGTTGTCTAAAGATGAGTTCAGTGATCATGCTTGAAACTGCTTTTCTTTTCATGCCAGAAAATGATAAAATGCCTTTTAAGAGGCGACAACGTTTGTTGAAACTGTGTATGTCTGGCCGTTCCCGTATACTCCTGTTACTACAATCGTGTAGATGTCACCTACGGTTTTCTGGGAGCCGGTTATTGAATTAAAGCTTGATGTATTTGAATCTGATTGACCGGCACCAAGACCTCCAGTGGGCAGGGACATGTTTTGTGAGTTATCCTGTGAACTTCCGCCCTGGTAGATCTGGTATGAGACAGTTGAGAAAGTGTATGACCCGGTGTTCTTTACGGTGAGAAGCACAACGCCGTTGGTTATCTGTGCGTTTTCGATTTCAAGCCCCGGTGCGCAGCCAGCGGTAAAAGCGCTTCACTATACCCCTGTAATCTGCCTTTGTCCAAGCGGCGTAGTTTTCCGCGTTCAGCCCCCTTATGAGCTCTTCTATGTCTTCCCCCGTTGCCTCCTTGAAATTAACCCTTAAGCGGAGCCTGATGTTCTTGAGGTAATAAACGTATTTTGCCGGCCTGCCGGCGTTGAGGTTCTTGCTCTCCAGCTTCCTTACATATTCAAGTATTAGCTTTTTATCGCCGCCCGGTATTCTGCTTTCCCTTTCAAGCGTCTTTAATGCAAATTTGAGTTTTTTATCAAACTTATGTATGTCGCTCATGCTATAATATACGTAATTTTCGGTAGGCATTGTACCCTGTAGCAATAGTGCCGGGGGAGGGGTTTGAACCCTCGGCTTCTGGTTTCCTGAAAATCTCCAGATTATGAGTATCGCCCAAGTCTGGCGCTCTGACCAGCTGAGCTACCCCGGCCTTTTTTTACCATTGATCCATGGTTATTTAACATTTGCGAGGTCGCCTGCGCTGAGTTGCTCGATCCTCCTTATCCGCTCGGCAACGGACGGATGGGTTAACGACCGCTTATTGTTAGGGACGATATTGAGCGCTGAAAGCTTCTCCAGGGCGCTTATCAGCGGCCGCCCATCCCCCATGGTCCGGACCGCGATCACATCAGCCTCAAGTTCAAACCTCCTCTGAAAACGGAAGGCAAGCCGTGGCTCCAGAAATATGGCCGCGAAGCCGGCTGCAAAGACGATCGACCCTAGCACCAGGTTCGTCTGTGTTATGACGTAGCCCAGCACGAGCACGTCCATTTCAACGATGGTCGGAAAGAATATTAGGGCCATGGATTTCATGACGTGCCTCTTC
>JAFLXO010000101.1 GCA_029786595.1 Nitrososphaerota archaeon | reverse complement strand
AGGACTACCGGGTGGAGGCGGCTCGATGAAAAGTACCTTAAGGAAAAGGGGTTGAAGGGGTTCAGCGACCTGGTAAAGAAGTTCTCCGCCGGAGAGCTCAATCCGTCGGCCTACGGCATAAAGCCGTATTTCTCTCTGCCACCTCCAAAAAGGGGCTTTCCCAGGAGAAGCTATAGTGCGACCGAGCTGCTTAAGAGGATGTTGCCGGAGGGTGAATGAACATGGCCACCAGAAACAGGAAGACGAGGAAGATGCGGGGAACGAGGACCGTCAGCTACGGGCAGGTCGGGCAGCACAGAAAGTCGGGGTCACAGGGGGGGCACGGGATGGCCGGCCTCCACAAGCACAAATGGAGCTGGACGGTCAAGTATGCGCCTGATTACTACGGCAACCACGGTTTCACCTCCTTGCAGAGGAAGATAAAGACCTGGGTTAATCTGGATCAGCTGGATGACCTGTATAGAAGGAACGAGCCCAAGGAAAAGAAGGACGGAATGGCCCTTCTGGACCTGACCAAGCTCGGCTATCAGAAGCTGCTCGGAAGGGGAGGAGTGACAGCCCCCTACTACATCGTGGTTGACAGGATAACCGAAGAGGCTAAGAAGGGAATAGTTGACGCTGGCGGAAAAGTAGAAGGCTCATGAGGGCTAGGGACGTAATAAGCAGGATATCATCGGTCCTACCTGAAGTTCCCAAGCCCATAAGGGCGCCAAGCTTCAACGAAAAGCTGCTGTGGACAGGGCTGGCTCTGGTCCTGTACCTCATAATGTCACAGATCCCCCTGTTCGGCGTGACGGCCTCCGCCTCAAATTCGCTTTACCTGTATCAGGTTATCTTCGCTGCAAACATAGGGACCCTGATGACGCTGGGAATAGGCCCGATAGTCACTGCGGGCCTCATAGCTCAGATACTTGCTGGCTCCGACCTGATGAAGCTGAACTTCTCCATGCCGGATGACCAGAGGTTCTTTTCGGCCTTCACGAAGGTGCTCACCTTCGTATTCATAATAGTGGAGGCCATCTTTTACATCTTCAGCGGCATACTCGGGGTTAGCGTTACGGGGAGCGTAGCGCTCATAGTCATACTGGAGCTGATATTCGCAAGCATAGCCGTGTTCCTGCTGGACCAGCTGGTTCAAAAGGGATGGGGCATCGGCAGCGGCATAAGCCTGTTCATCCTGGCCGGGGTGGCCGTTCAGTTCATGCTTGATGCGTTCAGCCCCCTTCCGGTTAACGGTCAGTACTTCGGTTATGTTCCGTATGCCATAAACGAAACCATCCACAGGACGCTGAACGCGCTGTCCTTCCGGGCTGCAAGCATGCCATCGCTGGTGGGGCTGGTCAGCACCATAGGGTTCATCCTTCTGATACTGTATTTGGAGGGCGTGAGGATAGAGCTGCCGATAACTTCGACAAAGTATAAGGGCTTCAGCGGCACCTACCCGATCAAGCTGCTTTATGTTTCAAATATACCTGTCATACTCGTAGCCGCGCTCATAGCCGACCTGCAGTTCTTCGTAACGATATTGAGCAGGTACGCCAGCGTAACTCCGTACCTTTCCTGGCTTGCGGTTATGGTGAACGGGAAGGTAGAAGGCGGCATACTTTATTATATATCGACGCCCCAGCCGCTGCCTTACACCCTACAGGATCCGCTTCAGATGACCACCTACATCCTCTTTGTCACGCTCCTGAGCGTCCTCTTTGCAAGGTTGTGGGTGGACGTCAGCGGCATGTCGGCATCCAAGGCGGCGGAGAACCTGCTGGGTTCGGAGGTGCAGGTTCCTGGCTTCAGAAGCACGAAGTCCTCCGTCACATCCATCCTCAACAAGTATATTCCAGCTGTAACCCTCCTCAGCGGGCTGATCATAGGCCTCCTGGCCTCCACTTCAGCCGTACTGGATGTATTTGGAACCGGCATAGGCATCCTGCTGGCAATAGATATATCTATCAACTATTATCAGACGCTGGTCAAGGAGCAGCTTGAAGTGATCATGCCCAGGCTTGGTGAGTTTCTTGGCAGAAAGTAGAGATCATACCAGGGGCGGTAAGGGCAGGGTCAGGATAGTGATAGGGGGCCTGCCGGGCGTGGGAAAGACCTCCGTCCTGACCGGCTTCGTTAAGCACCTTGATGAAAGGGGCCTCAACTACAGGGCGGTGGTGTTCGGGACGGTGATGCACGAATTGGCCAAGGAGCGTGGTGAGATAGACAGGGATTCCATGAGGAAGCTTTCAATGGAGGACCAGAGGGAGCTGCAGGTGAAGGCGGCCGAACGCATTTCTGCCCATGATGAAGATATCGTCATCGTGGACACCCATTACCTGGTCAGGACCCCCGATGGCTTCTACGCAGGCCTCCCGTCATACGTGATCGACAGGCTGCATCCGTCGCATCTGGTTTTCATATACGCCAGGCCTGAGGATATAATCAAAAGGAGGTTGAACGACAAGGCCAGAAATAGGGATGATGAAACGGTGGGGATGCTTGAGGAGGAGCTATTCTACACCAAATCATACCTTGCGGTTGCCTCAGCCCAGTCCGGAGCGGAGGTCATAATGATAGAGAACGAGGAAGGGATGCTTGAGAAAACTATAAAAGCCCTAACGGAGCGATTACATCTATGATACTGCAGGTAATGCCATATTCGACGCTGTTCATACTGGCCATCACCATTGCCATGGCATTCGTATCCAACATCACGATCAAGAAGACGGTTGACATAAAGCATTCCAATGAGGTCATGAAAACGTACAACGAATTCCTCAAGGAGTACAGGGCCGTCACCTCATCAGGGGACAAGGAGAAGATAGAGAAGATGCAAAAGAAGCAGAAGCAGATCCAGGACTCCATGATGAAGGTGCAATGGGACAGGATGAAGGTCAGCTTTTACTTCCTTATACCGTTCCTGATAATATTCTACGCCCTCAGCTACTTCTTTGGCAACGCAACGGTGGCGCTGTCACCCATATATTTCTCCATATTCTACTTCAAGGCCACGGTGCCCGTGGGGCTGCTATACGGCATGAACTTCATAACCTGGTACATACTGGTCTCCTTCTTTACCAACCTGCTGCTGAGCAAGCTCATGGGCACGATGCCTTAAGGGGCCGGGCCCACCGCCATATTGCCTGGCGCAGGATTGAATCAATACGGTTATATATTTTGCACATGGACGGTGTCCGAGGAAGATGAGTTCAAACTCGGTCGTAGTTTCTGGGTCCTCCAACAGGGCTCTCGCATATAGGATAGCTGCAGCCCTGGGCGCGGAGAATGGGCAGGTCGAGATCAGGAAGTTTCCTGATAATGAGAAGTACGTCAGGGTAGCCTCTGACGTGAAGGGCAGGTCCGTGGTGCTGGTCCAGTCCATGGCCT
>JAFLXO010000100.1 GCA_029786595.1 Nitrososphaerota archaeon | reverse complement strand
GACATATCTGAACATTTCAAGGACAACATCGATGGCAAGTTCAAAGCCGTAGTCGTCGCGGTAAGCAGAAAGGCGTGCGCCCTGTACAAGAAGGCACTGGACGAACTGCTACCAAGGGAATATTCGGAGATCGTTATGACGTTTAACAGGAACGACCGGCCGCCGATATCCGATTATCTTGCAGAGCTTCAGGGGAGATATCCTGGCAAGGAAGCTGATGAGATAAGGAGGGAAATAATAAGGAAATACAAGGAGGAGGAGCTGCCCAAGATACTCATTGTAACAGATATGCTTCTGACGGGGTTTGATGCGCCAATCCTTCAGACTTTATACCTTGACAAACCGTTAAAGGAGCACAGGCTGCTGCAGGCCATCGCAAGGACCAACAGGCCATACAAGGATGTCAAGGAGGCCGGGCTTGTTGTCGATTACGTGGGGGTACTGAAGCTTTTGGTAAAGGCGTTCGAGATGTACAGCAGGGATGAGATAAAGGGGGCCATCTTTAACATCAGCGATATAAGGGATGAGTTCCTCAAGGCCAAACAGGGGATACTTGATATATTCAAGGGTGTTCCCAAGGATGATTACAGCAGGGAGGCGATGGAAAAGGCCATTGAAGCCCTGACAACGGATGAAGCCAGCAGCAAGAACTTCATCGATTCCTACAAGATACTCAGGAAGGATTTCGAGTTACTTGGCCCGGATGAGGTTAAGCTGGATAGCTTTTCAGAATACAAGTGGATTACGGCTATATACGTTTACTATTACAATACCGTGCTACGAAGTTCAGTTGATGAGGCCGATAGATATGCCAGGAACTATTTCAGGAAGACCCTGAAGTACGTCTACAAATCCACGGAGCTGGAGAACTTTCAAAAGGCCCTTCCAGCTATAGCGTTCGACAGCAGCTATCTTAGAACCCTTGAGGAGAAGCTAAGGACAAAGGAGGAGAAGGCTGCGAACATAGTGTTTACGCTCAACAGGTTTGTGCTTGTCGATAAATCAAAGAGCCCCGTATATGAGTCATTGAGCGAAATGGTTGAGAAGCTGCTTGCGATGTGGAAGGAGAGGACGAAGGATTATGAAAGGATATACAGCGAAGGCGTAAAGATAATACAGGGCATACAGAAGCTTCAGGAAAGGCAGAGAAGCCTGGGACTGGGCGACCTGCAGTACTCCGTACTTTTGGCCCTTGAAGCTAAGTTAGGGCAGAGAGGAGAGCTCATAAAAGATGTAAATGGGCTGTTTGAGTCCTTAAAAAATTCTACCTTCAAGGGATGGCACATGCAACAATCAGCAAAAAAGGACGTGGAGAAGGAAGTAAGGAAATTCGTCAGGGGATACAAGAAGAAGTATGGGCTAAATATGAATGAAATAGATGCGCTGTTCGGCAGGGTTATGGAGATGATCTATGAATATGGCACAAAATGATCGAGATGTAGTGGTGAGAAATGAAGGTGGAGCTGAATACGGGATAAGGTACAGGAGGATCAGGTATCCCCGCCTGGAATTCAAGACCGGAAACCTGCTCCTTGTTTTACCCCTAGCTTACAGGGATGAGGCTTTGCTGCTTAGAAGGCACGAAAGATGGATCAACCGTAGGATCGGGATGATAAATGAGGCGCTCGCAGAATCAGGTAACTTGACTTTGGTGATGAGGACAGAGGAAGAATTTCGTTCATTAACGGTAGGGATCCTGCAAAAATATGAAGGCCTATCAGGAGGAAGGGTGAATAAAATATATTTTAGAAGGATGAATTCCAAGTGGGCCAGCTACAGCAAAAGAAATGACATTACGATCAATAAAATGATGCAGTACCTGCCCGATAAACTGCTATCCTATGTGATCTTCCACGAATTGACGCACGCTGTTGAAAGGAGACATAATGCAAATTTCTGGAGGCATATAGAAAAGAGCTTCAGCAACCATGACGACCTGGAAAAACAGCTCTTTTCGTACTGGTTCCTTCTACAGACAAGAAGGAATGATGTTGAGAAGGTACTTGGTCAGGCAAATAAAGGCTTGTATTTTAAATGACTGGCTGAATGTGCATAGCAATTGACCCGCCTCTATAGAATATTAAAAGCTAAGGTAGGACCGGTGACACTCTCCTATGGCTGAAGCCATTAAGTTTTTCATATCCCCTTAAGGGTTCGTCTACCACTGATAGCCGTCAAATAGGAAGGAAGCTCTATTCAACTTTAAAAGAAAAAAAATAAAAAATATGGAATGGAATGTGGCGTTTAGTATGGTTCTGCTACTACTGAGGTTGAAATTGTCTGCGTGGCTCCATTGGCAAATGTGACCTTTAGCAGTAGTGGATAGCTGGTTCCATCTATAACAGCCCCACCCGATATAGTGACGGTTGTGTTTGCGCTACCGCTTCCGCCGGGCTGAATAGTTGATGGGGATAGTGCGAACGCGGTTGCGGGCGTTTCCCCATTGAACTCGTATGATACTCCTGTTATGGCCGCTGCGCCACCATTTGAAACTGTAAGTGTCAGTGTGCCCCCCGTTGTTGTTGGTATTAGTGATATGCTCTGAACGTCAGCTACATTTGTTGATGCGCCGCTGTGCAGCATCCCTGAAACGTACGCGTAGATGAAGCCTCCTGCGACGACCGTGATCACTATCAGTATTATCGTGGCGATGATCGGTGAAATTGCTTTTGCTTTCTTGAGACATATTTTCGTTGTCATCAGGCCTTCATGCCTGGACACCTTAAAAGGGGGGTGAGCATAGACAACCATGTTCTGCAGGGTGCAAAGGAGGAGGAAGGCGGTCTCCGAGATGCTCGCGGCCCTGATCCTCATCATGATAGTGGTTGCCGGCTTCTCCGTGCTCGTATACCCCCAGCTCCAGCGTTACATTATAACCTCACAGCAGCTGGGACATGGGTCCCAGACGGAGGGAACCAACGCGCGGGTCCAGATATCGCTCGTCTACGCCTATGCTGCACAATCGGGCTCGGCCACCTCGGTAACCACCTACCTGGATTCGTATGGCACATCACCATTTACCCCTTCGTCCTTGATAGTTGATATCCCCGGCACCGGCACCTATACGGTCGCCTCGTTTACGATCATGTATAGCGGCAACCCTGAGACCACCATCGTCCCCGGACAGACGGTCGAGCTTCAGTTCTCAATCCCCTACACGGGCGCCATGCCCTCAGCTTACTACATCACGGCGGTTGGCAATAGCGGCCTGTCGCTGACCTGGACCGCTTAGGCGCAGTGGTCGGCCTTGGGGTTAGCTTTATTAAGCTGCGTACAGCGTGTAAAAATATGGCTAGCAGGACCTTTACGGTCACCATGGAGAAGGACGAAAGTAGCGGGATCTATACGGCACAGTGCGTTGAGCTTCCTGCTGCCATAAGCCAAGGAAAGACGGAGGAAGAAGCTAGG